>NZ_JBFAYQ010000042.1:26581-57263 GCF_040681345.1 Streptomyces sp. NPDC051776 | reverse complement strand
CTTCATGCTCACCCACAACGACCGCACCGTCGATGACGCCCCCGAGGTCCTACGGTCCCTGCGCGGCAGCGGACTGCGCTACGTCGGACGACGCGGCCGCACAACGGTCGGTGAACGACCCGTCAGCGCATCACGCGGCGCCCGATCCGGTCAGGGAACGGACCTCCAGCTCCGCGTACTTGCCGGTGTCCGGCTCCTCCTTGGAGACCAGGGACCCGATCCAGCCGAGCAGGAAACCCAGCGGGATGGAGATCAGTCCGGGGTTCTCCAGCGGGAACCAGTGGAAGTCCACACCGTGGAACATGGAGGTCGGCTTGCCCGAGACGACCGGCGAGAACAGCACCAGCAGGACGGACGAGGCCAGACCGCCGTAGACGGACCACAGCGCGCCCTGGGTGGTGAACCGCCTCCAGAACAGGCTGTAGAGGATGGTCGGAAGGTTGGCGGACGCGGCGACGGCGAAGGCCAGCGCCACCAGACCGGCGACATTGAGCCCCCGGGCGAAGACGCCGAGCACGATCGCGATCGCTCCGATCCCGATCGCCGCGTAACGGGCCGCGCTGACCTCTTCCTTGTCGGACGCCTTGCCCTTGCGGATGACGTTCACATAGAGGTCGTGCGCGAACGAGGACGAGGAGGCCAGGGTGAGTCCCGCGACGACGGCGAGGATCGTCGCGAAGGCCACGGCCGAAATCACCGCCAGCAGGATCGCGCCGCCCGTCGAATCCGCGCCGCCGCCGATCTCCTGGGCGAGCAGTGGTGCGGCGGTATTGCCCGCCGGGTTCGACTCGATGATCGTCTGCGGATCGATGAGCGCGGCGGCTCCGAAGCCCAGGGCCAGCGTCATCAGGTAGAAGGCCCCGATGATCCCGATCGCCCAGATGACCGACTTCCGGGCTGCCTGGGCCGTGGGCACGGTGTAGAAACGGATCAGGATGTGCGGCAGGCCGGCGGTGCCCAGCAGCAGGGCGACGCTGAGGGAGATGAAGTCGATCTTCGACATCCCGGTGGCACCGTACTTGAGGCCGGGCTCCAGGAACGCGGCCCCCTTCCCGCTGCGCTCGGCCGCCTCCCCCAGCAGCGTGGAGATGTTGAAGTTGAACTTGAGCATCACCAGGAACGTGATGAGCAGCGTGCCCGCGATGAGCAGCACCGCCTTCACCATCTGCACCCAGGTCGTGCCCTTCATGCCGCCGATCGTCACGTAGAGGATCATCACGATGCCGACGAGGACGACGATGAGGATCTTGCCCGCTTCGCTGGTGATGCCGAGCAGCAGGGAGACCAGCGCTCCGGCGCCCGCCATCTGGGCCAGCAGGTAGAAGATCGAGACGACGATGGTGGAGGTGCCCGCGGCCGTACGGACCGGGCGCTGGCGCATGCGGTACGCCAGCACGTCGCCCATGGTGAACCGGCCCGAGTTGCGCAGCGGTTCGGCGACGAGCAGCAGAGCCACCAGCCAGGCCACGAGGAAGCCGATGGAGTACAGGAATCCGTCGTAGCCGGAGATGGCGATGGCGCCGGCGATGCCGAGGAACGACGCCGCCGACATGTAGTCGCCCGAGATCGCGAGACCGTTCTGGAAGCCGCTGAACTGCCGGCCGCCGGCGTAGAAGTCCTCGGCGCCCTTGGTCTGGCGCCCGGCCCAGACCGTGATGGCGAGGGTCGCGGCGACGAACAGCGAGAAGAGTGTGATGATCAGCGGCCGGTGCTCGCTCGCGTTCGCGGCGGCCAGCTCGATGGTGGGGCTCATGACGCGTCACCCTCCAGGCGGGACTTGATGGCCTCGGCCCGCGGGTCGAGCTTGGCGGCGGCGTGACGCGCATACCACCACGCGATGAGGAATGTGGTCACGAACTGGGCGACGCCGAGGACGAAGGCGACGTTGATGTTGCCGACGACCTTCGTGCCCATGAAGCCGCCCGCATAGCTGGACAGCAGCACGTAGAGCAGATACCAGGTGATGAAGGCGACCGTGAGAGGAAAGGCGAAGGAGCGGTACGCGTGGCGCAATTCGGCGAACTCGGGACTCGCCTGCACTCCTCGGTACTGCTCCGTGCCCTGCGCTCCCTCCCTTGCTGGGCTCGACTCGGTAGACACAGGTCTCTCCTGTTGGTGCAAACGGGGACGAATGAGCGGTGTTAGGGCTGAGGCCATGGGTGAGCTAGATCACTTCCGGATTCGGCATCGTAGGCCCGGATGGCGGGATCCGACAGGGGGAGTGGTTGAATTCGACGGGATCGGTTGAGGAGAGCCGACACCCAGCGCTTTCCTGTTCGTTGACGGGGATGTGAGCGAGCCGTCGAACCCTCTGCCTCCCGTGCCCGCACGCCGGCCCTTCGGCATGGTGCGGCTGCCCTGCCCGGTGGCGTCCGTACAGGCTGCGCGGGCCGAATCGCGCATCACCGCGGGAGAATTCGGGCAGTGGTACGGCCCGCGGGTTGCGCTGCCGCCGTTGAGCATCGAGGCGCTGCGGATGCATCCGTCACGCCGCTGATGCAGAAGACCCCGAGGACGTAAATACCGGTCCTGGCCGGGCTTTTCAGTCATACGGGCTATACAGGCCACGACTGAGGGGATTCTCGGCCTTTCGCCGAAATCCATTGATCAGATCACGGTATCGGCGCTAGCTTCCGTCGTCATGTACCCGTCCATGCGCACACCCGTGCGTGGACGGTCTCACGGATGATGTGGAGAACCCATGGCTCCTCTCCGGTCCAGGCGCAGTCGCGCACTCGCGCTGCCCGTCGGCCTCGCACTCGCAGCCTCTCTCGGCTTCCTTCCCGGCCCCGCCACAGCCGCCGCACCGCAGACCGCGGACGCGCCGGCCGCCGATGAATCCGGACCCCGGCTCTCGTACGTGGTGAACACCGAAACCGGCGCCGGCACGATCGGCAAGGTGAAGAAGGCCGTCACCGAGGCAGGTGGCACCGTGGTCGCCGTGCACGACCGGATCGGGGTGATCGTCGCCCACTCGGCGAACCCCGAGTTCGCCGCAACGATGCGCGCCGTGAAGGGCGTACACTCGGCCGGTGCCACCCGCACGGCTCCGCTCAAGGCTGCCGCCACGACCGACGTCGGAAAACCGGAGAAGGTACGCGAGCCCCGCTCGGCCACCGCGCTCCGGTCCGCAAGAGCCTCCGGCAAGGAACCCCTCGAATCCCTGCAGTGGGACATCCCCGCCATCCGGGCCGACAAGGCCGCGAAGGTGAACCCGGGCAGCAGGAAGGTGACTGTCGCGGTCATCGACACCGGCGTGGACGACACCCACCCGGACCTCGCCCCGAACTTCTCCGCGAAGCAGTCCGCCAACTGCGTCGGCGGAGTCGCGGACACCAGCAAGGGCGCCTGGCGTCCGTACACCGCCGACGACTACCACGGCACGCATGTTGCGGGCGAGATCGCCGCCGCCCGCAACAATGTGGGCGTCGCGGGCGTCGCGCCGGGCGTGAAGGTCTCCTCCATCAAGGTGAGCGAGCCGGAGACCAGCCTGTTCTACGGCGAGGCCGTCGTCTGCGCGTTCATGTTCGCGGCCGACAAGGGCATCGAGATCACGAACAACAGCTACTACATAGACCCTTGGATGTTCGCCTGCAAGGACGACGCCGATCAGGGCGCCATCGTCGAAGCGGTCAGCAGGGCGGCGAAGTTCGCCGAGCGCAAGGGCGCGCTGCACATCGCGTCCGCGGGCAACTCCGGCTTCGACCTCGCCGCGAAGTCGATCCAGGACACCTCGAGCCCGAACGACACCACCCCGATCGAGCGCACCATCGACCCGTCGAAGTGCCTGGACATCCCGACCCAGTTGCCGGGTGTCGTGACGGTGTCCGCGACCGGGCCCAAGGGCCTGAAGTCGTACTACTCCAACTACGGCCTGAACCAGATCGATGTGGCCGGTCCGGGCGGGGACAAGTACCAGGTGCCCGAGGCTCCGGCCAAGGACGGGCGGATCCTCTCCACGATGCCCGGGGGCGACTACGCGTACCTCCAGGGCACGTCGATGGCCGGGCCGCATGTCGCCGGTGTCGCCGCCCTGATCAAGAGCAAGCGGCCGGACGCGAGCCCGCAGGAGATCCAGTGGCTCCTCAAGGCGCACGCGGACAACCCGGCGTGTCCGACGGAGCCGTACGACCCGGACGGCGACGGCAAGGTCAACGCCGAGTGCACGGGGACACAGCACATCAACAGCTTCTACGGTTTCGGCATCGTCGACGCGCTCGACGCGGTCAAGAAGTGACCGCGGCGTCGGCCGGCCCTCGCCGTCCTCTCTCCTGAAAGCACCTCACATTCCGTGGATTCCCTGACCTTTCACGACCTCCGAAGATGCTCGTGACTGCTTCGACCGAAGTGGAGAACCCATGACCGAGCGCTCAGCCGGACGCTCACGACGCGCCGTTGTGATACCGGCCAGCATGGTCCTGACCACCGCGCTCGCCTTCCTCCCCGGCTCGGCCAACGCCGCGCCCGCGGAGGCCGCGGGCACCACGGCTTCCGCCATGACGACGACCGCGGCGAGCGGCGAGAAGCTCAGCTATGTCGTCAACGTCCGCCCCGGGCAGGCCTCGTCCTCCGCCATGAAGAAGGCGATATCCAAGGCCGGCGGAACGATCGTGGAGACCTACGACCAGATCGGCGTCATCGTCGCCCACTCCGGCGACGCTTACTTCGCCGAGAAGATCCGCAAGGTCCGCGGGGTCGACTCGGCCGGCTCGACCCGTACGGCTCCGCTGCCCGCGCAGGGCACGACCGACACCGGCGCGCCCAAGCTGCTCACCGCCGAGCAGGCCAAGGCGGCCGCTCAGCAGGCGGACTCCGACGAGGACCCGCTGCAGCCTCTCCAATGGGACCTTCCCGCCATCAAGGCGGACAAGGCACACGAGAAGTCGCTGGGCAGCGACCGCGTCACGGTCGCCGTCATCGACACGGGCGTGGACGACACCCACCCCGACATAGCGCCCAACTTCGACCGCAAGGCGTCCGTCAACTGCGTGACGGGCAAGCCGGACACGGCCGACGGCGCCTGGCGCCCCAGCGCCCAGGAGAGCCCGCACGGCACCCATGTCGCCGGTGAGATCGCCGCCGCGAAGAACGGCGTCGGCGTCACCGGAGTCGCCCCGGGCGTCAAGGTCTCCGGCATCAAGGTGTCCACCGAGGCCGGATTCTTCTACACCGAGGCGGTCGTCTGCGGCTTCATCTGGGCCGCGGAGCACGGCGTCGAGGTGACCAACAACAGCTATTACACCGACCCGTGGTACTTCAACTGCACCGATGACCCCGACCAGAAGGCGCTGGTCGAGGCCATCACACGGGCCACGCGGTACGCGGAGCGCAAGGGTGCGGTGAACGTCGCCGCGGCGGGCAACGAGAACTACGACCTGGCCGCCGACTCCATCACCGACCCGGTGAGCCCCAACGATTCGACCCCGGTCGAGCGCGAGATCGATCCGAGCGAGTGCTTCGACATCCCGACCCAGCTTCCGGGCGTGGTGACGGTGTCCGCCACCGGCGCCAAGGGACTGAAGTCCTCGTTCTCCAACTACGGTCTGGGCGTGGTCGACATCGCCGCCCCCGGCGGCGACAGCACCGCCTACCAGCCCCCGGCCCCTCCGGCCACCAGCGGGCTCATCCTGGGCCCGCTGCCCGGAGGCGGCTACGGCTACATGGCCGGCACGTCCATGGCCTCCCCGCACGTCGCGGGTGTGGCGGCGCTCATCAAGAGCACCCACCCGACTGCATCACCGAAGGTGGTCAAGGCGCTGCTCGAGCAGCAGGCCGACGACCAGGCGTGCCAGGACCCGTACGACATCGACGGGGACGGCCAGGCGGACGCGGTCTGCGAGGGCGGCAAGAGCTACAACGGCTTCTACGGGGCCGGGATCGCGGACGCCCTGGACGCGGTGAGGAAGTAGCCGGTGCGGAGGTAGAGCGGGGCCGCAGGGGCCCCGCAAAACAGCAGTGAGGGGCGGCATTCCGGGACGCCGGGATGCCGCCCCTTCACGTCCGTTCTCCCATGGACTTCCACTGTGCGCCGAGCCGTTGTGCGACCGTGCCGTGCGCGCGCCGTGCCGTTGTGTGCCGTGCCGTTACGGTACGGCCGCTCCGCTCGCCGGGGATTCCGCGGGCTCGGTGGCAGCGGGCTCCGCGGCGGTAGCCGGACCCCGGGCGGTAGCCGGACCCTCGGCGGTAGCGGGGATCCGGGCGGGCTCCCAGCCCGGTCCTCGCAGCAGACGCCCCGCGCGTTCGCTCCACGTACGGGCCGCACGGATGTCGCGGGCGATGGCGGCGTACTCGTGCGTGGCCACCCGCAGCGGGTTGTAGGTGGAGATGTTCTTGGTGAGGCCGTAGACCGGACGCTCGGTCTCGGGGGCGAAGGAGCCGAAGAGCCGGTCCCAGACGATGAGGATCCCGCCGAAGTTGCGGTCCAGATACCCGCCTTGGGAGGCGTGGTGGACGCGGTGGTGGGACGGGGTGTTGAAGATGAACTCGATGGGACGGGGGAGTTTGCCGATGCGTTCGGTGTGGATCCAGAACTGGTACACGAGGCTGGTGGAGGAGCAGAACGCCAGCGCGGCCGGATGTACGCCGAGGGCGATCAGCGGAACGTAGAACGGCCAGACCGTCCAGGAGGTCCAGGGCTGGCGCAGCGCGGTCGAGAGATTGAACTTCCGGCTGGAGTGATGGACCACATGGCAGGCCCACAGAACCCGGATGACGTGATGCCCGCGGTGCGACCAGTAGTAGAAGAAGTCCTGGACGAGCAGCATGAGCAGGATCGTCCACCAGAGCACCGGCACACGCACGGGGGTGAGTTCATAGATCGCGGCATAGATCGCCACAATCGGGATCTTCCACAGCGCGTCGAAGAACAGGCTGCCGAGCCCCATCCCGATGCTGGTCGCCGCGTCCTTGGTCTCGTAGCCGGCAGCGTCCTCGTCGGGATGCAGGCGGTAGCTCACCACCTCCAGGGCCGTGAGCAGAATGAAGGCGGGAATCGACCACAGCACGACATCGGGCAAGTGCGGCATGGCCGCACCATAGAGCGGAGTGAGTCACTCCGCCAGAGGTCGTTACCGATCGGTATGGGACCGCGGCAGCGGGAGTTCGCGCCCCGCCCGGCGCCGGATCACGTCCCGGGACGTCCCCGCGGGAGCATACGGAGGAGCGCACGGACGAGTCAGGACCCGCCCCGGCTCCGGCCTGACGCGCCGTCATGTCGCTGCCCCGGCCCGGTGGTCGGCGTTGTCCGAGACGGCCCGTATTCTCGTGGACCATGCTCGACAACCGCATCGCCGCCGTACCGTCCATCGCGCAGCAGTCCGCGCCCCCGGTGCGGGACGCGATGCGGGATCCGGCGGCCGCGGAGGAGTGGCCCGAGGCGTATCCGCCGGGGTATGCGGTCGTCGACGTGGAGACGACCGGGCTCGCGCGCAGCGACCGCATCGTCTCCGCGGCGGTCTACCGGCTCGACGCGCGGGGCAATGTGGAGGACCACTGGTATTCGCCGGTCAATCCGCAGCGCGACCCGGGCCCGGTGTGGATCCACGGCCTGACCCGTGAGGTGCTGGAGGGCGCCCCGCTCTTCCCGGAGATCGCCGACGCCTTCGCCGACCGCCTCGACGGCCGTGTGCTCGTGGCGCACAACGCCGTCTTCGACTGGTCGATGATCGCGCGGGAGTACGCCCGCACCGACCGTGCCGTCCCCGTGCGTCAGCGGCTGTGCACCATCGCGCTCTCCAAGGAACTCGCCCTCCCCCTCCCCAACCACCGACTGGAGACGCTGGCCGCGCACTACGGCGTCGTGCAGCGGCAGGCCCACCACGCCCTCGACGACGCCAGGGTGCTGGCCGAGACGTTCCGGCCCAGCCTCCACCTGGCGGCGGGGGCCGGGGTGCGACTGCCCCTCCTCGCCTGCCAGCCGCTCACGGAGTGGTCGGATGTGCCGCCGGCGCGGGGCCGCCCGCACTCGTACCGCCCGGGCGCATGGCGTCAGAGCCGCAAGCGCCCGCCGTGCCCTTACCCCAACCCGGGCCGGTACGAGCCGGGTGGACGGCTCGTCCAGGGGATGCGGGTCGCGTTCTCCGGCGACACCTCGGTGGACCGCGAGCTGCTGGAGGACCGCGCGTTCGACGCCGGGCTGCACATCGCGAACAGCATCTCCCGGCTCACGAGCCTGCTGGTGACCAACGATCCCGGTTCGGGCACCACCAAGACCCGCAAGGCCGACGCCTTCGGCACTCCGGTGATCGACGAGGCGGCCTTCATGCAACTGCTCCAGGACGTGGCCCCGGCGCCCTCGTCCGAGTGAACGCCGCACGACGCGCCCGGTGCCCGCTCCCCCTGCGGCGGCACCGGCACGCACCCTGTGCCCCATGGCCCAATGTGAGGTTTGCGGAAACGACTACGGTATGACGTTCGAGGTGCATGCCCAGGGTGCGGTGCACGTCTTCGACTGCTTCGCCTGTGCCATCGCCAAGATGGCCCCGGTCTGCGAACGCTGCAGGACCAGCATCATCGGCCAGGGCGTCGAGGCCGACGGCCACTTCTACTGCGGTGCGCACTGCGCCCGCGAAGAAGGGAAGGTGGGCCTGGTCGACCACGTATGACGCACCCCCGCCCGCCGAGCACCCCGCGACCGAGTTGTACGGTCGTGGGGTGTACCGCTTCCTGTTGTCCCGACAGTGGGTGATTCTCACCCTCTTCGGGCTCGCCCTCATCCCCGTGATGATCGAGCTGGGCTTCTGGCAGCTTCACCGTCACGAGCACCGCGTCGCCCGGAACGAGCGGATCGCGCGGAGCCTGGACGCACCCGCCGTCGCGGTGGGCACGCTCTCCGCACCGGGGCGGCAGGTGGCACCCGCCGACGCCTGGCGCACGGTCACGGCCAAGGGCACCTACCACAGCGGGCACGAGGTCGTGGTCCGGCAGCGCACCGCTGCCGACGAGAAGAGCATCGGCTATTACGTCCTCACTCCGCTGATCATGGAGGACGGCCGGGCGGTGCTGGTCAACCGCGGCTGGATCCCGGCAGGCGGAGATCTCACCAAGTTCCCGGAGGTCCCTGCCGCGCCTTCCGGGACGGTCGAGGTCACGGGCCGTCTCATGCCGGACGAGACAACCGGGAACAGCGGCATCAAGGACAAGCAGGGCCTGCCGCCGCGCCAGATCATGATGATCAACAGCCGTGAGCTCACCGGATCCGTGGGCAAGCCGGTGCTCGGTGGCTACGTCCAGCTCACCGGCACGTCGCCGAAGGTCTCCGGGAAGCAGCCGGAGCCCGTACCCGCCCCGGACCACAGCGGCATCGGGCCGCACATGGCGTACGCGATCCAGTGGTGGCTTTTCGCTGCCGGGGTCCCGGTGGGCTGGGTTGTGCTGGTCCGCCGCGAGCTCAGGGACCGCCTCGCGGCGGCGCAGCGGCCGGAGCAGGAGCAGGTCACCGCAGTCCCGGCCTGAGGCCTCAGGCCGGGGGGTCGGGGGAAGGGGCAGGCGCGTGGGCTGGGCCGGGGCGCGGGGCGCGGGCTGGCACGGGGGCGCCCAACTGCCGGGCGGCAGCGGTTGTCCACAGGCCTCGCGTGATCGCCGGGCGATGGGACACCATGTGGGGCATGGATCTTGAACTCAAGGACCGGGTGTACGTCGTCACCGGCGCCTCTCGCGGGCTGGGTCTGGCCTCGGCGCGCGAACTCGTGGGCAGCGGCGCCAAGGTGGTGCTCAGCAGCCGCGACGAGCAGGCCGTCACGGACGCGGCGGCGGAATTCGGGCCGGACACGACCGCCGTCGCCGCGGACAATGCCGATCCGGATGCGGCCGACCGCCTCATCGCCACGGCGCGTGCCCGCTTCGGCCGCTTCGACGGCGTCCTGATCAGCGTCGGGGGCCCGCCTCCCGGGACGGGCACCGATACCACGGACGAGCAGTGGCGCACCGCCTTCGAGTCCGTCTTCCTCGGCGCCGTGCGCATCGCGCGGACCGCCGCGGCCGAGCTCTCCGACGGGGGCGTGATCGGCTTCGTCCTCTCCGGCTCCGTTCACGAGCCGATCCCCATGCTGACGATCTCCAACGGACTGCGGCCCGGGCTCGCGGGCTTCGCCAAGTCCCTGTCGGTGGAGCTGGGGCCGCGCGGCATCCGTGTGGTCGGGCTGCTGCCCGGCCGTATCGACACCGACCGGGTCCGGGAGCTCGACGCGCTCTCCGGCGACCCGGAGGCCGCCCGCGCGCGCTCGTCGGCGCATGTTCCGCTGCGGCGCTACGGCAGGCCGGACGAGTTCGGGAAGGCCGCGGCGTTCCTCCTCTCCCCCGCCGCGTCCTACATCACGGGCGTGATGCTCCCGGTCGACGGCGGAGCCCGGCACGGATTCTGACCGCGCCGCTGCTGCCGGGGCGGTTGCGGGCCCTGCCCTCGGAGAGGGCTCCAACAACGGTTCCGCTGGGGCGGATTGGCTCCGTTTCGCGCGGTGCGCCGCCGGATGTCCCGGGCCGGCGGGTTCCCGACAGCCTTGCGTCCGCACGTGGGTCTGCGTTCGCCTCCCCGCCCGTCGACGGTCTGCCGGACTCCCGCCCGCGTCAGAGGACGCGTTCCGCAGGATGACGGACTGCGCGGAAGTGGAACTCCGCCGGGAGGCGGTCGAGTCCCGCGGAGTCGCGCGCATGGGCCAGAGCCTCCCCGGTCAGACGGTTGAGGGCGTCGGCCGGGGCGGCATGGGGTTCCAGAAGAAGGGCGACACGGGTCTCGGGCGACGTACGGCGGCGGCCCGTCAGGACGACGTTCGCGCGGGAGACGCCGTCCATCGCCTCGGCCTCCGCGTTCAGCACGTTCTCCATGGCCCGTCCCCGCAGCAGTGCGCCCGCGCCGTCCCCGCTGTCCACGAGGACCTCACGAAGGCGACGACGCCGGAGCTGGGCCAGGAACCACCACAGCATCAGCACGAGGAGGACGGTCAGCACCGCGAAGACGGTCGGCCACCACCAGCCGTCGTCGCGGTAGCGGGTGCGGTCCGCCTCGGTCAGAACGACATCGTCCGGCCCCGAGAAGGGCCACCAGTCCGGCAGTTCGAAGCCCCAGCGCCGCGGCAGGTCCAGCCCGGTGAGGAGAACGGATCCGCCAAGGGCGAAGAGCGCGAGCGCGAGCAGTCCCAGCAGGGCGCGGTTGACGATCCTCAGCATCGGCACGTCACCTCTTCGTCGGGCGTCGTACGTGTACGGAAAGGGCGAGCGGCCGGACCAGGCCGAGTTCGTCGAGCCCGACGGCCAGGGCCGCGCCCAGATCGGTGCGCACCTCGTCGAGGCGGCGGAAGTGGGCCGTCGCGCGGACCTTGACGCGTCGGCGGCTGACGCCCACCCGTACCGACTGGACGCCCGACACCTCCATCGCGCGGTCGCGGAGGACCAATGCGGCCGCGGTGCGGTGGAGTCCCGCACGTACGTCGTCGGCACCCGCGACGTACGAGGGCTTCCGCATGGTGAGCAGCGCCCGCAGCCCGGGGGTGGCCACGAGCAGCAGCAGCCACAGCCCGATCACCGTCGCGGCCGCCGCGCCGCCGATCATCCAGCCGTCGTCCAGCGGCCGTTCCGCGAGCCCGTCGGCGAGCCGGCGGCGCCACTCCATCGCGCTGCGCCCCGCCCGTACCGCGGAGACATCGTAGAGGGCCAGGCCCAGCCCCGCGGTGGCGACGGCGGCGACGATGCCCGCCGGGACACGGCGGTCCGACCAGAACCGGCGCGGCTTGTCGTCCCCGGTCGGGCCCTGGTAGTCCGCGGCGGACGTGGATTGCTCCAGGTCGGAGCCGCCGCCCGCGCCGGGATCGCCGCCGGGGCCGTGCTCGCCCCCCGCGCCGGGTTCCCGCTCGACCGTCGGCATGCGCCGGGTGCTGCCGGAGGTGCCGGAAGCGCCCTTCGCATCCGGTGCGTGGTCGCTCATGTGACCCTCCCCTGCTCCGTGGCCCGCGACTGCTCGGAGTGCAGTCGTTCCACGAACACGGAGACCTCGGGCACGTCCATGCCCGCCAGGGCCCGTACCCGCTCCGTGACATCACGACGCACGGCTCCGCATTGTGCACCGATGTCGCAGGGATAGCCCAGCTCCAGGGCTACTCGGATCCGCGCCTCACCGAAGGGGGGAACCGCCCCGCCCTGCTCAGGGGCCCGGCGGAGGGAGACCGTCGCGTGCGGCCGACGCTCGGCGGGCACCCACTGCACCGCGGGGGCGCCCCGCAGAGCCTCCTTGGCGGCGCGCGCGGCGATCTTCGCAACGACCCGGTCCGCGATACGGGTGTCCCCCCTTTCCCCGGCGGCCACGAGCTCGGGCGCCGGTTCCGCCGCGGTGTCGGGCTCCTCCCGCACCGGCGATCACCGCCGCCGGTCGTCGCGGGGACGGAAGAAGTCGCCGAGCTCCAGGTCGCCCTCGAGGAGGCGGCCGACCACGAGCCCGACGACGCCCAGTGCCCCCACCAGCAGGAACGCGCCGAACCCGCCGAAGTATCCGGCAAAGCCCAGCGCCATGCCGGCGATCATGCCGATCAGGGCCATGCTCATCGTGCGCTCCTTCGGTTGTGCCTGAGCCGCCGGTCCAGTCCGGGCCCCCTACGGCTTGGCTACTGGATGCGCGGCCCCTCTTCCTCTTCTTCCTCGTCGGGCAGCTTCACATCGCTGACCGCGATGTTGACCTCCACGACCTCCAGACCCGCCATCCGTTCCACCGCGGAGATCACGTTCTCCCGCACGGCCCGCGAGACATCGGCGATCGACACCCCGTAGTCGACGACGAGCTCCATGTCGATCGCAGTCTGGACCTCGCCGACCTCGGCACGGACTCCGCGGGTGACCGGGGGCCTGCCGCCCGGAACCCGGTCACGTACGGCGCCGAAGGTGCGGGAGCCGCCAAGCGTGTGGACGCCGAAGACATCACGCGCCGCAAGGGCGGCGATCTTCTCCACGACCCCGTCGGCGATGGTGGTGCGGCCACGGGTGGCCGGGTCCCCGCCGCCGCGTGCCGTGCCCAGCGTCTTCCTGGCGGGCTCGCTCGCGGACGGGGATTCCGGTGTCTCGGTCCGTTTCCGCTGTGCGGTCTCGGGCATGTCCGATCATCCCTTCCGAGGTGAGAACGCCATTTCGCCCCTTTGCCTACATTAAGTGTGAATCCGACGTGCCGCTCCAGGGGCGCGGCAGGCGTGGGACGGACGCTGTACCCGTGGCGGGCGGTCGCGGGGACGGCGAACGCACCGGTGAGAGGGACGACGAAGCGTGTGGACGAGCCGAGGAGGGTGAGGCCGATGGTCACGGACGTGTGGACCGACGCCATACGGCAACAGCTCGGGCTGGGCCGGATCCTGCCGCTCGGCGGCCCCGACGACGGCGCGTGGATCACGGAACGGGCGGCGAGCGATGTGCTGCGCCTGGCGGCGGACAGGCTGCGCGGAGTACGAACGGGCCGGATCCGGCTCTCCCTCGCCGACCCCGGCGCGGCGGACGAGCCGGCCGTGCCGCCTCCGGCGAGCGCCCTCCCCCCGGGACTGCTGCGCGTGGAGGCCGAGTTCGCGGCCTGGACGCGGCAGCCGCTCCCGGAAACCGCGGAGCGGCTGCGCGAGCTGCTGCTGGCTTCCGCGGAACACGACGTAGGACTGGAGGCGCGGGCCGTCGATCTCCGGGTCACCGACCTCCTGGACAGTGAACCGGGCGCCGGGGAGCAACCGGGGCAGCACGGCCGGGGAGGGGACGAGCAGGGGCCGGACGGCAGGGCAGACCGTGAGCAGACCGGGGACGAGCAGCAAAACGACGGCCGGGACCGGGATGCCGCGGAGCCCGGATCGGAGGGGGAGCCCGGATCGGAGAAGCAGCGGGGCGACGCCGGCCAGGAGAGCAGGCAATCGGAGCCCGACACCGTACGCCACGTGACCGACGCCGTCGTTGCCGTCCCCGGTGTGACGCGGCTCGCTCCCGCGCTCGGCAGGCTCGGCCGCGCCGTACGGATCCGTGACGAGGAGCAACCCCAACGGCGCCATGTCGAGGTGCAGTTGGCGACCGCGCTCAGCCATCGCACGCTGGACGTCGCCCGGGCCGTACGCTCGGCCGTGACCGCGGCGGCTGCCGCCGACACTGCCGTCACGGTGACGGTGGCCGTCCTCGTGACGGCGGTGGAGCAGCCGTGATCCGGGCGGGCTCGCTGCCCGCCCGGTCACGATCGCAGGGGTGCCACCGGCGGCTCGGTCGCCTCCGCGCGATTCGTCCCCGGTACGTCGCGCTTCCCCGCACGTCATGCTTCCCGGGACGTCATGCTTCGCGGCACGCATGAACCGCCGTCATCGGTCCTTCGAGGAGTCGGTTCGGTCACGGTGTCCCGCCCTCAACGCGCCCGTTCAGTCGCCGACGCCCGCGAGGTCGCGGAGGCGACGGGCCTGCGCGCCCCGCTCCGCCACCCGCTGCTCCTCGTACGTGCGCTCCGTCGTACCGCGCAACAGCGCCTTGGTCTCGACCACGGCGTTGCGCGGGGCAGCGAGCAGGGCGGCGGTCAGGTCCGCCACCGCGCCGTCGAGCTCCGCGGCCGGTACGACGAGGTTGGCGAGGCCGGTGCGCTCGGCCTCGGCGGCCTGGACGTAGCGCCCGGTGACGCAGATCTCCAGCGCGCGGGCGTAGCCCACCAGCCCGACGAGCGGGTGCGTGCCGGCCAGGTCCGGGACCAGCCCGAGGCTGGTCTCCCGCATGGAGAATTGCACGTTGTCAGCGCAGACGCGCAGGTCGCAGCCGAGCGCGAGCTGGAATCCCGCGCCGATCGCGTGCCCCTGCACGGCGGCGACGGAGATGATGTCGTTCCGCCGCCACCAGGTGAACGCCTCTTGGTACTCGGCGATGGTCGCGTCCAGGTCCGCGTCGGAACCGCGCGCGAGGTCGATGAAGGACGGCTCGCCGTCGAAACCCTCCGGGGTGAACGCCTGCCGGTCGAGCCCGGCCGAGAAGGACTTGCCCTCTCCGCGCAGCACGACCACACGGACACTGCCCGGCAGGATGCGCCCCGCCTCGGTCAACGCACGCCACAGGGCGGGCGATTGGGCGTTGCGCTTGTCGGGGTTGGCGAGGGTCACCGTGGCGACGGTTGCCGCGTCGTCGGCGGTGAGCCGTACGCCGTCCTTGTCCAGCAGGGTCATCGGGTGCCTCCGGATGGGCCGCAGTCGAACGGTCGACGATCGGGTCGACCCTACTGCACAGTAACCACCCGGGCGATCGCCGGACCGACCGGGTGGCACTGCCCAATTCCCTGCCGGGGGTGCCTCGTCAGGACGCCGGAGCCTTCTTGCCCCGAGTGGCTCCACCACGACCACGGAGGGTCACCCCGGACTCGCTCAGCATCCGGTGGACGAACCCATACGAGCGGCCGGTTTCCTCGGCCAGCGCCCGGATGCTCGCACCGGAGTCGTACTTCTTCTTCAGGTCAGCCGCGAGCTTTTCGCGCGCGGAGCCGGTCACCCGGCTGCCCTTCTTCAGAGTCTCGGCCACCCGTGCCTCCTCATGGGAAGTGCGCTCTGGACTCTCATGATCACCCCTTGGGGGCTTCCTGGCCACCCATTCGGCAAGGTCTCTGCGACGAGCTTCGCGCCGCCGCAGCGCACAGCCACAATCGGACTCCGCAATTCCGCGCTGCGCGGAAATCGTCACTGTGCGCAGTCGGTCGAGAACGTCCAGGTCAGCGCAGCGCCCTACGACCGGACTCGACCGGTGGAGGTCTGGACCACGCAGGCAGCCGGCAGCCGAGGCGGCACGCCGGAGGATGACCTTGACTCACTCAGATGATGGATCACGCCTAGGCCGAATGATCCATACGAAGTGGATCAGGTGACGAAGGAAGTGGATCAGGCGAGCGCGACGAGATCCGCGTAGTCGTCCCCCCACAGGTCCTCGACGCCGTCGGGCAGCAGGATGATCCGCTCCGGCCGGAGTGCGTCCACGGCTCCTTCGTCGTGCGTCACGAGCACCACAGCGCCGGTGAAGGTCCGGAGCGCACCGAGGATCTCCTCACGGCTGGCCGGGTCGAGGTTGTTGGTGGGCTCGTCGAGCAGCAGGACGTTCGCCGAGGACACCACGAGGGTGGCCAGTGCGAGCCGGGTCTTCTCGCCGCCGGAGAGCACCGCCGCGGGCTTGTCCACGTCGTCGCCCGAGAAGAGGAACGAGCCCAGCGTCTTGCGGATCTCCACGAGATCCATGTCCGGTGCGGCGGACCGCATGTTCTCCAGGACCGTGCGGTCCGGGTCCAGTGTGTCGTGCTCCTGGGCGTAATAGCCGAGCTTGAGGCCGTGGCCGGGTGTGACCCGGCCGGTGTCGGGCTGCTCGACCCCGGCCAGCAGGCGCAGCAACGTCGTCTTGCCCGCGCCGTTGAGACCGAGGATGACGACCCGGGAGCCCTTGTCGATCGCCAGGTCGACGTCGGTGAAGATCTCCAGCGAGCCGTACGACTTGGACAGGCCCTCGGCGGTCAGCGGGGTCTTGCCGCAGGGCGCGGGGTCGGGGAAGCGCAGTTTGGCGACCTTGTCGCTGCGGCGCTCCTCCTCGAGGCCGGAAAGGAGCCTTTCGGCGCGGCGGGCCATGTTCTGGGCGGCCACCGTCTTGGTGGCCTTGGCCCGCATCTTGTCGGCCTGGGAGTTGAGGGCCGCGGCCTTCTTCTCGGCGTTGGCGCGCTCGCGCTTGCGGCGCTTCTCGTCGTCCTCGCGCTGCTGGAGGTACTTCTTCCAGCCCATGTTGTAGATATCGATCCGGGAGCGGTTGGCGTCCAGGTAGAAGACCTTGTTGACGACCGTCTCGACGAGCTGGATGTCGTGGGAGATGACCACGAAGCCGCCGCGGTAGGTCTTCAGGAAGTCCCGGAGCCAGAAGATCGAGTCGGCGTCGAGGTGGTTCGTCGGCTCGTCGAGCAGCAGGGTGTCGGCGTCCGAGAAGAGGATCCGGGCCAGCTCGACGCGGCGGCGCTGACCGCCCGAGAGCGTATGCAGGGGCTGCCCGAGCACCCGGTCGGGGAGATTGAGGCTGGCGGCGATGGTCGCGGCCTCGGCCTCTGCCGCGTACCCGCCCTTGGTCAGGAACTCGGTCTCCAGGCGCTCGTACTTCTTCATCGCGCGCTCGCGGGTGGCGCCCTTGCCGGTGGACATCCGCTCCTCGTTCTCGCGCATGCGGCGCAGCACGGTGTCGAGCCCGCGCGCGGAGAGGATGCGGTCGCGGGCCATCACGTCGAGGTCGCCGGTGCGCGGGTCCTGCGGGAGGTAGCCGACCTCGCCGGTGCGGGTGACGGTGCCCGAGGCGGGGATGCCCTCGCCCGCGAGGACCTTGGTGAGCGTGGTCTTGCCGGCGCCGTTGCGGCCGACGAGACCGATGCGGTCGCCCTTGGCGATGCGGAAGGAGGCGGACTCGATGAGGATGCGGGCGCCGGCGCGCAACTCAAGGCCGGTGGCGGTGATCACGGAAAGGCTCCAGGACAGCAGAAGAGGGCGTCGGGCTGGCGGGATGAGGCGGCCGCGCGCAGAGCGCACCGGCAGGGCCGGGCGGCGTGGGCGGACCGGCGACGCCGTCTAATGCACAAGGAGAATTGCCATGACGTGAAGTCTAGCGGTGCCATGCAACTGGTTTTCCGGGCCAAACGCCCCCGGCGTCTGCGCTGAGGTGGCCCGTCGCCGTGGGACGCGACAGGCCGAAGTGACGCATTTCACTCATACTCGGCTCATCGACCGCCGTCGCGCCCCGTGTACCGGTTCCACCGGGCGACGGCGCGCGATGACACAGATGCGACGAGGAGTGAACCTCATGGCGGACACCAGCGGTCCGGTTCGACCGACGATCTGTCCGACCTTGCTGTACGACGACGCCAAGGCCGCCATCGCACTCCTCACCGAGGCCTTCGGCTTCCGCGCGGACGCGGTGTACACCGGCGAGGACGACATGGTCGCCCACGCTGAACTCAGCTATGGCAACGGCGTGGTCATGCTCGGTTCGAAGCGCCGGGAGGGCGTCTTCGCCCAGACGATGCAGAACGCCGGGCCCTCGGGAATCCACGTCGTCGTCGAGGATGTCGACGCGCACCACAGGAGGGCCGCGTCCCATGGCGTCGAGATCCTGATGCCGCCGACCGACCAGGACTACGGGTCACGGGACTACATGGCCCGGGACGCCGAGGGCAATGTCTGGAGCTTCGGTACGTACGCACCGAGCGGCCCGGCCGACTGACGTCCCCTCACCGGCGCCGGTGATCCCGCCCGGGCGGCATCCGCCGGCCCTTGCCGACCGGCAGCCGCCGTCATGCCGGACGCGGTCCTCGCCTCCGACGCCGTCTCACCCCGCCTGACACGAGGCTCCCGCCAGGACGGTCGCCCCCGGAGGTCCTCCGCTTCCCGGTGAGGATCGGCGTGGTCGCGGACTGACCCGACTCGTGCTGCGCCGCGTTGCCGCGCCTGCCTGCTTGGGCAGTCGCCGCCGGTGGTGGCGCGGCGGGCCGTTGCTACGCCTCTCCGGTGTGTACTTGGAAGGCCGCCCTCCGGACGGCCTTGGCGAGCGCCGGATCGGGGTGCGCGGCGGCGAGGGCGACGAGCACCTGCACCGTACGGGGGTGGCCCACTGCCCGTACCTCCTGCAGCAGCGCCGGGACCGTGCCCTGCACCGCCGAGTCCAAGTGGCGTACGAGCAGCGGCGCTTCGCCGTGGTCGGCGACGGCAGCGGCGGTGTCGATCCACAGCCAGGTGGCCTCTTCGCGGGTGAGCACCGCGAGGGGGTCGTCCGTGTCGATGCCCTCCTGCTCCGCCAGCCACATCAACGCGTAGGGGCGCAGGCCCGGTTCGTCGACGACGGACCGCACGGCGGGCTCGGCGGGCGCGCCGACCACGCGCAGCGCCTCGAAGGCGAGCCCGCGCAGCAGGGCATCGTCGCCGCGGGCGGCGTCGAGGAGTTCGGAGACGGCGCTGCCGCTCGGGCGGGCAGCGAGCCAGGCGCGGTACTCGTCCCTCGCGGGGCCGGGGGTGAGACGGGCGCAACCGCGGAGCATGTCCTCCGCGGACCGCTCGATGTTCCCGGCGGGGCTCTGCGCGGCCACGCAGATCTGCTCCAGCTTGACCCATACGGCCCAGTTGCCGAGCGGTGTGAGCCTGGCCTGACCGTCGCCGACGGTCAGCGCGCCGACGCTGACCAGGGCGTCCAGCGCCCAGTCCAGCAGCGCGCCGGAAGGTGGACCCTCGGCGGCGGGCGGCTCGCCTTCCGCCTCCGCCCTGCGCGGTTCGGGAATGCCGCCGCCGTAGGGGACTTCGCAGCGCTCGGTGCGCAGTTCGGCAATGCGCTGCTCCAGCAGATCCTGCAGGGCCGAGACCAGAAAGGCACCCTCGGAGAGCTGGAGCAGGGACAGGAGTTGCGGCACGGCCTCCTCGACCTCCGCAACGGGCCCGGGCGCAAAGGCGGATGGCGCCGGGTGGGCGATCGACCAGGCGTCGAACAGCGCGACCCAGCCGCGCAGCACAGCACCGTCGTCCCGGTCCCATGCCTGCAGCCGCCAGCCGGAGCGGGCGGTGTCACCGTGCAGCTCGACGAGTCCGGCGAGCCGCGCCCGGTCCCAGCCTGCCTGAACCTGGTGCGGCGTCAGCTTCAGTGCAGTCGCGGCTCTTTCGGCCGCCTCCACGCTGAGCGTGCCGCTGTCGCCGGGCCACAGGCAGGCACCGCGGCCGCACTCGGTGTCGGCCCAGCGCGCGATCCGTACGGCGTCGGCGAGCTCCGCCCGCGCCTGCCGCGCCAGTTCTGCCCGCGGCGGTGTGCCCTCGGGCGGCCGCGGCGCGGTTCGGGTACGCCGGCTCGACACGGCCCGGCGGGCGGCGGTCATCGGTCGGCGGGGGACAAGGCGGAGCCGGGAGTCGCGCGGGGTACGGGACGTCACGGGAGCAGTCTTCCCGCTGGCGGCCGGAAAGCCCAATCGGAATCCCCTCGCGCGCATCCGGTACGGCCTGCGCATCCGGCGCACGACGCCTCCGACCTGCACGGGCACCCGTGAAGGCAACACGTGCACAGGGCACTGCCACGAGGATGCGCGACAGGTCGGGCGTCACCACCGAGACCGGGCGGGCGTCACCACCGAGACCGGGCGGGCGTCACTGCTCAAGTGACGGCTGCCCGAGCCGAGGGCGGGCGTTCGCGACCTGCACCTGGCGGCAGGACCACCTCGCGGACCACCTCGAGGAACACCTCGCGTACTACATCAAGGGCGTCAGGAAGCGCCGGAGTGACTCCTCGTAGCCCTCCTGGTCCGCGTTCCACATGCATGCGTGCGGCGCCTGCTCGACCGGGTGGAGCGTGACGAGGTCGGGCCGGGCCTCCGCAAGGTCCTGCGAGGGCCCCCAGGGGGCGATGCCGTCGTCCGGGCCGTGCACGATCAGCGCCGGCACGGTCATACGGCCGGGGTCGAAGGGGGCGGTGAGCGGCCCGCCGTCCAGACCCGTACGCCCTTGCGCGGCGCGTACGGCCAGCGGCAGCAGCAGTCCCGGCGTGCCGTCGGCCGAGGCGAGGGCGCGTACGGTCGCGCGCCAGTCGAGGACCGGCGAGTCGAGCACCAGGCCCTTGATCCGGTTGCGCAGGGAGGACCGGGCCGCGGCGTGCAACGCCATGGTGGCGCCCGTGGACCAGCCGTACAGCACGACGGTCTCGGCCCCGTACCGCACCGCGTAACGGATCGCCGCGTCCACGTCTCGCCACTCCGTGTCGCCGAGGTGGCTGATGCCGTCCGGGGGCCGAGGGGCACCGAGGTCGCCCCGGTAGGCGAGGTCGAGGACGGGGACGCCCTGCCCGTGGAGGAAGGGCAGGACGACCATGGCGTGTTCGCGGGTGGCGCCCAGACCGTGGACGGTGATGACCCAGTTGTCGCGGGCGCCGGGCACGAACCAGGCGGGCAGCGGGCCGAGTTCACCGGGCACGTCCACGTCGGCGTGGTCCAGGCCGAGGGCGTCGCGCGGGTTGCCGATGTGCACCTGCGGGGTGAGCCACAGGCGCGCGCCCGGCTTCAGCGTGCCGTGGGTGACCCGCTCCAGACGGCGTACGACGCAGTCGGGCGGGTGCGGCGCGGACTCCACGACCGGTCCGACGACGGCGTGGGCCCGGCCCCCGGTCAGCCCGTACGTCCCCGGCCGCAGTGAGGCCAGACTGCGCGTCAGGGTGACCTGGTCGGCGTCCGCGGCATGCACGGTGAGGGGCGGGTCGGCGGGCAACGGGCGGGTGCGCGCCGGTTTGAGGGCAGCGTCACACGCGTACCGTCCGGCCGCCACAGCGGCGGCTCCGGCACCGAGCACGGTGGTGGCGGTCGCGGCCGCCGCTGAACGCAGGCGCATCCGTCCCAGTGTGGTCGGCCGTGGGACGGGCGGCCAGCGGGATGACACCGTCCGGGAGCGGCGGGACGCGGGGTCCCCGGCGGTCGGGACCGGGGTCGGGACGGGCGCAGGGCCCCGGCGGCGGCGGAAGGGGTGGAGGCGGCGAAGGCGGCGGAAAAGGACCCGGCGAAGGAAGGGGGCGGCGGAGCCCCGGAGAACGCCCGGAGCGGCACAGGGGACCGGGTTCGGAGCCGACGGGACTGCACTCCCCTGCCGGAACGCCCGGCGGCGGCGACCGGCGCGGCCGCCGCCGCTCAGCTTCCGCCGGAGGGCTGGCCGTAACCGCGGAGCTTCCTCCCCGCCTCGGCCAGCCGCTCCGGCGACAGCAGGCTGGGCTCACGGCCCGGCACGCCGTTCGCGGCGAGCCAGACCCTGCACATCCATTCCAGGTTCGTCGTGCGGTCGTACGCCTCGTCGAGGCTCGCCCCATACGCCACGGTGCCGTGGTTCTGCAACAGGCAGGCGCTGCGGCCGCGGAGGGCGGACAGCATGTTCTCGGCCAATTCTTCGCTGCCGTAGAGCGCGTAGGGGGCGACGCGCACCGGTCCTCCGAGGGTGGCCGTCAAGTAGTGGATGGGCGGCAGCTCGGGGACGAGCGTGGAGACGGCCGTGGCGTGGACCGCGTGGGTATGGACGACGGCCTCGGCGGCGGTGGTGCGGTAGACGGCGAGGTGCATGGGCAGTTCGCTGGTGGGCTCCAGATCGCCGAGGATCCGGTGCCCGGAGAGATCGACGGCGACGGCGTCATGGGCGGCCAGCCGTTCGTACGGCACTCCTGTCGGGGTGACGAGCACCATGTCCCCGACCCGTACGGAGACGTTGCCGGAGGTGCCGACCACCAGGCCGTCGGCGACGGTGCGGCGGGCCGTGGCGACCAGGTCGGCCCAGGCCTCGTTCACCGGTGTCGGCCGTTCCAGCGATTCCATGCGTTCACCTCGATGTCAGTGATCTGTTTCGCAGAACTGGGCGAGACGGCCGTCACCAGGGAGGCCGAATCTCCGCACATTCGGCCGAGAACTGCCCACCGGAGTACAGCAGCACCCCAACGCCGCGTTCAGTTCATCTTCCGTTCACTCACCATCCCTACGGTCACCGTGCCACTGACCATCGAGCTGATTGCCTGGGTGAATGGAACACATCACGCTTCTCATCGGGATCGTGATCATCACGGCCTTGGTGTTCGACTTTACGAACGGCTTCCACGACACCGCCAACGCCATGGCCACCACCATCTCCACCGGGGCGATGAAGCCCAGGACAGCGGTGGCGATGTCGGCGGCCCTGAACCTCGTCGGCGCCTTCCTCTCGGTCGAGGTCGCGGCGACGATCTCCAAAGGCATCATCGACGAATCCGGCATTCAGCCCGAAGTGATCTTCGCGGGCCTGGTGGGTGCCATCGTCTGGAATCTGCTGACCTGGCTCGCCGGGCTCCCGTCGAGTTCATCGCACGCCCTCTTCGGCGGCCTGATCGGGGCGACCGTGGCCTCCGTCGGCTTCGGCGCCGTCCACGCCGACGAGGTCGTCATGAAGGTCCTCATCCCGGCCGTCGCCGCGCCGGTCGTCGCAGGCCTCGCCACACTGCTGGCCACTCGCCTCACCTATCGCGCGGCCCGCAAGGCCGACCCCGACGGCACTGCCAAGGGCTACCGCGCCGGCCAGATCGCCTCGGCCGCGCTCGTCTCCCTGGCCCACGGCACGAACGACGCGCAGAAGACCATGGGTGTGATGACCCTGGCGCTGATCACCGGCGGCGCGCTCGCCCCGGACGCCGACCCGCCGATGTGGGTCATCGTCTCGGCCGGACTCGCCATCGCCCTCGGCACGTACCTGGGCGGCTGGCGGATCATCCGCACCATGGGCAAGGGCCTGACCGACATTCAGCCGCCGCAGGGCTTCGCCGCCCAGACCGGCGCCGCCGTCACCATCCTGGCCTCCTCCCACCTCGGCTTCGCCCTCTCCACCACCCAGGTCTGCTCCGGTGCGGTCATGGGTTCCGGCCTCGGCCGGAAGGGCGGCGTGGTGCGCTGGTCCACGGCCGGCCGGATGTTCCTCGCGTGGGGCCTGACCCTCCCGGCCGCAGGCGTGGTCGGCGGAGCGGCGGCGCTGCTCGCCGAGCGCGGCACCGCCGGGGTCACCGCCGTGGCCGTACTGGCGCTCCTCGCCTGTACAGCGATCTGGGTCGCCTCCCGGCGCCGGCCGGTCGACCACACCAACGTCAACGACAACGAGATCCCCGAGGAGCCGGTCGGGGTCATCACCGCAGCCATCCGGTCCGTCGCCCCGCCGCCGCTGCGCGGTCCTGGCTCGGGCGCAGCGGAGCAGCCGGAGACCGGTGAGGGCGCCAAGGTCGCCGAGCCCCGGTCGTCCAGCGGCTCCAAGGTATCGGTCTGAGTGCCGGCCCGGGCCGGCACGTGAGTCGACAGCAGTAAGCAAGAAGGAAGCAACCGCATGGACATCGACTGGACAGCACTCGGCCAGGTCTTCGGCGTCAGCCTGCTGGTCACCGTCAGCATCGTGGGCCTGTTCACGTTCGGCATCGTCGGCAGTTCCCGGAAGGCCGAGACGCAGCCGGACGGCACGGTCGCGGCGACCGGGTCGCCGAGCCTGCCGGCGCGGATCGGCGCGTACGCCTGCTACGGGCTGTGCGCGGCCGCCGTCGCCTACGGCCTGTATCTGATCGTCGCCTGACGACCCGTCCGCCGCACGCGGCGGCACACCGGTCACTCCCGCGGCCCGGGAACGGCACTGCCGTTCCCGGGCCGCGCTCGTGTGGCGGTCATCTCGCAGGTCATGCGCAAGTTGACGGGTGTTCGCGGGCCGTGGTGGACTGCCAGAGCCAAACGGCGGCAGGGGAGGAAGCCGGTGCGAATCCGGCGCGGTCCCGCCACTGTCACCGGGGAGCGCTCCCCCACCCCAGAAGTCACGGCCCGCAGCGGCGGGTTGGAAGGCCCAGGGGAAGCGCCGATCCGGGGAGCCAGGAGACTCCCACCGCCGGTCACGTCGAGCCAGGGCGCGGACCCTGAGTGAGGACATGTCGCCATGCCCGGCCGCCGTCGTACGTCCAGAGCCCCTGTGCCGTGTTCCCGCAGCGCCCGTTCCCTCAAAGGCACGACGGCGTTCTGATCCGATGCGTGCCGAACACGCCTCCTTCGCGTACGGCGCCGCACTGGGCTTCGCCGCCGACCTGATCGCCGGCGACCCCCGGCGCGCCCATCCCGTAGCCGCCTTCGGGCGCGCCGCGTCCGCCGCCGAACGCCGCCTGTGGCGCGACCACCGCGGACACGGCGCCCTGTACGCGGCGGTGTGCGCGGGCGGTGCCGCCGCCGCGGCGGCCGGGCTGTCCCGTGCCGTGCGCCGCTCCCCCGCCGCGGCCGCCGCCCTGACCGCTGCCGCGACCTGGTCGGTTTTGGGCGGCACCTCGCTCCGCCGTGAGGCGCGGGCCGTCGGCGCTGCCCTGGCGGCGGGCGACATGGAGGCGGCCCGCGAGCGGCTGCCGCATCTGTGCGGCCGGGACCCACAGGCCCTGGACGAGCGGCAGATTGCGCGGGCCGTCGTGGAGTCGGTCGCCGAGAACACCTCGGACGCCGTCGTGGGCGCCCTCGTATGGGGGGCCGCCGCGGGCGTTCCGGGCCTCGTGGGCTTCCGGGCGGTCAACACCCTTGATGCGATGGTCGGCCACAAGTCGCCCCGTCATGTGCGGTTCGGCTGGGCCTCGGCCCGCCTCGACGACGTCGTGGGCTTCCCCGGCTCGCGGCTCACCGCGGCCCTTGCGGCCCTGGCGGGTCCGGATCCGCGCGGCGCCCTGCGCGTCCTGCGCCGCGACGCCCGCAGGCATCCGAGCCCCAACGCGGGGCCGGTGGAGGCCGCGTTCGCCGGGGCGCTGGGCGTTCGGCTCGGCGGAACCCTGGCGTACGGCGGGCATGTGGAGCACCGGCCCGTGCTGGGCGAGGGCAACCGCCCCGTGTCCGTGGGCGATATCGAGCGGGCCGTACGGCTCTCCCGGCGCGTGAACGTCCTCGCGCTCGTGGCGTGCGCGGGCGCGCGCCTGGCGTGGGGGGCGCTGTGCGCGCCGGACGACCGATCGGGGCGTGCGGTGGGTACGGCACGTACGGTGTCGCACCGCGGCCCCTGGACGGGCCGGCGAGGGCGGCCGGACGGGGCCGGGCGGCGCGGCGTACGGGGCACCGTGGCCACGGGGAAGGGATCGGTATGACGCGAGCACGGGGCGGGGGCCTGCTGGTCGCAGGGACGACATCGGACGCGGGCAAGAGCGTCGTCACGGCGGGCATCTGCAGGTGGCTGGCTCGCAAGGGCGTGTCCGTCGCGCCCTTCAAGGCACAGAACATGTCCCTGAACTCCTTTGTGACACGCCAGGGGGCGGAGATCGGGCGCGCCCAGGCGATGCAGGCCGCGGCCGCCCGCATCGAACCGACGGCCCTCATGAACCCCGTCCTCCTCAAACCGGGCAGCGATCGCAGCAGCCAAGTCGTCCTGCTGGGCAGGCCGGTGGGCGAGATGACCGCCAGCCGCTACCACGGAGGGCGCCAGGAGGAGCTGCTGGGAACGGTGGTGGCATGCCTGGAGGAGCTACGGGGGTCGTACGACGCGGTGATCTGCGAGGGGGCCGGGAGCCCGGCCGAGATCAATCTGCGCCGCACCGACATCGTCAACATGGGCCTGGCCCGGGCCGCCCGCCTGCCGGTGGTCGTGGTCGGCGACATCGACCGCGGCGGGGTCTTCGCGTCGTTCTTCGGTACGACGGCTCTGCTCGGCCCGGACGACCAGCGGCTCGTCGCCGGCTATCTGATCAACAAGTTCCGAGGCGACACAACGCTGCTGGAGCCCGGACTGGAGATGCTGCACGGGCTGACCGGACGGCGCAGCCTCGGCGTCCTGCCGTACGCGCACGGCCTCGGCATCGACGAGGAGGACGGCCTGCGGGTGTCGCTGCGCGGCGCCGTGCGCGAATCCGTGATCGCGCCGCCGCACGGCGAGGACATCCTGCGGGTGGCGGTCGCCGCCGTCCCGCTCATGTCCAACTTCACGGACGTGGACGCGCTGGCTGCCGAACCGGGCGTGGTGGTGCGGTTCGTGGACCGCCCGGAGGAACTGGCCGACGCCGACCTCGTCGTGCTCCCGGGCACCCGAGGCACGGTGCGCGCCCTGGAGTGGCTGCGCGAGCGCGGCATCGCAGCCGCGGTCGCCCGGCGGGCGGCGGAGGGCCGGCCGGTGCTGGGCATCTGCGGCGGATTCCAGATGCTCGGCGAGCGCATCGAGGACGAGGTCGAGTCGCGGGCCGGGACCGTCGACGGGCTCGGCCTGCTGCCCGTACGGATCCGCTTCGCCGAGGAGAAGACGCTCGCCCGGCCCGTGGGCGAGGCCCTGGGCGAGCCCGTCGAGGGATACGAGATCCACCACGGCGTGGCCGAAGTCCTCGGCGGCGACGGGCCGTTCTTCACCGACGGGCAGGGGCGCGCGCTGGACGGCTGCCGTGCCGGGCCCGTACGGGGCACGCACTGGCACGGGTCGCTGGAGAGCGACGGGTTCCGCCGCGCGTTCCTGCGGTGGGTGGCGAAGACCTCGGGGCGACGGTTCGTGCCGGCTCCGGACACCTCGTTCGGGGCGCTGCGGGAGGAGCAGCTCGACCGCCTCGGCGATCTGATCGAGGAGCATGCGGACACCGGTGCGCTGCTGCGGCTGATCGAGGACGGCGTGCCTCCCGGCCTGCCGTTCGTGCCTCCGGGGGCGCCATGACGCGGCCGGGTGGCGCGAGTGCCCCCGGTGCAGCGGGGGCCGACCGAACTGCGGCACGGCCCGTCCGAACTGCAGCGGGGGCCGACCCAACTTCGGCACGGCCCGTCCGAACTGCAGCGGGGGCCGACCCAACTTCGGCACGGCCCGTCCGAACTGCAGCGGCTCTCCGTGGCCGGCGCCTGCATCGAGCCGTGCCGGGCCAGGACGACAGCGACGCGGCGCTGTCCCGCACCGGCCATCCGCAGCTCGACCACCCGCAGCTCGACCAACAGCTCGACCACCCGCAGCTCGACGGCGACCTGGAGGGCCATCAGGCATGACCACACGTACCACCGTCACCGATCCCGCTGCCGCGGATCGTTCCTTCGTCCCCCACTATCCGTTCACCGCGATCGTGGGGATGGACGACCTGCGTCTGGGCCTGCTGCTGAACGCGGTCTCCCCGGCCGTCGGGGGCGTACTCGTCCGCGGCGAGAAGGGCACGGCGAAGAGCACAGCGGTGCGGGCTCTGGCCGCCCTCATGCCGCCGGTGGCGGTCGTGCCGGGCTGCCGGTTCTCCTGCGACCCGGCGGCTCCGGACGCGGCGTGTCCGGACGGGCCGCACGAAGCGGGCCCGGGCGCCGAGCGGGCGGCCCGCATGGTGGAACTGCCGGTCGGCGCCTCCGAGGACCGGCTGGTCGGTGCCCTGGACATCGAACGGGCGCTGTCGGAGGGCAAGAAGGCATTCGAGCCGGGTCTCCTCGCGGACGCCCACCGCGGTGTGCTGTACGTCGACGAGGTCAATCTGCTTCACGACCACTTGGTGGACCTGCTTCTGGACGCGGCGGCGATGGGCGCCTCGTACGTGGAGCGAGAAGGCGTCTCCGTACGGCACGCCTCCCGCTTCCTGCTGGTCGGCACCATGAACCCTGAAGAGGGCGAGCTACGGCCGCAGTTGCTCGACCGGTTCGGCCTGACGGTGGAGGTCGCGGCCTCGCGCGAGCCGGACCAGCGGGTGGAGGTCGTGCGACGGCGGCTGGCGTACGACGAAGACCCCGCCGCTTTCGCCGCCCGCTGGGCGGAGGAGGAGCAGGAACTGCGGGAGCGCATCGCTGCGGCCCGTGCAATGCTGCCCTCGGTGCGGCTCGGGGACGGCGCGCTGCGGCAGATCGCCGCGGTGTGTGCGGCGTTCGAGGTGGACGGGATGCGTGCGGACATCGTGACCGCGCGGACGGCGACGGCGCTCGCGGCGTGGGCGGGGCGTACGGATGTGCGCAAGGAGGACGTGCGGCAGGCCGCCCTGCTGGCGCTGCCGCACCGGCGCCGGCGCAACCCGTTCGACGCCCCGGGGCTGGACGAGGACCAACTCGACGAGACGCTGGAGCAGTTCGCGGACCCGGACGACTCCGGCCCCGACTCTGACCCCGACCCGGAGCCGGACGGGGGCGGAGGAGGGACGCCGTCCCCGGACGCGCCATCTCCGGACGCGCCGTCTCCGGACGCGTCGGGTGCCGATGCGCCGCCTCCTGTCGGTGAGGACCTGGGGTCCGAGCCTCCGGTCCCGGAGCCCCGCACGGAGGACGGCACCGGCCGCGACGGGGCGGAGGAGCAGCCACGCCCGCATGCGTCTGCCGCACCGGAGGCGTCCGATGAGGGCGGCCCCGGCGCGGGCGGGCGCGAACAGGCGGCCGTCGGTGCCGCGGAACCGTTCCGGACGCGCACGCTGAGCGTCCCCGGCCTGGGTGACGGAGCCGCCGGACGGCGCTCCCGAGCCCGCGCGGAACTCGGGCGCACGACGGGCGCCCGGCGGCCCCGCGGCCCGCTGACCAAGCTGCACCTGGCGGCGACAGTCCGCGCGGCCGCTCCGCACCAGCACGCGCGGGGCCGCTCGGGCCCCGGACTCCTGCTGCGGCGGGACGACTTGCGGCAGGCCGTACGGGAGGGACGCGAGGGCAATCTCGTGCTGTTCGTCGTGGACGCCTCGGGGTCGATGGCTGCCCGGCAGCGGATGAGCGCGGTCAAGGGTGCGGTGCTGTCACTGCTGCTGGACGCCTACCAACGGCGCGACAAGATCGGCCTGGTGACCTTCCGCGGCACGGATGCGGAGGTCGCGCTGCCGCCCACGTCGTCGGTGGAGGCGGGGGCGGCACGGCTGGAGATGCTGCCCACGGGAGGCCGTACGCCGCTGGCCGCCGGCCTGTTGAAGGCCCGCGACGTACTGCGGATCGAGCGGATGCGGGACGCGGCGCGTCGGCCGCTGCTGGTCGTGGTGACGGACGGGCGGGCGACGGGCGGCCCGGACCCGGTCGCGTCGGCGTCGCGCTCCGCGCGGATGCTCGCGGCCGAGGTAACGGCGTCGTTCGTCGTGGACTGCGAGACCGGGCCGGTGCGGCTGGGGCTCGCGGGGGCGCTGGCCCGCGATCTGGGCGGCACGGCCGTGACGTTGGACGAACTGCGCGCGGACAGCGTCGCGGCCCTGGTCCGCGATGTGCGCGAGGCCGGTGGCCGACGTGATACGGGCGGACGTGATGCGGGCGGACGTGATACGGACCGACTTGACGCGGGCGAACGTGATGCGGGCGGTGCACGCGACGGAGGCCGTGCACGCGCTGGAAGCGGTGCACGCGCTGCCGGCGAGGCACGAGATGCCCGCGGTGGGCGCGATGTGCCGGGAACGGGATCACCGAGGACGAGGAGGGCCGCCTGATGCCACAGGGAAAGCCGAGTGTCGTTCCGGACGACGGGCTGACGACCCGCCAGCGCCGGAACCGGCCTCTGCTGATGGTGCACACGGGGATCGGCAAGGGGAAGTCGACGGCGGCCTTCGGCATGGCGCTGCGGGCGTGGAACCAGAACTGGCCGGTCGGTGTATTCCAGTTTGTAAAGTCCGCGAAATGGCGGGTCGGTGAGGAGCGCGCCCTGCGGGTTCTGGGCGACTCGGGCGAAGGGGGGACCGTCTCATGGCACAAGATGGGCGAGGGCTGGTCGTGGGTCCAGCGCGACATCGAGTCGAGCGAGGAGGCCGCGCGGGAAGGCTGGGAGCAGGTCAAGCGCGACCTGATGGCGGAGACATACCGGCTCTACGTACTGGACGAATTCGCGTACCCGATGCACTGGGGCTGGGTGGACACCGACGAGGTGGTGTCCGTGTTGCGGGACCGCCCGGGCATCCAGCACGTCGTCATCACCGGGCGTAACGCACCGGAGAAGCTGCTCGACGCGGCCGATCTGGTCACCGACATGTCCAAGGTCAAGCACCCGATGGACGCCGGCCAGAAGGGCCAGAAGGGCATCGAGTGGTGAGACCCTCCGGCTCCGGGGCACCGGCGGACGGAACGGTTGCGGGACCGACCGCGGCCCTGGCCGCCGGACCGACGCCCGTTGCGGCGAGGGCACCGACCACCGGACCGACGCCCGTTGTGGTGACGGCACCGACCGCCGCACCCGTTCCGGTGCCGAAGCCGGTCGCCCGGCCGACGCCCGTTGCCGCGAGGGCACCGACCACCGGACCGACGCCCGTTGTGGTGACGGCACCGACCGCCGCACCCGTTCCGGTGCCGAAGCCGGTCGCCCGGCCGACGCCG
>NZ_JBFAYQ010000042.1:0-26484 GCF_040681345.1 Streptomyces sp. NPDC051776 | reverse complement strand
CCCGTTGCGGTGAGGGCACCGGTCGCCGTTCCGGAGACCGTTCGGTGCTCGACGCCGGTCGCCGTTCCGCGTCTTGTCGTTGCGGCACCGGCTTCCGGCAGTGGCAAGACGACGGTGGCCTCGGGGCTGATGGCGGCCTTCGCGGAGCGCGGGGTCGCGGTGTCCCCGCACAAGGTGGGCCCGGACTACATCGACCCGGGCTACCACGCGCTGGCGACGGGCCGGCCGGGCCGCAACCTGGACGCGTTTCTGTGCGGTCCGGAGCTGATCGCGCCGCTGTTCCTGCACGGGGCGGCAGGAGCGGATCTCGCGATCGTCGAGGGTGTGATGGGACTGTACGACGGCGCGGCAGGGCAAGGGGAGCTGGCCTCGACCGCGCATGTCGCAAAGCTCCTCCGAGCGCCGGTGGTGCTGGTTGTCGACGCCTCCTCGCAGTCGCGCTCGGTGGCCGCGCTGGTGCACGGGTTCGCATCATGGGACCCGGAAGTGCGGATCGGCGGGGTGATCCTCAACAAGGTCGCCTCGGACCGCCACGAGACGCTGCTCCGCGAGGCGTTGGAGGCCTCCGGCGTACCGGTGCTCGGCGTCCTGCGGAGAGCGGACGGTGTCAGGGCGCCCTCCCGCCACCTGGGACTGATTCCGGCGGCGGAGCGGCACCGCGAAGCGACGGAGTCCGCCGCGGCCTGGGCCGAGCGGATACGGACGGGCTGCGACCTGGACTCGCTGATGGCGCTGGCCGGCAGCGCCCCGGCGCTACGGGCGGAGCCCTGGGATCCGGCGGCGGCGTTGAAGGGCGCGGGAGGCCCCGAGACGGCGGCATTGAAGGGCGGGGAAGGCCCCGAGCCGGCGCCGGAGCGCCCCACGAGCCGCGAGGCATCGGCCGGAACGGGCCGAGCCGGCGGCAGCGGCCCCGTCGCGGCCGCCCGTACGCCGGAAAGGAGCGCAGCAACGGGCCCGGCGGGCCGCCCCGTCGTCGCGGTGGCCGGCGGCCCTGCCTTCACCTTCTCCTACACCGAGCTCACGGAGCTGCTCACGGTGGCGGGCGCGGACGTGGCGGTCTTCGACCCCCTGCGGGACGAGGAACTCCCGCTCGGGACGGCCGGCTTGGTCATCGGCGGTGGCTTCCCCGAGGTCTACGCCCCGGAGCTCTCGGCGAACGAACCACTCCGCAAGGCGGTGGCGGACCTCGCCGCCTCCGGCGCCCCGGTGGCCGCCGAGTGCGCGGGCCTGCTCTATCTGTCCAGGTCCCTGGACGGCAGTCCGATGTGCGGTGTGCTGGACGCTCACGCACGTATGTCCGAGTGCCTCACGCTCGGCTACCGGGAGGCGGTCGCGGTCTCGGACAGTGTGCTGGCCGCGACCGGCACGCGTCTACGCGGGCACGAGTTCCACCGCACCGTGATCGAGCCGGGCTCCGGCGGGACACCTGCCTGGGGGCTGCGCCAACCGGCCCCGCACGTCGAGGGGTTCGTCCAGGGCGGCGTGCACGCCTCGTACGTCCATGTGCACTGGGCAGCCGCACCGGGCATCGCCCGGAGGTTCGTGGACCATTGCGGACGGTGAGGGCGGACGGCGAGTACGGGGATGTGCCGAGAGTGAGGAGTCGGCCGGATCGGGCCATGCCGCACGGTTCGCCCGCCACACTGCGCGCGGGCAGCACCCGGCCGCTCCCCGCCGTGCCCGCGAGCGCACGGAACCAGCCACCGGCTGAGGAGCCCCTACCGTCACCGTCGACCGCAACCGGCAGCGCGGACAGGCGCGTCCTCAGGCCGACCACCGACCAGGCCGTCCCTGAGGGCCGAGGTCTTGCGGCGCCCCCTGGGGAGCCGGGGCACAAAGCGGCGGGGCGGATGTGCTTGACGGTCGGCGTCGGGGCGAGCCGCGGGGTGGGGGAGGATGAAGTCCTGGACCTGATCCGATGCGCCCTGGCGGAGGCGGGGCTGTCCGAGCGCCCGGTCACCGCGCTGGCGACGGTCGACTCCAAGGCCGACGAGACGGGACTCGTCGACGCGGCGCGGAAGCTGGGTGTGGGGCTGCGTACCTATGCGGCGGAAGCGCTGGCCGGTGTCGACGTACCCAACCCGTCCGGCGCGGCACAGCCCGCGATCGGCACACCGAGCGTCGCCGAGGCTGCCGCGCTCCTGGCCGCCGGAGAGGGAGCCGAACTCCTCGTGCCCAAGCGGAAGTCCGCACCGAAGGGCCGCCCCGCCAAGGCGACAGTGGCCGTGGCCGGCTGCCGGCCGGACAGCGGCGCGGCCCTGTCCGGGGCGGTACCAGGCGCACGCGGCGTGGTTTCGTCCCCTCCCTGCGACGCGGGCGGCCGTTGAGTGCCTCCCGACGACGACCGGTGGCCGACATGACGGCCACGCTGACGGCCATGCGTCGAAGTGCCGGCGAGCCCGGGCCGACGAGGGCTTTCTCAGTACGGTGGCCCTTCAGGGTCGTGGGGGTCAGGCGAGCCGTCGTGCGCGGGGTGTACGAGGGCGTGGGGCCCGCGAGCGAGGGGGCACTCGGCCGGGTTCCGGCGGCTCCGGGCACATCATGCGTATCCGTCGCCGCAGTCGACGGGACCATCGGCCTGCCGGTCCTCTGCGCCGGACGGGCAGGGAACAAAACGGTCCGGCGTGTGCGCGGTCCCGCCGCCCTCAGTAACGTCTGCGGCCAAGGCGGTTCCACAGTCCCCGCAGCCGCCGTAAAGGCACCGTTGTACACCGAACCGTCCGGATCGGTCGGCTCCCTCCGCACCACTGAGGAGTACTCGTGACGACCCCGCCAGCTCTGCTCATCGCCACCCCCGGACCATATGACGAAGCGGGAGCCGAGGCCTTCCGCGACTTCGTGCGCGGGCTGGGCCTGCGCAATCCCGACCTGCCCGTAGCGGGCGGGTTCACCGAGCCGTCCACACCGCCGCTGGCGGACACCCTGTCCGAACTCGTCGAGCAGGGCGTGCGCCAGGTGGCGGCCGTGCCGCTGGCGCTGGCCCCGGCGGGGCGCATCGGGGGCGGCTTCTCCGACGCCCTGGCCCGGGAGCAGGGGCGGCATTCCGGCATCTCGTACCGGTACGGCCGACCGCTGGGACCGCACCCGAAGGTGCTGGCGGTGCTGGAGCGGCGGCTGGAGGAGGCGCTGGGCGAGCGGGCGCGCAGGCCCTCCGACCGGGCCGGGACGACGGTCCTGCTGGTGGGAAGCGGCTCGACCGACCCGGATGTCAACGCCGACGTGCACCGGGCCGCGCGGCTGCTCTGGGAGGGCCGCGGGTTCGCGGGGGTCGAAACCGCCTTCGTGTCCCTTGCGGCGCCCGACGTGCCATCGGGTCTGGACCGGTGCGTACGGCTGGGGGCGCGCCGCATCGTCGTCCTGCCTTACTTCCTGTTCACCGGCCTGCTGCCCGGGCGTGTGCGGATGCAGACGGAGGGCTGGGCCGCGGCCCACCCCGAGGTGGAGGTGATGTCGGCCGACGTCATCGGGCCGACCGAGGAGTTGGCGGACCTGGTCATGGAGCGCTACCGCGAGGCCCTCGCGGACGATGCGCCGGCGGCCTGCGAGTCCTGCGCCGACCGCAATGCGCACCCGGGCTCCGGGGACGAGCCGGCGGGCGTTGAGGAACAGCCGCTCGACCATCCCGACGACGAGTCCGGCGGCGGCCGGGGGCACGGCCATGCGGGCGGCGACCACCACCAGGGCGGACATGCCCACGCCCACTGAACCCGGCGCGGAGGAGGGCCTGTTGGCGGCACTCGATCACCGGGCCGCAGCGGATCCACGGACCGCTCCGCATTCGCACACCGCACCGGCCCCGCACCCCGCGCGGGGTTCGGAGTTGACGGAGGTGCCGCACGACATGCCCGATGTGCCCGCAGGGCGGGAGCGGTGCGCCATGCTCGGTCCGCATTCAGCGCACGGGCAGCACGCGGCGCTGGATCCGGAGACCGCACCCCAACCGGGGGCCGCACCCCAACCGGGGGCCGCCTCTCATCCGGACACCGCAACCAATCCGGACACAGCCCCCAATCCGAACGCCTCACCTCATCCGGGGGCCGCACCCCAACCGGGGGCCGCCTCCCATCCGGACACCGCACCCCATCCGGACACCGCAACCAATCCGGACGCCTCACCTCGTCCGGATGCCTCACCTCATTCGGAGGACGCACCCAACCCAGAGACCGCCCATCCGGAGACCGCACCCCCTCCGGAGGCCGCGCCGCAGTCGGACACTGCCCGCGGTACCCGGGAAATGCCGGACCCGCACGGAGACGGGAAGGACCGGGCAGCCGGGCCCGACGCTCATGACCTGCGGCACCACGGCGACGCCGAAGTCCGGGGTGCCGGCGCGGGACTGACCGATCTCGCGGTCAACGTCCGCGCCGGCACCCCGCCGACCTGGCTCAAGGCCCGGATCGCCTCGTCTCTCGACGGGCTCGCCGTCTATCCGGACCCGCGGTCGGCGCGCCAGGCCGTGGCCGTACGGCATGAACTGCCGGTGGATCGTGTGCTGTTGACGGCCGGTGCTGCGGAGGCGTTCGTGCTCATCGCCCGCGCCTTCAGCGCACGCCGCCCCGTCGTCGTGCATCCGCAGTTCACCGAGCCCGAAGCGGCCCTGCGTGATGCGGGCCATGTGGTGGAGAGGCTCCTCCTGGACGAGGAGGACGGCTTCCGGCTCCGCCCGAAGGCAGTCCCTGATGACGCCGACCTCGTCGTGGTCGGCAATCCCACCAACCCCACCTCCGTACTGCACCCGGCGCGCGACCTTGCCGAACTGGCCCGACCGGGGCGGATCCTCGTCGTGGACGAGGCGTTCATGGACGCGGTGCCGGGCGAGCAGGAGTCCCTGGCCTCGCGGACGGATCTCCCCGGCCTGGTCGTGTTGCGGAGTCTGACCAAGACCTGGGGACTGGCGGGGCTGCGCATCGGCTACGCCCTCACCGAGCCCGACCTGGTCACCGCCCTGGAGCGGGCGCAGCCACTGTGGCCGGTGTCCGCTCCGGCGCTGACGGCTGCGGAGGCGTGCAGCGCTCCCCCGGCGCTCGCCGAGACCGCCCACGCCGCGCATCACCTGGCCTCGGACCGGGCCCATCTCATCGCCCGCCTGGCAGAGTTCGACGGGGTGCAGGTGTGCGAGCCCGCCGCAGGCCCGTTCGTGCTGCTGCGTCTCGCGGGAGCGGCCGCCGTACGGGAGCGGCTGCGCGCACTGGGATACGCAGTGCGCCGCGGTGACACCTTCCCCGGTCTGGGACCGGACTGGCTACGGGTGGCCGTGCGCGACCGCGGCACAACCGACCGTTTCGCCGACGCCCTGGCCAAGGCCCTGGCCGGTTCCTGATCCCGGACGAACCCTGATCCCGTCCCATGGCCCATCCCAGCCGAACGCCGACCGCGGCCGAACGCCGACCCGGGCCTGGAGGGGCCCGGGTCGGCGGCTCCGGCGTCAACGCGACGGCGTCAACGCCCCGGGTGTCGACGCGTCGGCGTCAGGGCCACCGCGTCGACGCCCGGCATCGGCGCGCCGGCGTCAGTTCTGGCGGCGCCGACGAGCCAGGACGACCGCTCCGCCGCCCGCGGCGATCAGCAGTGCCGCACCGCCCGCGAGGTACGGGGTGCTCGAACTGCCGCCGGTCTCGGCGAGGTTGTCCGTCTCCTGCTTGCCGGTCTGCGTGCTGAGACCCGGCTTCTCGGTGTCGGGGTTCTCCGCCGCGGGCGTCTCGCTGTCGGCAGGTTCCGGCGTCTCCGTCGACGGCGTGCCCGAGGGGCTCTCGCACGTGGCGCGGACGAGGGTGACCTTCCCCTTCACCTCGGCGACATTGAGCTTCCCCGGGTTGACGGCGACGGCCAGTTCCAGGGCGGTGGCCGCGGCGGAGCGCGAGGTGGTGGAGGTCTTCGACAGGTCGAGCCGCACCTTGCCCACGCCCAGAACCTTGACCTCGGTCGTGCCGCTCGCGCTGAGCGTGACCTTCTTGCCGAGCACGCGCACAGTCCCGAGCACGTTCGAGGTGGCCGTGGGCTTCTCGCCCGCTTGGCACACCGCCTTGGACGTAACCTGCTCGACCTCGATCAGCGGCCGCAGCGGCAGACCCGGCACATTGACCTTGGCCCGTACGAGGTTCGCGTAGCCCTTGGCCTTGTTCCCCTCGGTGGTGGCGCGGGCGGTGGCGACATCGGCCCGCAGCACGCTGAAGGGCTTGCCGTGGTCGACGCCGTCCAACTTCGCGGTCAGAGCCGTCTTGTTCTCGCTGGCCGGCGCGTCCACCTCATTGAGGGCGACGTTGAGCGGCGCGTGAACCGACTTGCTGAGCAGATTGACATCGAGGCCGGTGCGGAGCACGACCGCACCGGCCTTTCCGCCGCCGTCCCCGTCGGTGGCGTAAGCGGGTACCGCCCCGATGAGAGCCGCGGAACCCGCGGTCAGGACGGTGACGGTCAGCACGGCGGCGGCACGGCGCGCGGGCATGCTGAAGGCAGAGCTGTTCACGGTGGTAGAACCCCCACAAGAGACATGGAACCGACGACACCCGCCAATGGGGACATCAAGGGCGTCGACGGCCTCGATGCTCGTCATACTTACGCACCGCGGGTGAACTGGCGGCCCCCTCACGCGAGTTCACCCCAACGGGTGGTTTCCGCTTCGGCATTCGAATTCGGCGGCACATGGGAGCTCCTACGTCACTCCCGCAACGGCGCACGGCTCCGAGCCGCGGACGGGAGCCATGCGTCGGGCTTGCCCCACGACCTGCCGCACCCAGCCGCCCGGGGGAGTATCCGCACCCTGTGACGCCGTCGACCCCGCACCGCTTGCCGGGCACCGGACACCTCCTCACTGTCGGACCCCTGCAGCAAGATGAAGCGCGTGACCGACGACCGTTTCGCCACCTTCCGCGCCCTCCATCACACCGACCGGCCGCTGCTCCTGCCCAACGTCTGGGACCACGCCTCCGCCGCCGCGCTCGCCGCCCGCGGCTTCGCCGCCATCGGCACCACCAGCCTCGGCATCGCGGCCACGGCCGGCCTGCCGGACGCGGAGAGCGCCACCCGTGGCCTGACCCTCGCCCTGGCCCGCCGCCTCGTCCGGCTTCCGGCCCTGATCACCGTCGACATCGAGGGCGGCTTCGCCGAACTCCCCGACGACGTCGCGGCGTTGGCCGCCGGTCTCGCCGACGCCGGGGTCGTCGGGGTGAACATCGAGGACGGCCGCCCCGACGGCTCCCTGGCTCCGCAGGACCACCAGTGCGCGGTGATCGCGGCCATGAAGGAGCGCGCACCGCACCTGTTCGTCAACGCGCGGACCGACCCGTACTGGCTGGGACTGGACGACGCGGCCGCCGAGACCCTGCGCAGGACCGAGGCGTACGAACGGGCCGGTGCCGACGGCATCTTCGTGCCCGGCCTACGGGACCCGGCCGGGATCGCCGCGCTGCTCTCCCGGACGGCCCTGCCGCTCAATGTCCTGTTCGCCCCCGGCCGTCACAGCTACGAGGAGCTGGCAGCCCTCGGCGTACGGCGCATCAGCACGGGTTCGCTGCTCTTCCGCGCCGCGCTGCACCGCGCGGTCGAGCTCGCCGGGGACATCGCCCATCCCGGCGAGCCCGAGGCACCGATCCCGTCGTACGGCGAAACGGACGCCCTGTCGGACGCCTTCGCGGACCCTCCGTAAGCCGACCCCCGTGCTGCCGACCATCCGTAAGCCGCCCTCCGCCGGCGGCTTCTCGTCCGCCGTCTCCCCACCCGCGTCGGCCGGCTCCCCGCCCGCGTCCGCCCACTCCCCCTCGGCCGCACCACCGGTGGACGAGGGAGACCTCAATCGACGACGCGCCCCCGCAGGACGACCTGGAGCGGCGCCGTCAGCACCCGTACGTCGTCACGCGGATCCGTCTCGTAGACCACCAGGTCCGCCGGGGCTCCCTCGGTCAGCCCCGGCCTGCCGAGCCACTCCCTGGCGCCCCATGTCGCCGCCGACAGCGCCGCGTTCACCGGGATGCCCGCCGTGACGAGTTCCGCGACCTCCGCGCCGACGAGGCCGTGCGCGAGGCCTCCGCCCGCGTCCGTGCCCGCGTAGACGGGGATTCCGGCGTCATAGGCGGCGCGCACGGTGTCGTAGCGGCGGGCGTGGAGGCGGCGCATGTGATCCGCCCACGCAGGGAACTTCCCCGCACCGGCGTCCGCGAGCGCGGGAAACGTGGCGATGTTGACCAGCGTCGGGACGATCGCGACGCCCCGCTCGGCGAAGAGCGGGATGGTCTCCTCGGTCAGCCCGGTGGCGTGCTCGATGCAGTCGATGCCGGCCTCCACCAGATCCGCGAGGGACTCCTCCGCGAAGCAGTGGGCCGTGACGCGGGCACCGAGGCGGTGGGCCTCGGTGATGGCCTCCTCGACGGCGCCGCGCGGCCAACAGGCGCTGAGGTCTCCGGTGCCCCGGTCGATCCAGTCCCCCACGAGCTTGACCCAGCCGTCGCCGCGCTGCGCTTCCCGGGCGACGTAGGCGACGAGGTCCTCGGGCTCGATCTCATGGGCGTAGTTGCGGATGTAGCGCTTGGTGCGGGCAATGTGACGCCCGGCACGGATGATCTTCGGAAGGTCCTCCCGGTCGTCGATCCAGCGGGTATCCGCGGGGGAACCGGCGTCGCGCAGCAGCAGGGCACCCGCCTCACGATCGGTCAGCGCCTGTTTCTCACTGGTCGACTCGTCGACGGCCCCGTGGGCGTCGAGTCCGACGTGACAGTGGGCGTCGACCAGGCCCGGCAGGACCCAGCCGGGGAGGGTGCTGACGTCCCGCGCGGCGGGCCGTTCGTAGGTGATCCTCCCACCCACCACCCACAGTTCGTCCCGGACGTCGTCGGGTCCGGCCAGAACCCGCCCCTTGATGTGCAGCACCGCGCTCTCGCTCATGCACGCACTGTACGAGCCCCCGGCGGAGGACCGCACCATGACTTCCCCGCGACCGCAAATCGGGATATCTTCCGAGAGCGAATTCCCAATTCCTGAGAAGTGTAGCTCCCCGTATTCTTCTGCCCGCTTTTTCCAAGACCAAACGCTAAAGTTTTGCTAGGGTGAGGCACCGTAATTCGGACGGATCTCACAGGCGTTACAGATGCGTGACACACTTCACAAGCTGTCCACTTCGCCCGAGTTTTCCCGGTCAAACCATCCTAAACCCTCGGGGGTATGCGCGCACGCGGGCCTACGCGCGATACCACAAACCACTCCACAGCGGAACCCCTCCTCGCGATGCATTTTTCAATTGGCCTGGGTAAATTGAATACGCATGACCGCCGCACAAGCAGACCTTGCAGGCGCCCACAGAGAATTCCTCGAAATACCGGAGGGGATTGTGATCGACACCCCGCGGGTCGAGGACGGAGCCGCGATCTGGCGCATCGCCCGCGACTCCCAGGTGCTCGACCTGAACTCCTCGTACAGCTACCTCCTGTGGTGCCGCGACTTCGCCGGCACCTCGGTCGTGGCGCGCGACGAGGACAGCGGCGAGCCCGTCGGTTTCGTCACCGGCTACATCCGTCCCGAACGCCCGCAGACCCTGGTCGTCTGGCAAGTCGCCGTCGACCGGGCCCAGCGCGGCCGGGGACTTGCCGCTTCGCTCCTGGACGGGTTGACCGCCCGTGTGACCGGGGAGCTCGGCGTACGCCGTGTGGAGACCACGATCACCCCCGACAACACCGCCTCCAACCGCCTGTTCACCTCCTTCGCCGAGCGCCACGGCGCATCGGTCGACCGCGAGGTGCTGTTCCACGGCGGCCTCTTCCCTGACGGTGGTCACGAGCCCGAGGTGCTGTACAAGATCGGCCCTTTCGCGCCGCTCGCGACCGCGGCGCCCTAGGCCCGCCCTCCAGGACCCCCTCCCCCCAGACTTCTCCCTCTCCCCACTCATCTCCCAGGAGCATGCTGTGACCATCACCCAGCCCGACCTGAGTGTCTTCGAGACCCTGGAGTCGGAGGTGCGCAGCTACTGCCGCGGCTGGCCCACCGTCTTCGATCGTGCTCAGGGCAGCTACATGTACGACGAGGACGGCCATACCTACCTCGACTTCTTCGCCGGCGCGGGGTCGCTGAACTACGGCCACAACAACCCGGTGCTGAAACGTGCCCTCATCGACTACATCGAGCGTGACGGCGTCACACACGGCCTGGACATGTCGACCACGGCCAAACGCGCCTTCCTCGAGGCGTTCCAGAACATCATCCTGCGCCCGCGTGACCTGCCCTACAAGGTGATGTTCCCGGGCCCGACGGGCACCAACGCCGTGGAGTCGGCCCTGAAGCTGGCCCGGAAGGTCAAGGGCCGCGAGTCGATCGTGTCCTTCACCAACGCCTTCCACGGCATGTCGCTGGGCTCGCTCGCCGTCACCGGCAACGCCTTCAAGCGCGCCGGCGCCGGCATCCCCCTGGTGCACGGCACTCCGATGCCCTTCGACCACTACCTGGACGACCAGGTACCCGACTTCCTGTGGTTCGAGCGGCTGCTGGAGGACCAGGGTTCGGGCCTGAACCAGCCCGCCGCCGTGATCGTGGAGACCGTGCAGGGCGAGGGCGGCATCAACGTCGCCCGCGCCGAATGGCTGCGCAACCTCGCCGAACTGTGCAAGCGGCGCGACATGCTGCTCATCGTCGACGACATCCAGATGGGCTGCGGCCGCACCGGTGCCTTCTTCTCCTTCGAGGAGGCCGGCATCGTCCCCGACATCGTCACCGTCTCCAAGTCCATCAGCGGCTACGGACTGCCCCTCGCCCTGACCCTGTTCAAGCCCGAACTGGACCTGTGGGAGCCGGGCGAGCACAACGGCACCTTCCGCGGCAACAACCCGGCCTTCGTCACCGCCGCCGCAGCACTGGACACGTACTGGGCCGACGGCCAGATGGAGAAGCAGACCCTGGCCCGCGGCGAGCAGGTCGAACAGGCTCTGCGCGCCATCGCCGACGAACACCCCGAACTCCAGCCCGACTACCGCGGCCGCGGCCTCGTCTGGGGTATGGAGTTCGCCGACAAGTCACGCGCGAGCGCCGTCGCCGCCCGCGCCTTCGAGCTGGGGCTGCTCATCGAGACCTCCGGTCCCGAGAGCGAGGTCGTCAAACTGCTTCCGGCACTGACGATCTCCCCCGACGAGCTGGACGAGGGTCTGCGCACCCTTGCCAGAGCGGTGCGCGAGACGGCCTGACTCTCCCGCCGGGACGGCCCGGCCGCTCGTCGCGGGCGGCCGGGCCGTTCCGGGGACCGGAGAGTCGACCGTCGGCAGCACACCGCCGACCGTAGAGAAAGAAAGGCACACATCACCGTGATCGTCCGATCCTTCAAGGACATCGAGGGCACCGAGCGGCACGTGAAGTCCGCTTCCGGTACATGGGAGAGCAAACGCATCGTGCTCGCCCGAGAGCGCGTCGGCTTCTCCCTGCACGAGACCGTCCTTTACGCGGGCACCGAGACATCGATGTGGTACGCCAACCACATCGAGGCCGTGCTGTGCGTCGAGGGCGAGGCCGAGCTGACCAACGACGAGACCGGCGAGAAGCACATCATCACTCCCGGCACGATGTACCTCCTGGACGGGCACGAGCGTCACACCCTGCGCCCCAGGACGGACTTCCGTTGCGTCTGCGTCTTCAACCCGCCGGTCACCGGCCGGGAGGACCACGACGAGAACGGCGTCTACCCGCTGCTCACCGAACCTGCGGAGCCCGCCGGGAACTGACCTACCCCGCAACCGAAAGGGCACGGACTGACAGGGCCGTACGAGAGGAGAAGGAGCACCACCATGACAACCGCACCCGAGCGAACGACCGACCTCTACCCGACGCGCGGCGCAACCGAGGTCGCCACGCCGCGTCTGGACCCGGTCGTGTGGTCGGAGCCGGGGGCCCCGGGCCCCATCCAGCCGTCGGATCTGAGCGATTTCGACCGCGACGGCTTCCTGACGGTCGACCAGCTCATCACTCCGGATGAGGTCGCCACCTACCGGGCCGAACTGGACCGGTTGATCAACGACCCCACCGTCCGCGCCGACGAGCGCTCGATCATCGAGCCCACGTCGCAGGACGTTCGGTCCGTGTTCGAGGTGCACAGGATCAGCGAGGTGTTCGCGCAGCTGGTGCGCGATCCCCGTGTGGTGGGCCGGGCCCGCCAGATCCTCGGCTCGGACGTGTATGTCCACCAGAGCCGGATCAATGTGAAGCCCGGCTTCGGTGCTTCGGGCTTCTACTGGCACTCGGACTTCGAGACCTGGCACGCCGAGGACGGCCTGCCCAACATGCGTACGGTGTCCGTCTCGATCGCTCTGACCGAGAACTACGACACCAACGGCGGCCTGATGATCATGCCCGGTTCGCACCGGACCTTCCTCGGCTGTGCGGGGGCCACGCCGAAGGACAACTACAAGAAGTCGCTGCAGATGCAGGACGCGGGCACGCCGTCGGACGAGGCCCTGACGGACTTCGCCGGCAAGCACGGCATCAAGCTGTTCACGGGCAAGGCCGGGTCCGCCACCTGGTTCGACTGCAACTGCATGCACGGATCGGGCGACAACATCACGCCCTTCCCGCGCAGCAATGTCTTCATCGTCTTCAACAGTGTGGAGAACGAGGCCGTGGAGCCGTTCGCGGCTCCGATCCGCCGTCCCGAGTTCATCGGCGCCCGGGACTTCACCCCGGTGAAGTGAGCTGCCGGCGCCCGGAGTTCGTGCTCCGGGGCGCCGCCGCGGAAAACCGGAAGCCCCGCCCTGACGTGGTGCGTGTCAGGGCGGGGCTTCCGTCTGCCCCGCCTCCGGCCCGCGGGCGGTTAGGGGTACGCGTGCGGCGGTGCGCGTCCGGGTCAGCGAGCGGCGGTACCGGCCAGACTGCCGGACAACACGTCCAGCAGACGGTCCACATCCGCCGCGGTGTTGTAGAGGTGGAAGGCGGCGCGGAGATTTCCGGCGCGCGCCGAGACCTGCACCCCGGCCTCCGAGAGGGCCGCGGCCGCGTGTCCCAGCCCGGGTACGGCGACGATCGGCGAGCCCGGCGCCGCGACGGGCTCCTGCCCGAGTCCGGCGAGCCCGGCGCGGAACCGCTCGGCCAGGGCGGCGTCGTGGGCGTGGATGGTGTCGGTGCCCAACTCCTCGATGAGCGCGAGGGAGTGCTCGGCCGCGGCATAGCTGGACAGGCTCGGGCTCTCGTCGAAGCGACGTGCGGAGCGGGCGAGTTCCTCGACCGGCCCGTAGCAGCTGTCCCACGGCTTCTCGCCCGCGACCCACCCGGCGAAGACGGGCACGAGCCCGCCGAAGTCCTCGGGAACGGTGAGGAAGGTGACGCCGCGCGGGCACATCAGCCACTTGAAGCCGACGGACACGGTGTAGTCGTAGTCGCCTGCGTTCACAGGGAGCCAGCCGGCCGCCTGGGAGGTGTCGATGAGCGTCCGTGCCCCGTGCAAGCGGGCGGCGGCCCGTACGGACTCGATGTCGGCGATCCGGCCGTTCGCCGACTGGGCCGCGCTGACGGCGACGAGCGCGGTCTCCTCGCGCACCGCCGCGGCCAGGTCGTCGAGCGGCGCGCTGCGCACGGTCAGATCGCGGCGGACCGCAAAGGGGTTGACGAGTGAGCTGAAGTCGCCCTCAGCGACGAGGACTTCAGCGCCGGAGGGCAGGGAGGTCGCGATCAGTCCGGCGTAGACGGCCACCGAGCCGCCGGCCGCGACGCGTTCGGCGGTGACCCCGGCCAGCCGGGCGTACGTGGCCCGGGAGGCTTCGACCGCACTGAAGTGGTCCACCGCCTTGCCCGCGGCCGTGTCCTCCACCGAGGTGCGCATGGCGGCTACCGCACGCGCAGGGATCAGGCCGTTGGAGGCGGTGTTGAGGTAGGTCGTCTGGGGCGCGAACTCGGCGCCGCCGAGGCTCTTCTCCATGCCCATCACTATGGGCCCCGCCGAACCCCCTCGTCCATTGCGTATTTCTGTCGCTCTTCCCCAAGCGATCCTTATGCGTGACGCCTGACCTGCGCAATGTCCGCCGATGGGCCGGACCGGCCCGGTGTGGACCTGACGCCGGTAGCCGTTCGTGGCCGCTGATGCCGGTAGCCATTCCCGGCTGCTGGGACCGGCACCCGTCCCCGCCTTCCTCAGCCTTCGCGTACGCCGTTCACGCGGCGCGGCAGCCCCAGCGGATTGCCGTCACGCAGTTCCGGGGGGAGCAGGGCGTCGGGGGTGGTCTGGAAGGTCACCGGCCGCAGCCAGCGCCCGATGGCCGTGCCGCCGACCGACGTGGAGGTCGAGGTGGCGGCCGGGTACGGTCCGCCGTGGTGCTGGGCCAGTGCGACGGCGACCCCGGTGGGCCAGCCGTCCACGAGCACCCGTCCGGCGAGCGGGGTCAGCTCGGCCAGCAGCCTCGCCCCCGTGCCGCCGTCCTCCGCCGCCTCGGCCTGCCCCAGGTGAACGGTGGCCGTGAGGCTGCCGGACAGGCGCCCGACGACCGCAGTGGCCTCGGCCTCGTCCTGGTAGCGGGCGACGACCGTGACCGGGCCGAAGCACTCCTCGAGCAGCAACGCATGGCTGTCCCCGGCCGCGAGGCGGGCGGCCGGGACGGTGAGGAAACCCGCGGCGACGGCGGTCTCGCCGCTCTCGCCGGGCGTCACCGGGCTGCTGACGTCCTCGAGCGCCGCACGCTCCCGTACGCCCGCGACAAACGCCTCCCGCATCCGCAGATCGAGCAGGACGCCTTCCGCCGTGTCGCTGACGGCCTTGGTCAGGGACTGCACCAGGCGGTCCCCCGCCTCTCCCGCGGGGACGAGGACGAGGCCGGGCTTGGTGCAGAACTGTCCCGCGCCGAGCGTCATCGAGGCGGCGAGACCCGCGCCCAGCTCCTCCGCCCGCTCCTGCGCCGCACTGCGGGTGACGACGACGGGGTTGAGGCTGCCGAGCTCCCCGTGGAACGGGATGGGCACCGGCCGTGCGGCCGCCGTGTCGAAGAGGGCCCGCCCGCCGCGGACGGAGCCGGTGAATCCGGCCGCCGCGACCAGGGGGTGGCGCACCAGGCCGAGCCCGGCGTCGAACCCGTGCACGAGGCCGACCACGCCCTCGGGCAGTCCGTGCAGGGCGGCCGCCCTGCGCAGGAGGGAGGCGCACACCTCGGAGGTGCCGGGATGGTCCGGGTGCGCCTTGACGACGACCGGGCAGCCCGCGGCGAGTGCGCTGGCGGTGTCGCCGCCCGGCACGGAGAAGGCGAGGGGGAAGTTGCTCGCGGCGTACACGGCGACGACGCCGAGCGGGACCTTGTAGCGCCGCAGATCGGGGCGGGGCACCGCTCCTGCGTCGGGGTCGGCGTGATCGATGGCGATGTCCAGGAACGCGCCCTCGTCCACGACCTGCGCGAAGGAGCGCAGCTGGTAGGTGGTTCGGGCCAGCTCGCCGGTCAGACGTCCGGGGCCGAGCGCGGTTTCCGCGTCGGCGGCCTCGATGACGAACTCACGGGCATCGTCGAAGAGGTCCGCGGCCGTACGAAGAAACGCGGAGCGCAGCGCCCGGTCGGCGAGCGCGTCGCGGGCGGCGTGCGCGCCACGGACGGTCCGGTCGACCTCCTCCGCCGTCGCCTCGACCGCAACCTGCTCCCGCTGCTTACCGGTTCGGGGGTCGACACTCCAGACTGGGGCTGTCACCGCGGATCCTCCTGCCGACCGCACACGAGGTGATGTTCGATATGCTGAACGTCGTTCCTCATGGTGAATCTCGGAATTCTTCCGGGACTCTATTTTCATTCGACCGCGTTGGGCAAGGCGCTGCTGGCCACCCACTCCGACGAGCAGGTGCGCGCGCTGCTGCCGGAAACGCTGAGCCCGGTGACGGAGCACACCGTCACCGACCGCGCGAGACTCATCGAGGAGCTGCACGTCATCCGTGAGCGGGGCTATGCGGTTGACCGTGAGGAGAACGCGCTCGGCCTGTGCTGCTTCGGTGTGGCGATCCCGTACCGTATGCCCGCGCGGGACGCGCTGAACTGCTCGGTGCCCGTGGCCAGGCTCACCCCGCGGCACGAACGGACCATCAGGGGCCCGCTGTTCGAGGCTCACGACCGGCTGACAGGGGCGGTCCGGCGCCTCTGAACCACGGCGTCCGGCGCGGTCGGTACCCGGTCCCGGCAAGGATCCGGCATCCGGTGAGGGTCCGCGGGCACGCGCCGCGAGCCCGCCACCGGCGGTCCGGACGGGCCGGGCCCTGCGCCCGGCGGAGCGCGCCCCTGCCGTAGCCCGGCGCAGGCCCGTACGCCGCGCCTCCGGCGGACCGTCTCCGCGGTCCGCCGGAGGCGGGCAACGCACAGCGGATCAGGTCACTTGACCCCGAGGAGCTGCTCGACCGGCTCGATCGCGAAGTAGATCGCGAAGAGCAGCGAGGTCGCCCACATCAGCGGGTGCACCGCACGTGCCCTGCCGAGCACCGTCTGGATGACGGCGTACGCGATGAAGCCGGCGCCGATGCCGTTGGTGATGGAGTACGTGAACGGCATGACGGTGATCGTGAGGAACGCCGGGATCGCTATCTCGTAGTGCTCCCAGTCGATGTGCCGGACCTGGGACATCAGGAGGAAGCCGACGACGATCAGCGCGGGGGCCGCGGCCTGGGCCGGGACGACGGTGGCGAGCGGCGTGAGGAAGAGCGCACCGGCGAAGAGGCCGCCGGTGACGACGCTGGCCAGCCCCGTACGGGCGCCCTCTCCGACCCCCGCGGCCGACTCGATGTAGCTGGTGCTGGAGGACGCGGAAGCGGCACCGCCCGCGACGGCGGCGGCACCGTCGATCAACAGGACGCGGCCGAGGTTGGGAACCCGTCCCCGCTCGTCGAGCAGCCCGGCCTCGTTGGTGACGCCGACGACTGTGCCCATCGTGTCGAAGAAGTCGCTGAGCACGAGGGTGAAGACGAGCAGCACGACCGTGATCGCGCCCACCTGCTCGAACGCCCCGAAGAGGCTGAAGGAACCGAGCAGTCCGAAGTCCGGGGCGGCGACGATGTCGTCGGGAACACGAGGCTCGGTGATGCCCCACGCCGCCGGGTTGATGTCGGCGAACTCGTTGATCACGATGGCCAGGACCGTCATGGCGAGGATGCCCATGAGGATCGCGCCGCGGACCTTGCGCGCCATCAGGGCGACGGTGAGCAGAACGCCGACACAGAAGACGACCACGGGCCAGCCGATCAGCCGGCCGCCGTCCCCGAGCTGTACCGGGACGGTTCCGGTGTCACCGGGGATACGGGTGATGAAGCCGGCGTCGATGAATCCGATGAAGGCGATGAACAGGCCGATGCCGACGCTGATGGCCTGCTTGAGCGGCTGCGGGATGGAGAACATCACCGCCTCGCGCAGCCCCGTGACGACGAGCACGCAGATGACGATGCCTTCGAGGACCACCAGGCCCATCGCGTCGGGCCAGCTCATGAGCGGGGCGAGCTGGAAGGCCACGACGGCGTTGAGGCCGAGGCCCGTGGCGATGGCCAGCGGAAGATTGCCGCCGACGCCCATGATGAACGTCATGACCGCCGCCACCAGCGCGGTGGAGGTGACCAGTTGCGGACCTGAGAGCTGATGGCCGAATTTGTCGGTTGCGCCACCCAGGATGATGGGATTCAGCACGAGGATGTAGGCCATCGTGAAGAATGTCGCCAGACCACCGCGTATCTCGCGCGCGTAGGTGGATCCACGCTCACTGATCCGGAACCAGCGGTCGACCGGCCCGTCTGAGTCGGTCGGTGGCGGTGCCGCATACCTGGGGGTGTGGGGGGTGACGTGTCCGGACATGGCGCTCCCTCAGCGGACGGGCAGATGGAGTACAGGCAGATGGAGTAGTGGAATTGTCCACGCCATGTTGGCACTACTGAAACTCGCCGTGTCCCGGAGTAGCCACTCTGTGATCAAAATCGGGCATGTCGGCACGCCCTTCCGCGCCCGGTCATCCGGGCCACGACGGCCTCACCGGCCACTTCTGCACCGATCCGCCCGGACGGCGGCATTCACGCCCGGGTAATGGAACTGCAAAGCGGGGCCGCTCGTTACCCCGGGCATGACCGCAATGACCCCCGGCTCGAACATCCCGCTGTCCGTTGCGCGCGTGGCGGTGGACGTCGCCGCCCCCGTGCGGCTCGATGTGTCGGGCCTGCTGCTCACCGCCTCCGGCAAGGTGCGTTCCGACGAGGACTTCATCTTCTACAACCAGCCCTCGGGCCCCGGTGTCACCTACCGGTCCGGGGGCGGCTCGGCTCCCGACGCGATCATCGTGGACACCTCGGCCGTGCCCGCCGACATCGAGAGGATCGTGGTCACCGCGAGCCCCGACGCAGCCGGCCAGACCTTCGCGGGCATCGAGCCGACCGCCACCATCCGGCAGGCCGACGACGGCACCGCGGTCGCCACGTTCACCCCGCCGTCGCTCGGCAGCGAGACGGCACTGATCGTCGTCGAGGTCTACCGGCGCGGTGGCACGTGGAAGGCCCGCGCGGTCGGGCAGGGCTACGCCAACGGTCTCGCGGGCATCGCGACCGATTTCGGCGTGACCGTGGAGGAGGAGGCAGCCGCGGCGGCCGCCCCGTCCGCTGCCCGGCAACCGGCCGCCGCACCCCCTCCGCCCGCCGCGGCTCCCCCGCCTCCGGCCGCCGCCCCGCCCGTTCAGCCCTCGGCGCCGCCGCAGCCCGCCGCCGCCACTCCCGCCCCGCCGGCTCCCGGGGCCGGGAAGATCAGCCTCGACAAGGGCAAGGTCAGCCTCCAGAAGAACCAGACGGTCTCGCTGGTCAAGGGCGGCCGCCCGTTCCTGACCTCCGTGAAGATGGGGCTGGGCTGGGAGCCCGCCTACCGCGGGAAGGACATCGACCTCGACGCCTCCGTCATTGCGTACGGCCCCAACCGCGAGAAGATCGACGCCTGTTACTTCGGCAAGCTGGTCATCCTCGGCGGCGTCATCCAGCACTCCGGGGACAACCTCACGGGCGAGGGCGGTGGCGACGACGAGGTCATCACCGTCCACCTCGGCGACATCCCGCCCCAGGTGACCGGTCTCGTCTTCACCGTCAACTCCTTCTCCGGGCAGAAGTTCACCGAGGTCGCGAAGGCGTACTGCCGCCTGCTGGACGCCGGTTCGGGCCAGGAGCTCGTACGCTTCGACCTCACGAGTGCGGAACCGCGCACCGGCGTCATGATGTGCAAGCTGATCCGCCAGTACTCGGGCGAGTGGGAGATGACGGCTCTGGGCGAGTACGTCGAGGCACGTACTGTCCGTGGCATGGTCAAGCCGGGAGGGAAGGCTCTCTAATGGGGTGACCGCAACGAGGCGAGGACCGCTCATGGCGCAGGAGCCGCGCATACCGGGCCAGGTCGAGACGATCTACGGGTCCTGGGATCTGAGCAGCGTGCCCGCGTTCACAGGCGGATTCATCAACTTCGGCTACTGGCGGGACGTCCCGCGGGACCGGTCACTCACCGAGGACGACCGGCTCCGCACCGAGCAGGAGCTCTACCGCCTCGTCCTGGGCGAGTTGGGCCGCACCGATGGTCTCCGGGCCGTCGAGGTGGGCTGCGGCCTGGGCCTCGGCTGTGCACTGGCCCTGCGGGAATTCCGCTTCGCCGAGGTCTGCGGCGTCGATCTGCACCCGGCCCAGCTCGACCGGGCGCGGATCGCCAATGCCGACCTCCTCGCCGAACACCCCGAGCGGCTCCGCTACGTTCGGGGAGCGGCCGAGGCCATGCCGCTGCCCGACGGATCGGCGGACTGCCTGTACTCGGTCAACGCGGCGCAGCACTTCCCGGATCTGCGGGAGTTCGCCCACGAGGCGGACCGGCTGCTGTGCCCTGGGGGACGGCTCGCCCTGGCCACGTTCTTCGCACCGGGCGTGTGCGGGGTGGAGGAGCTGCCCCGCCTGCTGCCCACCTACGCCGACGGCCTCGATCTCCCCCATGTCATCGGCGACTTCGCCGAAGCGCTGATGCGGAGCGGCTTCACCGGCGTACGGACGGTCTCCATCGGCGAGGACGTGTGGGCGGCCTACGACCGTTGGCTCGCCCAGACGCCGCTCAAGGACATGTGGCCCCGCCGCTTCCTCGAGGCGTACGAGCAGGGGTACCTCGACTACTTCCTGGTCACCGCCGACTCCGCCGGGGCCCGGTGATCGCCGGCATGACCCCGGGTTCCTGGACGTCCCGCGAGTCGGCGAAGAGCGTCCGCCCGTACGGCGAGGACGACTTGTGCGCGCGGGTCACCTTGCCGTCGCCGAACTGTTCGCGCACCGGCATCTCGCGCGCGTCCCGGTCGGGGACGTCGACCCGGTCCACGCCGTGACGGTGCCGACCGGGCGGCACGGAGGGGTCGTCGACGAAACGCCATGGGCGGCAACGGCGTCTTCCGGCCCGGGGTCACCGTCGGCCCGGAGTCACCGTCGGCCCGGAGTCACCGTCGGCCCGGGGGTCAACGCGCCTTCTGCGACCGCGCCTTGAAGGCCGCCTTGCGGGCCTCCTTGGCGATCTTCTTGTCCGGATGCAGACGTCCCATGGTCTCCAGGACGTCCGCCGTCGCCGGGTGGTCGACCCGCCAGGCGGTCTCGAAGAAGCCGCTGTGCTGCCCGGCCACCCCTTCGATCAACTCCCGTAGCTCGCCGGACTCGTCCGCGCTCCCGAGCTGCGCGGCGATGGTGTCGATCGTCAGCCAGAAGATCATGTCCTGGGACGGCGGCGGCACATCGGTCGCCCCGCGTTCGGCGAGACCCACCCGGGCGAGCCCGCCGAGCCGCGGATCGTCGAGCACCTCCCGCAGGGCCGGCCCGGCCTCGGCACCGACCAGCAGGAGCGCCTGCTGGCAGGCGAGACGGCGCCTGGGGGCGTGTTCGTCGTCGCCGCGCGCCGCGGCGAGGAGTTCGCGCGCAGCGTCGGACGGCTCACGCCGGGCGATCCACTGCCCGGCCTCGGCCAGGGCGATCGCCTCCGGGTATCCGGGGAGCCTGTCGAGCAGGACGTCCGCGCCCTTGTCCGCGAGGTCGCCCACCGCCGGGGCCTCGGTGCCCTCGTCGAGCAGCCGCGCCCGTACGCCGTAGATGCCGAGCGGGGTCAGCCGGACCATGCCGTAACGGGAGACCTCCTCCACGTCGATCCCGGCATCCCCGGGGGCCTCCCGCTCGGGGATCGCCTCCTCCGCGCTCTCGTCGAGTTCTCCGATCAGGTCCTCGTCGACCGGCTTGTAGTCGACCAGGCCGATGGGCGCCAGCAGCCTGAACTGGTCGTCGAGCCGCATCATCGCCACGGACACCTCTTCGAGGATGTCGTCCGTGGGCTCGTCCATGTCCTCGGGGACGATCACGGAGGCGGCCAGGGCGGGCAGCGGCACCGCGGAGTCGGCCGAGCCGCCCTCGAGCGCGGTCAGCAGATAGAGGTTGCGCAGCACCTCGTCCAGGAACCGGGCTTCCTCCTCCGGGTTCCAGTCCAGCGCGCCGAGGTCGGGTGCCGCGCCCTCCGCCATGCTCTCCTGCACGCTCTCCAGGAGATCCGCGAGGTCGGGTGCCACCGCGTCGTCGAGCAGGGTCTCCAGTCCGCTGAGCCAGATGCCGAGGACGTCCTGCGGGCTGCCGGAGGTGACGAGCGCGGCCTCCTCGCTGGGAAAGGAGGTCCCGACGGCGTCGCCCTCCGCTGCCTCCTCGGTCTCATCGATCTCGATCAGACCCGTGTCGACGGCGAGCTGCCATGCCTCGCTGACGAACGCCGGCCCGTCCTCGTCGTCCTCCAGACCGAGGTGGGCGAGCGCCTGCCGAACCCCGTCGTCGAGCAGTTCTCCGCCCGCGCCGACCTCGGCGTGCGGGCCGGCCCAGCGGGCGAGGCTCACGGATCTTGCGAAGAGCGGCGCGGCCAGCGCGTCCCGCGCGAGCTCGGCCTCCGAGGGCAGACGCACCGGGGGCATGGTGGGGCGTTCTCCGGACATCAGGGGTTCTCCTCGAAACAGGTCGGCCACGCGGGGCGTGCGCTGCCCAAGCCTAGACGGATTTGACCTCGACACCCGGTTCATGTCCCTGTCACAGGACGTACATCGGCCATCCCTTGACAACTCCCCCGCGCACCCAGGACATTGACGCGCGTAGAACATCTCGCGACATTCCGCACCACAGGCACCACCGGCACAACACCCTGTCCTGCACGTCTCCGTCACCCTCATTCCCGGAGCACCAGATGCCTTCGAAACCCCCCATCCCTTACCGCAGGCCCGCGACCGTCGGTGCCGTGATCGCCGCCGCGCTGGGCGCCGGCCTGCTCGCCGTCCCCGGATCCGCGACCGCCGCCGAGGTCCGTATCCACGACATCCAGGGGAACACCCGCGTGTCCCCGCACGCGGGCGAGAAGGTCACCGACGTGCCCGGCGTCGTCACAGCGATACGCGCCTTCGGTTCCTCCCGCGGCTTCTGGGTGCAGGACGAGAAGCCGGACCGGGACCAGGCAACGAGCGAGGGCATCTTCGTCTTCACCGGTGCGAAGACCCCGGAGGTGAAGGTCGGCGACTCCGTGCAAGTCTCCGGCACCGTCACCGAGTACTACCCGGGCGGCTCCCAGGGCGGCCTCCAATCGGTCACCGAGATCACCAAGCCCGAGTACAAGGTCGTCTCCTCCGGTCACGACCTGCCGGCCGCCTTCAAGCTCAACGCCTCGACGGTGCCGGATCGTTACGCCCCGGAAGCGGACGGCGGCAGCATCGAGGACCTGGGGCTGAAGCCGCGCTCGTACGCCCTCGACCGCTACGAGTCGCTCGAAGGGATGCGCACGCGGCTCTCCGACGCCCAAGTGGTGGGCGCCAGCAGCGAGTTCAACGAGCTGTGGGCCACGGCCGAGCCGCGCCGCAACCGCACCGAGCGCGGCGGCACGCTCTACTCCTCCTACAAGGACCAGAACGGGGGCCGGGTGAAGATATCCTCGCTGCTTCCCTTCGACGAGCACCCCTTCCCGAAGGCGAACGTCGGTGACCGTCTCGACGGCATCACCGCGGGCCCGCTGGACTACGACCAGTTCGGCGGTTACGAACTGCAGGCCACCGAACTGGGCAAGCACCAGGACAAGGGCCTGAAGCGCGAGAAGACCCGGAAGGCCGGCTCCACCGAACTCTCCGTCGCCACCTACAACGTGGAGAACCTCTCCCCCAAGGACAAGCCGGCGAAGTTCGAGCGGCTCGCGGAGGCCGTCGTCGCGAATCTTTCCTCGCCCGACGTCATCGCCCTGGAGGAGGTCCAGGACGACAACGGCCCCACCAACGACAAGGTGGTCTCCGCGGGCGAGACCCTGAAGAAGCTGACCGAGGCCATCGCCGCCGCCGGCGGCCCGAAGTACGAGGCCCGGCAGATCGACCCGGCCGACGACCAGGACGGCGGCCAGCCCGGCGGCAACATCCGCGTCGCCTTCCTCTTCAACCCGGAGCGGGTCTCTTTCAAGGACGTGCCGGGCGGCGACGCCACGACGGCGATGAAGCCCGTCAAGGACGCCAACGGCAAGGTGACGCTCTCGGCCAGCCCCGGCCGTATCGAACCGGGCGACAAGGCCTGGGAGAACAGCCGGAAGCCGCTGGCCGCAGAGTTCACCTTCAAGGGCGAGCCGGTCTTCGTCGTCGCCAACCACTTCAACAGCAAGGGCGGCGACCAGGGCCTGGAGGGCGTCCACCAGCCTCCGGCCCGTACGTCGGAGACCCAGCGCACGGCGCAGGCGACCGTGGTGAACACCTGGGTGAAGTCGCTGCTTGAACTCGACCCGAAGGCCCGGGTCGTCGTCGCGGGTGACCTCAACGACTTCGACTTCTCCCCCGCCCTCGACACCCTCACCAAGGGCGGCGTCCTCACCGACCTGGTGACCCGGCTCCCGCGCAACCAGCGCTACGGCTATGTCTTCAACGGCAACTCCCAGGTGCTGGACCACATGCTGACCAGCCGCGGCATCCGCAAGGCGGACTACGACATCGTCCACATCAACGCGGAGTTCGCCGACCAGGCGAGCGACCACGACCCGCAGGTGCTGCGCATCCGTCCGTGACGCGATCTCGGGTACCGGGAACCGATGACGGCCCGGCCGCGCACGTCGCGGCCGGGCCGTCGCACCGAGGCGATCTGCCGAGCGCCGTGCGCGACGCGCCGCTCCCCATCGAGGAATCCCAGGGCCCGCCGGCGGCGCGGGCGTCGAACGCCACCGACCTGGGCCCGGCTCACAAGGGGTGCCGCCGGGCGGACAGCGAGAGAGACACCACCCAGGGCTGCCCCGAGAGGCTCTCGACGTCACTGACCGACAGCACGCCGGTCAGCACGGTCCGCTCCCCAGCCTCCCTCGTGTCGATGCCAGCGCTCCGTAGCCGTTCGGCCTGCGGCCCGGACGCAGGCGCCGCCAGCCGGACGATGACCGCCAGCCGTCGTACGTCCGGGTCGCCGGAGGCGTCGTCGACGGCCAGGGCGAGCGAGGCGTCGAGCTTCGTGTAGTCCACGCGGCGATTCTCGCCGGTGCTCACAGCCGCTCGGCGCTCAGCATCCCGTGGCCCCACTTGGGGTCGAAGCTGCCCTGCGCGCCGCCGGGGATGGTGGCGTTGGCCTTGAGCATGTCCTTCAGCTTCGCGGGGTCGAGTCCGGGCTCGCGCTGCAGCAGCAGAGCGGCGACACCGGTGACGAACGGCGCGGCCATGCTGGTCCCCTGCATCGCCACATGGAGCCGGTCGGTCATGAAGGGGCGCTGCAGATCCACGGCGTCCCGGGACAGCGCGGAGATGATCATCGCTCCCGGAGCAGTGAGATCCGGCTTGGGCTCCCCGTCCCGGCGTGGCCCCTCGCTGCTGAAGCTCGCGATGTCGTCGAGGTCCAGCCAGGTCGCCTCCCGGGCCGTGCCGTCGATGTCGGTCCACTGCGTCCTGGTGGTGCCGGCCGCCACGGTGATCGCGGAGGAAGCGGCGCCCGGGGAGCCGACCTTGAGGGCGTCATGCACCGCGGGACCGCTGAACTGCGCGGGGGGACCGGCCTCCGCCGGGCCCAGCATCCAGATGTCCACCAGCCCGCTGGTGACCGCCGTGCCACGCACCATCAGCCGCCATTTGCCGGCGGTGGTACGGGAAGCGGTGTCGGACGGCTCCACGGTGACGAAGAAGTTGTGGTCGCCGTTGAACCGGTCGGGGCCGGGCGTGACGATCTCGACCCTCCCCTCCGGCAGAGTGTGCCGGCTCACCGGGTTCCCCGAGGTGCGTACGGACTGGAACGGGGTCGTCGCGCCGGACGGCGAGACCATCGCGATGTCGAGCCGGTCGCTTCCCGAGTACCAGCCGTTGAGCGCGAAGACCTCCACCTGGCCGTCGATGACCCCGGGATGGCACGGAACGGACTTCACCCGGCCTTCCTGGACGGTGATCCGGGCGTGGATGTCGTCGTCGCCCTCGTTGCCCGCGGCGCAGCACACGATCCTGCCCGCGCCGGATTCCTCCTCGATCGCCAGAGACATCGGGTCGGTGCCGTCGTGCGGATCGAAGTGACCGCCGAGGCTGAGGTTGACCACCGCCGGCATGTCCAGCTCACGGGCCACCCGGAAGACGTACTGGATGCCGTCGATGATGTGGGCGTCCTGGAAGTCGGTCTTGACCACGACGAGGCGGGCCTCGGGGGCGACGCCGTCCGAGCCCGCCGCGATACCGGCCACATGCGTGCCATGGCCCTCGCTGTCGCGGGAGAGGGTGGCCATGGCCAGACCGGCGTTCATGAACTCCGCGCCGTAGTGCCCCTCCCGCACACCCGTCCCGCCCAGCATGGTCTGGTCCCAGATCCGCTCGATCCGGCCGGCGAACGCGGGGTGCAGAGGGTCGATGCCGGTGTCGACGATGCCGACGACGACGCCACGGCCCGTCAGATCCGAGCTCGTTCTGAATCCGGGCACCCCGGTCTTCTGCTGCGCCACGTCCAGGTACGGACGCAGCCGGGTCGCCGGAACGATGCGCCTGATCCCCGGATGGCTCGAGAGCCGGTCCAGGGACTCCAGGGGGACGATGGCGGTCCGCACCCGGCGGCCACCCTGGTTGACCTCGATCCCCTCGCCCCACGAGCCGTCCAGCGTGGCGTCGGGGTCGCACTCCAGGGAGACCACGACCCGCACCGGCTTGGCCCGCTCGTGCACCGATACGAGCCCGAACATGCGGGCCTGCCGGGCGAGGGGACTGCGCCTTCCGCCCTCCTGCGAGAAACGCTCGTAGGTGGCCGCGAGCGCGGGCGCCAACTTGGTGTACTCCACTGCCTCTTCTCCTTCAGCACGCGTCGAGGACCGTCGGAAGACCGCCGGAAGACTGTCGGGCCCGATCAGGTGCAGGCACGATCGGGCGAGGGCCGGTCGGTACCGGCATGGATCCAGCCTCGGGCCTGTTCACATCCGCCGCATGTTCAGGACGCCCGGTGGCGGAGCAGGGGGCACCGGCTTAGTACTCCAGTCTGACTTCGCGATCTTGTGGCGAACCCGGCTGGGAACGGGTACGGCCATCGCGTGATCATCGGTTGGTGTGTGGACAAACGAA
>NZ_JBFAYQ010000041.1:9204-57897 GCF_040681345.1 Streptomyces sp. NPDC051776 | reverse complement strand
GCGGCGAAGAAGATGGCCGCGGACGCCAAGAAACTGCGCGAGGACGCGGCGACCAAGGCGAAGAAGAAACTCGAGGAAGCCTCCGACGCCGGTATCCAGAACCGCAGTTGGTGGGAGGACGCGGTCGACTGGGTCTCGGACAACTGGGACACCATCGTCGCCGTCTGCAAAGTCGTCGTCGCCATCGTCGGCATCATCGCGATGATCATCGGCGGGCCCATCCTCGGCGCGATCGTCCTCATCGCCGCCCTCGTCGTCCTCGCCGACACCCTCAACAAATACCTCAACGGCCAAGCCACCCCCTGGGACGTCGCCTTCGCAGCCCTGGACTGCATCCCCGGCATGAAAGGCCTCACCAGCCTCCGCGGCCTCGCCAAGGGACTGAAGGGACTCAAGGGCGGTCTCAAAGGCATGGCCGCCGGCGTCCGTGGCCTCGGCAAGGGTGCCCGGAGCATGCTCGCTCGAGGCCAGGACGCCTTTGCGCGCAACGCGAAGGCGATCATGGCGAAGCTGACCGACCCGATCGACCTGGCGAACGGCAAGATGTATCTGCCGCAGACGGACCTCGAGCTTCCGGGCCTGCTACCGCTGGTGCTGTCGCGCAGGGTGGAGTCCGGATACGGGGCGGGCTGGTGGTTCGGCCCCTGCTGGGCCTCCACTCTCGACGAGCATCTGGAGATCGACGCGGACGGTGTCCTCTACGTCACGGAGGCCGGGCAGATCCTGCCGTACCCGCACCCCGAAGGCCCCGACGTATCGGTGCTGCCGGAGGCAGGTCAGCGCTGGCCGCTGCGCCGGCTCGACGACGGTGGCTACGCAGTGACCCATACCGACACCGGCCACACGCGTCGCTTCGCCGCTCCCCGGGGCGGCGTAGCCCTGCTCCGCCGGATCACCGACCGCAACGGGCACTCCATCACGTTCGACCACGACGAGTACGGCACCCCGACTGCGGTGCGGCACTCCGCCGGACACCACGTCAAGGTCGACACGGAGGACGGTCGCGTCACCGCGCTCCACCTGGCAGGTGCCGCGGCGGACGGCTCGGACATCACGGTCAAGCGGTTCGGATACACGGCCGGCCTTCTCACCGAGGACATCAACTCCTCCGGCCTGCCGCTGCGTTACCGCTACGACGAACGCGGTCGCGTCGTCTCCTGGACCGACCGAAACGACTCCGGATACTCGTACACGTACGACGAACTCGACCGCTGCGTCGCCGAGAGCGGTGAGGGCGGGCACTTCTCGCTCACACTCGAGTACGACCGGACGCTCCCCGAGTACCCGGGGCACAAGGTCACCGTCCTCACCACCGCCGAGGGGGAGGTGTCCCGCTTCGTCGTCAATGACGCGTGCCAGGTGATCGCCGAGATCGATCCGCTCGGCCACACCACACGCACGGGCTATGACCGCTACCACCACCTCACGTCTCACACCGATCCGCTCGGCCATGTCACCGAGTACGTGAACGACGAGGCGGGCCGCCCACTGGTGATCCGCCGTCCCGACGGCCGCGAGACCAGGGCGACGTACAACGAACTCGGCCTGGTCACCGAGACGGTGCTGCCGGACGGCCGCCGCTGGGCCCGCACCTACGACGAGCGCGGCAACGGCCTCACGCTGACCGATCCGACGGGCGCGACCAGCCACTTCACGTACGACCGGCAAGGCCGGCTCACGGAGTTCACGGACGCGCTCGGCCGGACCACGCACCTCACCTGTGACCGGGCGGGCCTCACGGTGGAGGCGGTCGATCCGCTCGGTGGCCGGACCCGCTTCGAGCGTGACGCCTTCGGCCGACCGGTCGTCGAGACGAGCCCGCTGGGCAGTGTGACCCGCTGGGAGTGGACCACCGAGGGCAACCTTCTCCGCCTCGTGGGGCCGGACGGAGCCACCGAGTCCTGGGAGTACGACGGGGAGGGCAACTGCCTGAGACACACCGACGCGGTGGGCGCGCTGACGCACTACGAATACAGCCACTTCGACCTGCTGACTGCTCGTACAGAGCCGGACGGCGCGCGCTATCGCTTCGAGTACAACGCACAGCTCCAGTTGACCCGAGTGACCAACCCGCACGAGCTGGCCTGGGACTACTCGTACGACGCCGCCGGGCAACTGGTCGCGGAGTCGGACTTCGACAACCGGACGGTCCGCTACGGACGGGACGCGGCCGGACGGCTCATATCCCGTACGACCGCGCTCGGTGACGTCATCCGCTACACCCACGACGAGCTGGGACGGGTGACGTGCACCGAGAGCGGCGGCCGGGCGACGGTCTTCACCTACGATCCCGCCGGACAGCTGCTGCGCGCGCTGTGGCCGGACGGGGAGCTGACCCGCGACTACGATCCGGCGGGGCGGTTGACGGCCGAAACGGTCGATGGTCGCACCCTGCACCTGAGTTACGACGCCGTTGGCCAGCTCGTCGAGAGGCGCACTCCTTCCGGGGCGCGCACGGTCTACACCTATGACGCGGCCGGCCGGCGCACACAGCTGACCACCGCGGGGCGCACGCTCTCGTCCGCGTATGACGCGGCGGGCCACGAAACGCATCGGCGCTGGGGCGCTGCCGTGCAGATGTCCCAGAGCCGCGATGTCGCGGGCCGCCCCCTGTCCCGGCAGCTGACCGGCCCGGGCGGACCGGTTCTGCCCCGACAGGACCTCACCTGGCGGCCGGACGGTGCCCTGACCGCTGCGGGCGACCGGCGTTACACGCTGGACCGTGCCGGGCGGGTCACCGAAGTTCGCGCACACGACTGGGCCGAGACCTACGCGTACGACGAGTCGGGCAACCAGAGTGAGGCCCACTGGCCCTCGAGTCACCCAGGGGCCGAAGCCGTCGGGGCACGTACATATGAGGGCACCCGGCTCCTGACAGCCGGACGGGTCGACAACCAACACGACGCGGCCGGGCGCCTCGTCACCCGGCGCCGCACCCGTCTGTCGGGCAAGCCGGCCGTGTGGCGGTATGCCTGGGATGCCCAGGACAGGCTGACCTCGGTCACGGTGCCGGACGGCACGGTCTGGCACTATCGCTACGACCCGTTCGGGCGCCGGATCGCCAAGCGGCATCTGTCCGCAGACGGAAGCACGGTGCTGGAGGAGACGCTGTTCACCTGGCACGAGGGGACGATGGTGGAGCAGTCCACCGCCTCCGCGCAGTGGCCGAGCACGCAGACGCTGACCTGGGAGTACGAGGACGGCGGGGTGGCGCCCTTGTCCCAGACGGACCGCTACGGCTCCGCCTCTTCCGCTGCCTCGGCATCGCAGGACGAGGTGGACGCCCGTTTCTACGCCATCGTGACCGATCTGATCGGTACGCCCACCGAGCTCCTCGACGAAGCGGGCAACACCGTCTGGCGCCAGGCCTCGACCCTGTGGGGCTGCACCACCTGGAACACCGACGCCGGCGCATACATCCCGTTGCGCTTCCCCGGCCAGTACCACGACCTGGAAACCGGGCACCACTACAACGTGCACCGGCACTACGACCCGGAGACCGGCCGGTACCTCAGCCCCGATCCGCTCGGCCTCCTCCCGGCCCCCAACCCCGTCTCGTACCCGCACAATCCGCTCACGTGGGCCGACCCGCTGGGACTCTCGCCGTACGCCCCGATCCGGATCAAGCCGGGGCAACAGCTCAGCGGGGCCTACAAGTTGAGCCCGCCCGAGATGGAATTCGTGAAGGCCTTGATGGCGCGGAAACCGAACCTGCAGCTGTACCGGACCCATGGCGAGAAGTTCCAGGGCGACTTCATGGCGGTGGACAGGTCCGACCCCAAGAACCTCGTGGCGTTCGTCGTCGACCATAAGATGGGTGGCGGAAACGCCGGACAGCAGCTCAAGAACGCGATGGACGCCGCCCGCCATGTCAAGATCACCGATCCTCGCAGGGTCATCACAGGCTCGGGCGACACTCCCAAACTGCTGGAACTCATGAGCCGCGGTCGAGGGGAATGGAACACGTAATGATCGTCTTGCCGACCCGGCTCAACGAACTGCTGGACGACGTGGACGACCTCCGTGCGGCCACCCTGGCGCTGGACTTCGCGGAGCACGCGGTCGAGCTCCAGGCGGACGCGCTCGACCCCAGGCTGCTGGGCGCTTACGCCGAGTACATGGGCGCGGCCCACGAGGCCATCGAGCTGGGGCGGGCGACCGACCGGCTCGTCCGGGCAAACGACGCCTGTTTCGAGGTCGGCTGGGAATTTCCCGGGCACTCCGAGATCACGGGCGTCGCGGAATCCGCCGTGCGGCTCGGTTGCCAACAGATGCTGATCGACGTCGGCGCGATGAACAAGGCGGGACGGACCATTCAGACCCGCCAGTACATCGCCCGCCAGGCCCAGTCGGACGTCGGCCGCTGGTACGCCCAGCAGGCCCCGGCCGATGGCGACCGCCGCCAGGTGGACCGGGCCGCCCGCTGGGAGGAGGCTCGTTGGCAGCTGCTCCATGTGATTGCCACGGAGCCGAATCCACATGCCCCGGACGCCGGGTAGACCACTCAACAAACAATTGCGGGCACACGCCGCCTCCGGCCGTGGCTCATTCCCCGGATTTCCCGGCGCAGACGACGGGCGACCGGCCGCCGCGGCCGCGTACGGCAACTGCCCACCAGTCCGGCAACGTCATGCAGAACTCCCCTGTTCAGGGCAGTCTCGCACCGGCCCCGGTAACCGTCCCTTCCAGTCGCCCCCGCAACCCTGCCTGGGCGGGGTTGCGGAGGCTCTGGAGCAGCCACTGGGAATGACCGCTCACAGAAAGGCCGGCATCACGTCCTCTCCCCGTCCCACCAGCACTCCGACCGCATCCTCAGGTGTGTGCCCCTCAAGTGGCGTGTCACGTACTGCCACATGAACCGCCCACGTGACGTACGCGGTTGGCGTGGCCCCGGGCGACGACGCGGCGGGGCTCAGCCCGTGAGGTCGGCGAGGCCCATCAGCGTCAGGGCTTCGCGCTGCTTGTCCGCCGTGGCCTGGTTGATGTGGTTCAGCAGTGGCTTCACCGTGGCTCCCACCGCCGTGCGCAGGGGGCGCTGCCCCGTCTCCGCCTCCACCAGGGCGACGATGGCGTCGACGACCTCCTGGGGTCCGGGGCCGTCGACGGACTCCGGGGTTTCGCTCAGGGCGGCCAGGACGGATCGCAGGCGCGTACCGGTCTCCCCGTATTCGGCCACGTACGCGGCGTCCTCGGCCCGGAGGGCGTTGCTGCCCAGTTCGGTTGCGTAGGCCGCCGGTTCGACGATGACCGAGTCGATGCCCAGGGGCCGCAGTTCGTAGCGGTAGGTCTCGGCGATGGCTTCGAGCGCGAACTTCGCCGCCGTGTACGGGCCGAAGTACGGCAGGACCATACGGCCGGAGCCGCTGGTGACGTGGACGAGCAGGCCCTCGCCGCGGCTGCGCAGATGCGGCAGCACGGCGCGGTTGACCCGGACCGCCCCCAGGGCGTTGAGGCGTACGACGGACTCCACCTGTTCGGCCGTGAAGGACTCCAGGAGGCCGGAGCTGGTGGCGCCGGCGTTGTTGATGACGACGTCCAGGTCGCCCAGGACCAGGACGCGTTCGACGGCGGCGGCGATGGATGCGTCGTCAGTGACGTCGAGTTCGACGGTGTGCAGATCCCAGCCCTTCTGGGATGCCTTCTCAAGCAGCCGGGCCGAGGCGTCGGCGTTCCGTCCGGTCATGTCGCGCATGGAGGCGTACACGCGGTGCCCGCGCTCCGCCAGGGTGAGGGCGGTCAGGTGGCCGAATCCACTGCTCGCGCCGGTGATGAGGACGGAGTGGCGTGATGACATGGTGGGCCCTTTCGATGCGGTCGGAGCGATGGGTTCTGCCGCACGGCGCTGTGTCGGCGGGGGTGGTGCGGGAGGGGAGGCGGCTCCGGGCACCGGCGGTCAGGCCGGGCTCCTGGTCCAGCCCGTGTCGACGAGCTCACACGAGAGTGGTCGTGTCACGTGCTGACGTGCGCACACCCGGTGTTCGCCTGCTGCGATGCGCGAGCTCACGACGGCGGGAGCGCGCGACGGGTGGCGGGACGGGCCGCGTCCTCATTCACGCTCTCCATCGTCCCGGCCGCGCCGCGGTGCTCCCGGCCGTACGAGGAACCGCGTCCGCGCTTGCCGGCCGCGCGCCACAGACCTACAGGTCGGAGTGGTGTCTGTGGCCGCGCTCACAGGGTGATTCGGGCGGCCTTGTCCCCGGGCCCGTCCGTCGATGCTCGCCGTACGGCCGCGGGGAGTGGGGCCGGGCATCAGGGCCGCAGGACGAGCCGCTTGCCGCGCAGCAGGCCCTCCTCCATACGCCGGTGTGCCTCCGCCGTGTCGCGGAGCGGGGCGGTCTCGACGGCCCGCGGGCTGAGGCGGCCTTCGGCCAGCACACCGTTCATCACCGCGGCGGCGTCGGCCAGTTCGGCCGTCGTGGCGTTCGAGATCGCGAATCCGATGACCGACTGGTCGCCGGAGTAGAGCGGGCCGGCCGGGAGGACGGGGCGGGAACCGAAGCCGGACATCAGCACGATCCGGCCACGGTGCGCGAGCAGGCCGACGGCTTCCGGCAGATCGTTCACGCCGGAGGTGTCGAGCAGGACATCGACGCCTTTGGGCACGGTGTCGCGGATCCGGCGCGGCAGTTCGGGGTCGCGGTAGTCGAGGACCGTGTCCGCTCCGAGCGACCGGCAGTGGTCCGTGTCCTCCCGCCTGGCCGTGGCGACGACCCGCGCGCCCGCCCGGGCGGCGAAGGCGACCGCGGCGCCGCCGACGTTCCCCGCCGCCCCGGCGACGAGCACCGAGGCTCCGGAACGGACCAGGGTGTCAACCGGGTTGACGGGCGTGGCCAGGACGTCGACCAGGTCGTCCGTGGGGGCCCGGGCGCGGAGCGGGTAGTTCCCCGTACCGGATCACGTCGGGCGGGCCGAGCGTTTCGACATAGGCGGCGCGCATGGCTCATCACTGTCGCACCGCGACGGTCGATCGCCCGAGGGCGCGACGGCGCGGCGGAGTGGTGCGCGTCCGATCAGGCCGCGCCCCACGCGCCCCACGCGCCCCACGCCCCGCGCTGCGGGCAGGCCTGTGCTGCTCCGGGCAGCGCTGAGTCCGCTCGGGCGGGACTGTGCTGCTCCGGCCAGCGCCGAGTCCCTTCGGGCAGGACTGTGCTGCTCCGGCCAGCACCGAGACCTGCTCCGGCCAGCACCGAGACCTGCTCCGGCCAGCACCGAGACCTGCTCCGGACCGTAGCAAGCCGCTCCGGCGGCCCCGCGCTCCGCAGCCCCGCGCCCCGCTGTCCGCGCTCGGGGGCGGGCCCCGCCCCTGGCCCTGCGGGACGCAGCCGTGCGTACGGGCAGCAGGGCCGCGTACGGCCGGCGCACCGCGCTCCCGGACCGCTGCCGACGGGCGAGTGTCCGCGCCTGGTGTCACGCTGAAGTCATCAGAGATCTGCGAAGGGAATCGCCATGATCAGCACTGACTACGTCGTCGGATCTCCGTGCTGGCTGGATCTCGGCGCTCCTGACACCGCCGCCGCGGCCGACTTCTACGGTTCGGTTTTCGACTGGGACTTCCAGCCCTTCGGGGAGGAAGCGAGCGGCTACGGGGTCTTCAAGGTGGGCGAGAAGATCGCGGGCGGCGTCGGGCCGCTCACCGAGCAAGGGGCCCGCTCCGCCTGGATGATCTACTTCAACACCCCGGACGCCGATGCCACGACCCGGGCCGTGGAGCGCTCGGGCGGCACCGTGCGGGTCGCGCCGGTGGATGCCGAGGGCGAGGGACGGATGGCACAGTTCAGCGACCCGCAGGGCGGGCAGTTCGCCGTCTGGCAGCCGGGCAAGAGCCAGGGCCTCGATGTGGTGAACGAGCCGGGCAGCCTGTCCTGGACCGAGCTCTACACCACCGACATGCCGGCCGCAAAACGGTTCTACGCCGATCTCTTCGGCTGGCACAACCAGGACATCCCGCTGCCCGGCGGCACGGATACGTACTCGCTCATCAGCCCCTCCGAGGGCGGTGAGGAGCGCATGCAGGGCGGCATGATCGAGATGCCCCCGGACGCCCTCGGGCTGACCGGCGGGCGCCCGTACTGGCACCCGGTGTTCGAGGTCACCGACTGCGACGCCACGGTCGCCAAGGTCGCCGAGCACGGCGGCAGCCTGCAGATGGGGCCTGAGGACGCGGAGGGTGTCGGACGCCTCGCGGTCTGCGTCGACCCCAATGGCGCGGACTTCGTCGTCCTCACCCCCTCCGAGGACTGAGGGGCCCGTCACCCGCGCACGGAGCGATCCGTGACCATGGACCGTACGGTATGAGACATCTAGACATGTCCCGTGATTCGGGGATCGGGTTTCGGTCGGAAGCGAGCGTGGCTGAATCCGTTCTTGTGCCGTGTCGGGGTCTCTGAACAGGGAAGACGCATCAGAGATGGCTCTCCGCCGCATTGGCGGGGGGCCTCTCTGCGTAAGCGGCCGAGAGCGCTCTGCAACCCTTGCGATTTGCCGTCCGCGGGCGCTCTGCCGTAGGCATAGTGGCCGTCGTCTCGGGGGTGCACGCATCACCTTCCGCGGTGACCAGTCGTACGGCAGCACCCGGTCCGTACGGGTCGTCATCACCCTCCGTCGGCAGGCAACCCGCCCGCATCGCGAGGGTCACGGCGCCGTGGCGGAACTGTCGTGCACACACGTGGCGTTCCGCAGGAGCCGAAGGGAAGCAATGAATGGCCTCGGGTCACTTCATGGAGGGCGGCGAGTTCGAGGAGACCGCCGACTTGGTGATATCCACCAGGCTGGTGCCGCCCCGAACGGGCCCGCTGGTCCAGCGGATCCGGCTGTTCGCATTGCTCGACGAAGGCGTACGGCGGCGTCTCACCGTGATCGTGGGTCCGCCCGGCACCGGCAAGAGCGCGCTGCTGGCCTCCTGGGTCCAGTCCTCCGACCGGCTCCCGGGACCTCTGGCGTGGCTGGCCCTCGATGAGGAGGACAACGACCCGGCCCGGTTGTTCACCCACCTCGTGGCGGCGCTCTGGCAGGCCGGCACTTCGGTCCTCGACTACTGGGGCGCCGACGACCCCGCCATGGTCTTCGCGCGTGAACGCACCATCCCTGCCCTGGTCAATGCCATCAGCGCATCGCTGAGCACCCCGATCGTGCTGGTCCTCGACGACTTCCACGAGCTGCGGCCCGGGCCGTCACGCGTCGCCGTCCTGCAGTTGATCCGGCACGCGCCCGACGGACTGCGGGTGATTCTGGCCTCCCGCCGTGAACCCGATCTGCCCCTCCACAAGTTGCGGGCGGCCGGGGAACTGGCCGAGGTCCGCGGCTCCGACCTCGCCTTCACCCACGAGGAGGTCGACGAGCTGTTCGCCCGCGCGGGCGCCCGCCTGCGCCACGACCAGAGCGCCAAACTCCTGCGGACGTCGAGCGGCTGGGCGCTGGCCCTGAAACTCGCCGCGGTGACACGCACCCAGGACGGGGGGTACCAGACGTGCCTGGAGGGCTGGTCCAAGGTGATCCGGCTCTGTTCGGACTTCCTGCTGCGGGAGTTGGTGGAGCCGATGCCGCTCGAGGACCAGGAACTGCTGCTGCGGACGAGCGTGGTGCCCCGGCTGCACTCATCCCTGGTGAAGGCCATCACGGGACGGGCCGACGCCAGCCGCGTGCTGCGTTCCCTGTCCGCCGAGCACGATCTGCTGATCCGGCAGGACGAGTGGACCTACCGGCACCACCCGCTCGTACGGCAGGTCCTCTTCCGCGAACTGACGGAACGGCACGGTGCCGCCGAAGTGGCCGCCGTGCAGCGGACCGCCTGGGAGTGGTACTCCACGCACGGCATGACCGACCTGGCCGACCGGCTCGCCGCCGCGGCCGGTCTGCCGTACGTCGATGGCCGCACCGCGAGGACGGTCGACGTCCCGCCGTCGCAGCCGGTCGTCGAAGCGCTGCGGCCGCCGTCGCTCCCGGTACTCCGACCGGGCGGCGCGCCGCGGGACATCGGTGGCACGGCGGCAGAGGACGGAATGCCCGAGACCGGAACGCTTGAGATCGGAACGCGCGCGGGCGGAACGCCTGAGATCGGAACGCCCGAGATCGGCACGCGCGCGGGCGGAAACCGTGAGTACGGAATCCGCGAGAACGCAACTCGCGCCGACAGAGCGGGTGAAGCCAGAACGGGTGAGGGCAGAACGGATGAGGGCGGAGCAGGGGAGAGCGCAACGGGTGAGGGCGGAGCGGGTGATGGAGCCCCGTGCAGCGACGCCCCGCGATCCATCGCCCCTGTCACCCCGGACACCGGCCGTCGTGCGGCCCTGCAGATCGCGGCCGTGACGCCCGAGTACGGACAGCGGCTCACGGCAAGCGAGTCGGAGGTCCTGCGGCTGCTGCCCAGCCGGCTCACCCTGGACGAGATAGCGGCGCAGCGTCGTGTCTCCCCCAACACGGTAAAGACCCAAGTGAAGGGTATCTACCGCAAGTTGAGGGTCTGCCGGAGGAGAGACGCCGTCGAGATCGCCCGCCGCATGGGTCTCCTCTGACGGTGTGCCGGGCCCTGCAGGATGGGGCCTCCCGTGCTTCCGCCGCGCACCCGCCCGAGGCCGCCCGCCCCGCCCGTCCGCACCCGCCCGCGTACCGAACCGCCGGTATCACCTCTTCCTTCTCCCCCATCACCCGTCGACGCTCCGGTCCGTTCGGATCAAGTTCACCCGTGACGTGTGATGACGGTCCGCTCCCCATCCCGTTCTCTGTGACGCACATCGCAGCAGCCCGGTCAGGAGCAGGCCAATGGTGGAAACAGGTACGATCGGAACAACTCCGGTCATAGGTACGGGGGTTGATGGGCCTCCGTCCCCCGTGGGCGACGGTCTCGGTGCGCTGCGCCGCCTGGAAGGGCTGATCGGCCCGGCCGTCCGCCCGGTCAAGGGCGTGCACCGCCTGTCCCCGCTACCCGGCGAGCCCGAGTACGCGGTCTACGTCTCCGGCATCGGCGACCCCACCCTGCTGTGGGCGGACCGCCCCACCCAGCCCGACGGGCTCGACGGGGCGGGCGGCGGTACGGACCCCGAGCGCGCCCGGCTGATCAGCCTTGCCGAAGCCCTGGAGCGCTACACCAACTCCCTTTACCAGCCGGAGCTCGTACGGTGGGCCACCGCCGACGAACTCGGCGACGAGGCCGTCGACCTGAACACCCTGCCCCGCTGCTCGCCTGCCGAACTCGACGACGAGCACGCCTGGCTGATCCGCCCGGACCCGTCGCTGCCCCAGCGGTGGGTCCGCGGCTGGTCCCTCACCCGCAGCCGACCCGTGTGGGTCCCGGTGTCCTATGTCTGGCTGTTCACCCACCACTTGGCCATCGGCGAGCGCATCGCGAACCCCATCTCCACCGGCTGCGCCATCCACTCCGACCTCCACCTGGCCACGGCGGGCGGGATCTGCGAGGCCGTCGAGCGCGACGCCATCGCCCTCACCTGGCTGCAGCGCCTGGAACTGCCGGAGATCGACGTACGCGGCGAGCCCGCGTTGCGCGAGGAGCAGAGCAGGCTGCGGGACGGGTTCGTCGAGTACCGCTTCTTCGACGCCACTTCCGACATCGGTGTCCCCACGGTCTACGCGGTGGTTCTCAGCGACCACAACCCCTCGCTCGGCCAGCTGGTGATGTGCGCCAGCGGCCCCGATCCGGTCGAGGTGGTGCGCAAGATCTACCGGGAAGCGGCGTCGTCGCGGATCGCGCTGCAGAGCCGGCACGACGTACCGGATGACCCGCGGGACTTCACCAGCGTCCTGCACGGCGCGCTGCACATGGGCCGCCCGGAGAAGCGGGAAGCGTTCGACTTCCTCCTGCGCCGCCCCCGCCCGACGCGGCGTCTCTCGGATCTGCCCACAGCTCCGCACGGCACCCCAGCCCGGCTCCTCGACTGGCTGGTCGGGCGGTTGTCGGCGATCGGCGCCGAGGCCATCGCCGTCGAGCTCACCACGGAGGAGGCGCGTGACGTCGGCTTCCGCTCGGTACGGGTGATCGTCCCGCAGCTCATGCCGCTCTCCTTCGTGCACCGCAACCGCTACCTGGACCACCCCCGCCTGTACGCGGCGCCCACCGCGATGGGCCTGGTCAGCCATCCGGAGCCGGAGCTCAACCCCGACCCCCAGCCCTTCGCCTAGGAGACACCGCCACCATGCCCATCACGACCGCACCGATGCATGTGCTGTGGACCGGGGAGTTCGGGGAGCGGGTCGCCGGCCATGTCGCGCGGATGACCGGCAGCCCCACCCAGCGCGCCGGCCTCGGCGATCTCCAGTCGGCCACCTGGCCGCACACGCCGATGCGCCTGGTCGCCACCTGGCGCCTGGAGGACGCGCTGCTGAACGAGGTGGCACGACTGCACCACGCATGCCGAACGCCGTGGCTGCCGATCGTCCACGAATTCCCGGTCATCCGGGTCGGCCCGCTGGTCGTGCCGCACCGGGGGCCGTGCTACGGCTGCTATGTCAGGCGCCGTGCCCAGCACGACCGCCCCTCCGCGAGCGCCGCCGCGTTGCGCGCCTCCCTCGCGGCCGACCCGGCCCACGGCGTCTCCGGTTTCACCGATGCACAGGCCGGTATCGCTGCGGGCCTCGCTCTCGACCTGCTCGATCAGTGGGACTCCGCGTCCGGGCTCCGGTCGGGGCTGGTCCTCTTCTACGACGTGCTGACCCGGTCGCTCGTCGCGGACACGGTCGCACGGGTCCATGGCTGCCCCGATTGCGGCACGCCGCCCCACCCCGACGACGGATGGGAACGCCTGGCGGCGGATCTGCTGGCCGGTTCCGCCGGGGGAGAACACCGATGAATGCCATCAACGTCCCTGCCCAACAAGGGACTTCCCTATCGGCGCGCGGGCCCGTGACCGCCCGGAAGGCACCGCCCGCCGCGCACCCCCCGCAGCAACCCTCCGCCGCGCACCCCCCGCAGGAACCACCTTCTCCCACCGCCCGGCGCGGCCTGCCTGCGGCGGCCGTGAGCCGCGCCGTCCTCGGCGACCCCCAGTTCCGGATGCCCGTACGCCCTCAGCTCTGCCGGGGCCTGCACATCGTGGAGACGGCCGACGGCGTGATCGTCGACGGTGCCGCCGAGCGGCAGCATCTGCGCGGCAGTTCGGCCACGGCACTGCGCACGGAGCTGTTCCCCCTGCTCGACGGCAGCCGGGACCTGGTGGCGCTGGCGCGCGAGACGGGGTGGAGCCTGCCGATCGTCCGCAAGGCAGTGGCGGCCGTGTACTTCGCGGGTCTTCTGGAGGACGCGGACGCCGAGGTCGACGCCGGCCGCGGTACCGGGGCCGCCCTCCGGCCGGCCCCGTCGGAGCCCGCCGCCGTCTGGATGTCCCGGACGCTGGACTGCAGCCGTGTCTTCCCCCACTCCAGTCATATGCGACGGGCCGCCGCCGAAGCCGTCGTACGCCTGGCCGTGCGCGGCGGGTGGCGCGAGCCCCTGCGGGACGCGCTCGCCGATCTGGGCATCACCGATGTCGCCGCGTACGACGACGAGGAGACCGCACCCGGGGCCGTCGTGGTCCTCGACCTGTCCGCACCGGGGAACGTCGCCGACGCGGTGCTGAAGGCGTGCGCGGACGGCGGAGCACGGGTGTTGCTCGCGGACGAGCACGCGGGACGGGTCAGGATCGGCCCGTTCGTGGATCCGTCCGCCACCGCCTGCGCGTCGTGCGCGTTCGCCGCCGTACGGCCCACCCTCGACCCGCTGGACCGGGTCGCCGAGTCGGCACGCTCGCCGCGTTCGGTCATCGCCGCCTCGCTGGTCGCGGAGGAGTTGCGTGCGCTGCTGCTCCGCAACGAACCGGCCGTCTCGTTGGGGGGCCAACTGGATGTCGATCTGGCCGCGTTCACCTCGGCGACGTACAAGCTGACGCCCGAGCCGGACTGCCACGTCTGCTACCCGTCGGCCGCGGCGGAGGCGCGGAAGCTCCCCGACGGCGCGCCGCTGCACTACGAGTACGCCGTGGGCTTCCCGCCCCGCCATCTCGTCAACCCCAAGGCCCACCAGCACCACTTCCGCCCGGAGAACGTCGGCCTGCAGTACGAGCGGCTCCGCTACCCCAACAACCCGCGTCTCCCGCTGCCCGACATCTCTCTCGACGATCTCCCCGCCGCCGGTTCCCCCGCAGATGCGCGCCCCTGGCCCGAACTCCTCGCCGCCGTCCTGCGGTTCACCGCGGGGCTGCGCACCGGGCCCGACCTGCCGGAGTCCGCGGAGCCGGGCCGAGTGGTCCGCTGGGCGCCGACGGGGGGCAACCTGGGCTCGCCGCACGCCTTCCCGCTGATCCAGGACTGCCCGGGAATACCCGACGGCGTCTACTACTACGACGCCGCCGACCATGCGCTCACCACGATGCACCCGCACACCGGCCACCTGACGGACGCGGTCGCGCACGCGGGTGCCACGGGGCACGGGCCGCGGGTCCACCTGCTCTACGCGGCCGAGACCGGGCGGATCGCCCGCAAGTACGGAGCCTTCTCCTACCGCGTCGGCACCCTCGACACCGGCTGCGCACTGGCCCAACTCGCCGTCGTCGCCCACCAGGTGGGGGTCGCATGCCGCCTGCTGGACCCCGGGCCATGGCACCCGTACCGCGAGCGGCTGCTCGGTGCCGGCGGGCCTCCGCTGATCACCGCGGCCGTCCATCTCACCAGCGATCGGAGCGGATCATGCCGTTGATCGACCTGAACCGGCTCACGGAGGACCTGCTCCTCGCCGCCCCGTACGAGCGGCAGGGCAAGCCGAACAGCGTGCCGCAGCCGCACGCCGTGCCCGACCGCGAACTGCGCACCGAGCCGCACACCGAGCCGCACACCATGGACGCGGCCCCGCCGGTGCTCCCGCCCGCCCTGCCGGGAGACCCGGTCGGCGCGCTGCGGTCGCGCACCGCCGTACGCCAGTGGGCACGCGGCCCCTTCGACGGTGAGCGGCTGCTGCGAGCGTTGCGCTATGCGGTCGAGCAGGACGGGCAGTTGTGGGCGCCGGCGTTCCCGGAACTGCCGGCACCCGTCGCGGCGGTGCTGGCACAGCGGGTCCGCGGGGTTCCGGCGGGCTACCACCACTTCGACCCGTCGACCGGTGCCCTGGTCCCCCAGCCGTACGACCCGCCGCCCATGCGCGATCTGGTGCTGCAACTGGAGTTCGCCGAGGCACCGGTAGTGATCGTGGTGCTGGGGGACCTGGCCGCGGCGGTGGACCGCCGCGGCGTCCACGGCCACCGGCTGCTGCTGGCCCGCGGCGCGGCCTTCGCCCATGCCGTATGGCTCGCGGGGCTGTCCGAGGGTGCGGCGGGCACGGTGTTCGCCGGGGTCCTCAGCTCGGCCGGCCGGACGGAACTGGGCATCGACGGCTTCCGCCGGGCCCAGTTGCTGGGCCTCGCCCTCGGTGATCCGGAGGCAGACCGGGCCCCGGGCGGAAAGGCGGGGGGCCGGTGACCGGCCGCACCGCCCAGCGGGGGCGGCGCAGAGCGACCGGGGCGCCGGACCGGTCCTGGCTGGACACCGAATCCCCGGCGATCCGGCCCGGCGTGGAGATCGTCGAGGGCATCAACCACGAACTGGTCGCCTTCGACGCCGAATCCGGGCACTACACCAGGCTGTCCCGCAGCGGCGCCGTGATACTCCGTGCCCTCGACGGATCGATGACCGGCCGCGAGTTCACCGTACGAGCGCTGCGCGACCCCGGTGACGCGGCCTCCGAGCGGATCCTGACGGCCTTCCTGGAGGAACTGCGGGCCGCTGGGCTGCTCACCGTCCCTCCCGCCCCCGGCCGCGGTTCGGCCGCCGCGCGGTTCGCCCGCCGGAGCCACATGCCGCGCAAAGCGCTGATCACCGGGCGGGTGTCCGTGTTGCTGGACCCGGTGGCGCACATGCTGCGCCGGGCGCCGCGCGCCCTCGCCGTCCTGTGGGGGACCGCTGCCCTGCTCTCGCTGGTCGCTGCCTGGTCGGTGCTCTCCGCGCCGCACGCGGCGGAGCGCCTCGCCCCCACCGGGCTGACCTGGGGCTGGGCGCTGGTGGTCGCAATCCTGCTGACACAGACGGTCGTTCACGAGCTCTGCCATGCCGTCGTCTGCCGTTACCACCGGATACCGGTCCGGGAGATCGGCATCGGTCTGCTCTTCTACGTGGTGCCGGCCGCGTATGTGGACCGCACGGACGCGTACCGCCTGCCCGGCCGCGGTTCGCGGGTCGCCATCGCGCTGGCCGGTGTCGCCTCCGATGTGCTGTGGCTCGGTGGCTGTGCCCTCCTGGCGGAGGGGGCCGGAGGGCAGACCGGACGCGCGATGGGAGTCGTGGTGCTGCTGCAGATCGCGTTCCTCCTCGCCAACCTCAACCCGCTGTTGCCGACGGACGGTTACCAGGCACTGGAAGCGGGCCTGGGCGCCGTCAACCTGCGGGCGCGATCCTTCACCGTCCTGCGGTGCCTGGTCCTGCGGCAGCCCGCACCGAGCTGGCTGGCCACCCGCCGTCGCATCGCACGCCTGCGCTACGTGGCGTTCGGTCTGGTCTGCCTCGGCTACGCCGCCCTGGTCGCCGCTCTGATGCTGCGCGGCGTCATCGCCGCCGTGGCCGGGTGAGCGCGATGGCCGTCACCACGTACCGAACCGTCCTGGCCGAGGGCCCGTCGATGACCCGGGTCGCCGGGCTTCCCGCCGCCGTTGCCGAGTCCTTCACCGCACCCGCGCTTGCCGCGCTGCTCGACCGCATCGCCGCCGCAACGGCCGAACTGACCGCGCTGGCCACCGATGTGACCGACCTGCTGCACGACGTCGTACCGCACATGCCGTCCCCCGGAGCCCGGCGTGCGGTCCTCGCGTGGCGCCGGGCCGCCCACGCCGCGCGGCCGCTGGACGTCGGCGCCGACCTGCTCGCGGCGGTCCGGTCCCGCCTGCCCGGGACGGACACCGGGCCGCTCGACCGGTGGGCTCACCGGGCGGCCGAACTGCGGGCGCTGCGCGCGGAACTGCGTTCCGTGGCCGCCGACACGGAGAGCGGGGAGCGGGCGCAACTGCGCGAACTGCTGGGCGCTCCGGCGCTGGCGAACGCGCTGGCGCTGGTCTCCCCGGTGTTCCACCGCAGCTCCCGGCTCCCCGCGGCCGGGCGCCTGAGCCGCGGCGGACGGCTCACCGCGTACCGGTACGTGGTGCGGGCCGCGCTCAAGACCAGCCCGCTCTCCTCCTTCACCGAGCTGGCCGCCGAACGCGCCGCGGACCGCGGACGGGTGAGGGTCAGCCTGCATCCGCTGATCCTCCAGGTGCTGCTGCGCTCGGCGGCCCACCGCAACGGCATCCGCGAGCACCTGGTCTGGCGCGTCAACGGTTCCCTGCGCCAGGACCCCGAGGACGCGGCCGTCGCGCGGCTCGCCGAGCCACGCCTCCACGCCGGCGAGGGGTTCGGGTGGTCGGACAGCGAGACCATCGAGATCCGGGAGGGCGCCGGCCCGGCGGGTGTCGTCGTGGCGCCGGACCGGCTCAGCGGCCGCCGGCTCGCCCGCCACTTGGAGAGCGGGCTCGTCGGCATCGACGACCCTTGCCCGCAGGAGGAGTTGCTCGACTGGCTCACCGCCCGGCTGACGGCCTCTTCCGACCAGCGTGCCCGTGGCGCGGGCCGGTCGCTCGCCCGCGTGGGCGCCGCGCTGGACTCGCTGCCCGAGGCGGACGCCGGACAGCGGTCACGGGCCCTGACCGAGGTGGACACCGGACTGCGGTCGGCGCTGGGCGAACTCGGCGCCGCGGACGGGTGGCCGGTCACCGCGGTGAGCGCCGTCTACGAGGACCGGGCCGCCGCGGCGGAGGGCCCGCGTCCGGCGCCCGAGCACCGTGCCGCACTGCGGCGGTACGCGGACCTCGCCTGCGACGGCTTGGAGGTCTCGCCCGTCTACCGGTCGATGGTGGAGACGTTCGTCGCCCGGTACGGCGCGGGCGGTGTCTGCTCAGACGTGTACGGATTCTGCGTCGAGTTGGAGCGTTCCGGGTGGCCGTACACGCTGGGGCTCGAACGGACGGGGGCGGGCGCGGGCACCATACGTCCGGGCCGGTCGAGCTGCAGGCCGTGCGTGTCGGTGCTCTGCCAGATCGCATGGGGCGGCGGTCCCGACGGTGAACCGGTGCTGGTGGCCAACCAGTTGAGCACCGGCACCGGCAGTCTGGTGGCGCGGTTCCACCGCCTCTTCGACGGAACGGGCGGGGACGACGGAGCCGGCGGGGACGACGAAACGGGCGGGGACGACAGGGCCGGCGAGGGCGACGGGGACACCGGAGCCGGCGAGTCCGGCGGGAACGGCAGGGAGGACGGCACGGAGGACGGGCTGGGTGACCGGCTGCGCGCCTGGCTCCGGACGCTCTACCCCGGGGCCCGGCTCCTGGAGTTCGTCCCCGCGCGCGACGCCAATCCCCTGCAGGCCGACAGCACCGGTCTGCTGCCCGCCCTGTACTGGCCCACCGCCACCCGCCAGTGGGGACCGGGCACGGCGGTCGAGGAGCTGGCGCTCGTACACGACCCGGTCCGGGGCGCGCTCGAACTCCGGGCGCCCGACGGGGCGGTGGTGGCTCCGGTCTACCTCGGCACCGTGCCTCAGCATCTGATCGCCGGGCCGATGCGGGCCCTCACCGTGCTGGCCGATCCCTGGCAGGTGCCCGTCGACCTGGCAGACGCCGCGGTGCCCGGTGCGCTCGCGGCGGCGGGAAGGGCCGGGCATCTGCCGCGCCGCACCGTGGCCGGTGTTGTCGTACGCCGGGCGCGGTGGCGGGTCCACGCGGCGAAGGTGCCGCGCCGCGACTCCGGCGAGGGCTTCGCCGACTTCCTGGAACGGATGGACCGGTGGCGCCGCGAGCGCGGCCTGCCCGCCGAGGCGTACGTACGGGCCGAGACGGATGTGCCGCAGCGGGAGGACCGGGCCCGCAAGCCGCTGTGGCTGGCCCTCGCCTCGCCCATCGGCCTGGAGGCCCTGGCCCACCTGGCCCTGAGCGCCGGAACGCACCGCCTGGTCTTCTCCGAGTGCCTGCCTGCGCGCGGCGGACACGGCGGGGGAGCCGGGGATGACCACGCGACAGGTGGCGGAGGGGCCCACGCGGCCGAACACGTCCTGCACTTCGCCCGCATCACCGAGGACCCAGGAGGCTCCTGAGTGCCCGCCCAGGAATGGCTCTACGCCCGGATCCACCACAGGAACCACGCCGACGGCGAACTGCTGCTGACGACACTGGTGCCGAGCTGGCTCCACGAGGCCGGACGCCTCGGCATCCGGCGCTGGTTCTTCGTCCGCTACGCCGATCTGAGCGGCCCCCACCTGCGGCTGCGCTTCCGCGGCGCCCCCGGTGCGCTCGACGACTGCTACGCCGCCGGGCGCAGGCTCTGGGTCGAGCACGCCCGCAGGCCGCCGGCCCAGGAGGCGGTGGAACGGCTGCACCCGATGGCCGAGGCCGCGATCCCCGGCAGCGGCCAACGCCGCCTGAGCTTCGGGCTGTACGGCCGTGAGTACGACTACTACGGGGCCCCGGCCGCGGTGGACATCGCCGAGGAGCTGTTCCAGCAGAGCAGCGAGGTGTCCCTGGAGGCCGTCGCGCGGACCGCCGGCGACCGCGCTGCCCGGGCGCGCATCGCGGTCGACGTGATGCGCGGCTGCCTCGGGGACCTGGGCACCGCGCAGCGCGAGCGCTTCTGGCGGCTGCACTGGCAGCACTGGACGGGACCGCTCTCCGGCGCCCCGGCGCTCATGGTGCAGGCCGAGAAGACCGCGGCCCGCTGGCGACGCAGGCTCGGCGAGGACGCGTGCGCCGCCGCGACGGCTCCCGGGGCCGCCGGCCTCTCGGCGGCGGCGACGGCGCTCGGCCGGGCCCTTGCCGAAGGCGTCAGCCGCGCGATGCGCGCCGACCCGGGCGCCGTCGCCTCCCGCCTGCTGCTGATGCAGGTCCACATGACCCTGAACCGGCTCGGTTTCCTTCCCCTGGAGGAAGCCGTGCTCGGAAGGGCCGCCGCGCAGGCCCCGTCGACTCCGGCGCCGCGCGGCGGCCCCCAGGACCCGGTGCGGATCCTCCGCTCCGCCCCCGGCCCCCTCGCCGGCCGGACCACCCTCACGGAAGGAATCAGCCGATGACCGACCTCGACCTGCATCTCGAACTGGAGCCGCCCGAGCTGGAAGTACTGCCCGACACCACGTCCACGGGTGTCTCCACAGCCGCCTCCGTCTCCACCGGCAGCACGATCTCGACCCCCGCAGGGTGCTTCGCGTGCGCCGCGTGTGTCAGCACGAACGGCTGACCCGGCGCACCAACGCGCTTGTACGGGGGGACCTCAGGACCCGGCGCGGGCGGGGACATGCTGCGCCGTACCCGGCCGGACCACCCCCACGAAAGGAATCGGCCCATGACGGAGCTGGACCTTCACCTGGAGCAGGAGACACCGGAACTCGAAGTGCTCCCGGACACGCCATCCGCCGCGAACTGCGCGGCCTCGATCAGCACCGCCGGCTCGTTCTCCTGCCCCGCCGGGTGCTTCGGTACGGCCGGGACCGCCAGTACGGCCTGATCGGGCCGGACCCCTCACATGAAAGGAACCACCGCGTGACAGAGCTGGACCTCCACCTCGAGCAGGAGGCGCCCGAACTGGAAGTGCTCCCCGACGCCCACTCACCGGGCTCGACACTGGCCAGCGCCTCGTGCATCGGCTCGGCGTCGTGCCCGGTGATGACGTACGGCACGGCATCGACGGTCAGCTCCGGGGGCTGACCCGCTCGGCCCGGCCCGCCCGGGCCGTGCACAGCCAAGCGGAAGCAACACCCTCAACACATGTAAAGGAGAACGAACATGCAGGAACTGGACCTCATGCTGGAACAAGAGCTCCCGGAGCTCGAGGTGCTGCCCGAAGCCCACTCCGCCGGGGCGACCCTCGGCAGCGCGAGCACCATCTCCTGCCTCTCGTGCCCCGCGGGGTCGCTGAGCAGCAGCTCCACCGCCAGCAGCAAGTGACGGCGACGGCACTGCGCAGCGGGTGATGGGCGAGGCCGCGGCCGACGGGTTGCGGCCTCGCCGTCATGGTCCGGGCGCCGGGCCGGACCCGCTGCGCTGTTGTAGCACTGCCATGCGACGTGCGAGGACTTCCTCGCGCCCCGTACGAGCACTGCCATGCGCCGTACGAGCACCGCCTTGTGCCCGTACGAGTACCGCCTCGCACCCGTACGAGTACCGCCTCGCACCCATACGAGTACCGGCTCGCGCACCCTCCCGCACTCCCTTCGAACACGCCGGAGGCTTCCCGGCGTGCCCGCCCCGGGCACGGGGGGCTGTCGCACCCATTCCCACCAGGGGGTACCCAGGGGTAATCTCGGCGCCCTCTGAGCGGAGGCGGCGCTTCCGGGGGCCGCGGTCATCTCGAACGTGCGAGGGATCCCGATGAACCCGATGAAGGCGAACACTCACCCCGCGCACTCCGGTGGTTCTCAGGGCGGCTCGGACGAGCGCTGGGCGCGCATGTGGAGCCATCGCGAGGAGCTGCTGAAGGTGGCGCGCCGCCGGTCCATGAGCGTCGAGGACGCCGAGGACGCGGTGCACGAGGCCATGCTGCGCGCGATGGAGAACCCCCATGTCGAGGACGAACGGCTCGGCGCCTGGCTGACGACGGTGACGATGCGGCTCTGCGTCGACCGGTACCGGCAGATCAACCGCGAGGCCCAGGTGGGCAGTCGTTCGACGCTCGCCGCCCCGCCGCCCGCCCCCGTCGAGGAGGTGGTCTGCGACCGCGCGGAGGCGATGTGGGTGGCCGGCCGCAGTGGTGACCTGCCCGCCCGGCAGGCGGAGGCCCTGTGGCTGAAGTCGGAGGACCTGGACGTCGACCAGGTCGCCCGGAAGATGGGCCTGAGTTACCGCACCGTCGAGTCGCTGCTCGCCCGGGCCCGCAGGACCCTGCGCAACTCCCTCGCCGGGACGCTCGCGATCGTGATGTGGCTGTGCGGGCGGGGGCGGCCGAGGGCGGGCCACACCGCGCAGGCGGCCACGCTGGTGTCCACCGCGGCGACCCTGGCGGTCCTGGGTTTCGCCGTGATCGAGCGGCCGTTCCTGCCGGACGAGTCCGGTCCTTCGCGGCCGTCCACCGGCACCCCGGATGCGTCGGCCGACGACGAACGGGAGCTCTCCACGGTCTCCTCCGGGGCCTCGGCCGCGCAGCCCAGGCCCGGCACGGGCGTGGGGCTCGGCGGACTGACGGCGGACGTGCAGTCGATGCTGCCGCGGGCGGTGATGCTTCCGGGCCTGGCCGTGCCGTCCGTGCCCGCCGTGCCGTCGGATCTGCACATTCCGTCCGTCATCAAGTCCGTGCCGTCGGCCCCGTCCCTGCCCGAGCTGCCCGGTGCTCCCCGGGTGCCCTCGGGAGCCGGCGGCGACGGGACCCCTTCGGTCCCCGCGCCTTCCTCCGGCTCGTCGGACCTCACGGACCTGTCCGAACTGGGCGAAGCGGACCCTCCCTCGCCCGGCGCCTCGGTCCAGCCGCCGGCCGGCCTCGGTGACCCCGCCGAGACACCCTCGGACTCGCTTCCCGAGGACGGGTTGCACACCGGTGTCCAGCCCTGATCACAGCCGCTTGACGCGCCGGTAAAAAATCCGGACTCCACGCGACGGACGTGGCGCCCGCCTCCGTAGAGCAGGTGACAGTGCTGCTCCCTGGGCGGAAGGGCGGACCGGATGGGCGTCGAGATCTGCGTGGAAGGGTTGACCAAATCCTTCGGTCACCAGGTCATTTGGCAGGACGTGTCACTGACTCTCCCGGCGGGGGAGATCTCAGTCCTGCTCGGCCCTTCCGGCACGGGCAAATCCGTGTTCCTGAAAACGCTCGTGGGCCTGCTCAAACCGGACCGCGGCTCGATCCACATCGCCGGGCAGGACATCACGCGGCTGCGCGAGCACGACCTGTACGAGGTGCGCAAGCTGTTCGGCGTCCTCTTCCAGGACGGCGCGCTCTTCGGCTCGATGGATCTGTACGACAACATCGCCTTCCCGCTGCGCGAGCACACCCGTAAGTCCGAGAGCCAGATCAAGAAGATCGTCCTCGAGAAGATGGAGATGGTCGGCCTGCTCGGGGCCGAGGGGAAGCTGCCCGGTGAGATCTCCGGCGGTATGCGCAAGCGAGCCGGTCTCGCGCGAGCCCTGGTGCTCGACCCGGAGATCATCCTCTTCGACGAGCCCGACTCCGGTCTCGACCCGGTACGTGTCGCCTATCTGAACCAGCTCATCGTCGACCTCAATGCGCAGATCGACGCGACCTTCCTGATCGTCACCCACGACATCGCCTCCGCCCGCCAGGTCCCGGACAACATCGGGCTGCTGTTCCGCCGCGAGCTGGTGATGTTCGGTCCCCGGGAGGACCTGCTCGTCAGCGACGAGCCGGTGGTCCGGCAGTTCCTCAACGGGCGTATGCAGGGCCCGATCGGGATGGCCGAGGAGAAGGACGCGGCCCAGGTCGAGCAGGAACTGGCCGAGCTGGACGCGGGCAACCACCGCGGCCCGCAGGGCGGCAAGGGCGCCACGGGCGCGGGCTCGGTCCCCCGCCTGCTCCCCAGCCCGGGCATCGTCCGCTCCGCCCGCTGGAACGACATCGCCGAGTACGAGGGGCAGGTGGACCGGCTCCGGAAGCTGCGCCAGGACGACACCGTGCACATCTCGGGGGTGCACCGCATATGAGCCTGTCGCCCACCAACGCCCTCCGGCACTCCGGCAGCCTGTTCGCGCTCGCCCTGGACGTACTGCGCACCCTGCCGCGCCGGCCGTTCCAGATCCGTGAGTGCATCCAGCAGTCCTGGTTCATCGCCAGCGTCACGATCCTGCCGACCGCCCTGGTCTCCATCCCCTTCGGCGCGGTGATCGCACTCCAGATCGGCAGCCTGACACGGCAGTTGGGAGCGCAGTCGTTCTCCGGAGCGGCCTCGGTCCTCGCGGTCCTGCGCGAGGCCTCACCGATCGTGACCGCGCTGCTCATCGCGGGCGCCGGAGGCTCCGCGATCTGCGCGGACCTCGGGGCCCGCAAGATCCGCGAAGAGATCGACGCCATGGAAGTGCTCGGCATCGACCCGATCCACCGGCTGGTCGTTCCCCGCGTGGTCGCCTCGATGGGTGTCGCGGTCCTGCTCAACGGGCTGGTCTCGGTGGTCGGCGTCGCCGGCGGCTACTTCTTCAACGTCGTCCTGCAGAACGGGACCCCGGGGGCCTATCTGGCCTCATTCACCACACTCGCCCAACTGCCGGATCTCTACTGGGCCGAGTTGAAGGCGCTGGTGTTCGGGGCGATCGCCGCCATCGTCGCCTCGTACAAGGGCCTCAATGCGAAAGGCGGCCCCAAGGGCGTGGGCGACGCTGTGAACCAGTCGGTCGTCATCACGTTCATGTTGCTGTTCGTCGCCAACTTCGTGCTGACGGCGGTCTACTTCCAAGTCGTTCCGCAGAGGGGTTAGTCGATGTCCTTGTCGGAACGATTCATCGGGCCTCCGCTCCGCTCCCTCGAGGAGCTGGGCGGGCAGCTCACCTTCTACGGCCGATCGCTTGCCTGGACCGGACGCACGCTGCGCCGCTACAAGAAGGAGGTCCTGCGCCTGCTGGCCGAAGTGAGCTTCGGCCGCGGTGCGCTGGCGGTCATCGGCGGCACCGTCGGCGTCATCGCGTTCCTGTCGTTCTTCACCGGCACCGAGGTCGGGCTCCAGGGGTACGCGGCGCTCAACCAGCTCGGCACGTCCAACTTCGTGGCCTTCCTGTCCGCCTACTTCAACACCCGTGAGATCGCGCCGCTCGTCTCCGGCCTGGCCCTCTCCGCCACGGTCGGCGCCGGATTCACCGCCCAGCTCGGCGCGATGCGCATCAGCGAGGAGGTCGACGCGCTGGAGGTGATGGGCGTCCCCTCGCTGCCCTTTCTGGTCACCACGAGGATGATCGCCGGATTCGTCGCCGTGATCCCGCTGTACGTGATCGGGCTGCTTTCCTCCTACTTCGCCGCCCGCACGATCACCACCGGCTACTACGGGCAGTCGCCCGGCACCTACGACCACTACTTCCAGCAGTATCTGCCGCCCGTCGACGTGCTGTGGTCCTTCGGCAAGGTGATCGTCTTCGCCGTCGTGATCATCCTCGTCCACTGCTACTACGGCTACTACGCGAAGGGCGGCCCCGCCGGCGTCGGCGTCGCGGTCGGCCGGGCCGTGCGCACCTCCATCGTCGCCATCAACATCCTCGACTTCTTCCTCAGCCTGGCGATCTGGGGAGCCACCACGACCGTACGGATCGCGGGATAGCCGATGACGACGCTGACACAGAAACCCACCCGGCAGGCCCAGGCGCAGGCCCCCGCACCGGTGCGCATCGCTCCGGCCGCGCCCCGCCTGCGCCTGTACGGCCTGGTCTTCCTCACCGTCATCGGGCTGCTCCTCGCCCTGACCGTCGCCGTCTACGAAAAGGCCTTCACCGCCGCGGTGCCCATCACCCTCCGCGCGAACACCGTCGGCAACCAGCTGGAGCCCCCGGCCGATGTGAAGCTGCGCGGCCTGATCGTGGGCGAGGTCCGGCACGTCTCGGCCGACGGCGAGAAGGCGACGCTCGACATCGCCCTCAAGCCCGAGCACGTGGACCGCATCCCCGCGGACGTCCACGCCCGGCTGCTGCCCAAGACGCTGTTCGGCGAGAAGTACGTCGACCTCGTCGTCCCCGAGGGCAGCTCCGACAGGCCCATCCGCGCCGGGGACGTCATCACCCAGGACCGGACCCGCGCCGGCATCGAACTGCAGAAGCTCATGGACGATCTGCTCCCGCTGCTCCGTGCGGTCCAGCCCGGCAAGCTCAACGCCACGCTGTCGGCGTTCGCCACCGCGCTCGACGGGCGGGGCGAGGAGATCGGCCGGAACCTCGTCCGAGTGGAGCGCTATCTCCACCGCCTCAACCCGCACATGCCCGCCATCAAGAAGGACATCTCCCGCTTCGCCGACACCGCCGAGATCTATGCCGATGCGGCCCCCGACCTGCTGAGGATGCTCCACAACACGATCACCACGAGCAGAACGGTGGTCGAGAAGAAGGACGCCCTGGCCTCGGCGCTGACCGGCACAACCGCCTTCGCCGGCACCGCCGAGAACGTGCTCGACGAGAACTCCGACCGGCTCATCGGCCTGGCCCGCGTCTCCCGTCCCACCCTCGCCCTGCTCGCGCGCTATGCGCCCGAATACCCCTGCCTGCTGCGCGGTCTGGTCAAGTCGGAGCCGCTGGCCGAGCAGGTCTTCGAGGGCGGCAAGATGCACATCACCCTGGAGGTCGCCCTGCCCCGGTCCGCCTACCGGCCCGGCGAGGAACCGCGCTACGCCGATCGCTCGGGGCCCAACTGCCGTGGCCTGCCGAACCCGCACGTCCCGGCGCCCGGGATCAAGCTCAACGACGGTACGAAGGGCACCGGTTCGGCGTCCGCCCCCGGGCCGCTGAGCCGGGTGACCGCCACGGAGGAAGAACAGCGGCTCGTCGGTTCGCTCGTCGCCCCCGTCATGGGTGTCTCCGCCGACCGGGTGCCCGCCGTAGCGACTCTGCTCTTCGGCCCGATGGCCCGCGGAACGGCGGTGAGCGTCGCATGAAGGCACGGGAGACGGCCGCACCGCTGATCAAGTTCTCGCTGTTCGCCGTGGTCACGCTCGTGGCGACGGCACTGCTCGCGGCCACCATCGTCAACATCCGGTTTACCTCCTCGGACACCTACAAGGCGGTGTTCAGCGACGTCACCGGCCTGGAGACCGGCGACGACATCCGCGTAGCCGGTGTTCGGGTCGGCGAGGTCGAGTCCATCGCCATCAAGGACCGGACCCGGGCCGAAGTGACCTTCACCGTCTCCCGGGACCGGTCGCTGCTCTCCTCCAGCGGAGCCGTCATCCGGTACCGCAACCTCGTGGGACAGCGGTACATCGCACTGACCGAGGGTGCCGGGGCCGACCGGAAGATGCAGCCGGGCACCACGATCCCGCTCTCCAGGACACAGCCCGCCCTCGATCTCAACGCCCTGCTGAACGGCTTCAAGCCGCTGTTCGCAGCGCTCAGCCCCAAGGACGTCAACCAGCTCGCGCTGGAGATCATCAAGACCCTCCAGGGCGAGGGCGGCACCATCAACAGCCTGCTCGCCCACACCGCGTCGCTGACCACCACCCTCGCCGACCGGGACGAACTCATCGGCTCGGTCGTGAACAACCTCAACGAGGTCCTGGGGACGCTGGACAAGCGCAGCACGCGCTTCTCCGGTCTCCTCAAGCAGCTCCAGCGGGTCATCTCCGGACTCTCCGCCGACCGCAAGGCGATCGGCTCCTCCCTGGTCGGCATCAGCGACCTGTCCGGCGCGACCTCCGGTCTGCTGGAAGAGGGACGCCCGGCGCTGAAGTCCGATATTTCCGAGCTGTCCCGGCTCACCGGAACGCTCAACCGCAACGAGAAGACCGTGGAGGGCGTCCTGCAGCGGCTGCCGCGCAAGCTCAACAAGCTGACCGCCACCGGCAGTTACGGCTCCTGGTTCAACTTCTACCTGTGCGACTTCGACGGACGGGTGGTCCTGCCGGACACCGCGAAGGCGATCACGCCCCGCCTCCACGTCGACGAGGCGAGGTGCGGCCGGTGATCCCCTTCCGCGAACGCAACCCCGTGACGATCGGCGCCGCCGGCCTCGCCACGCTCGCCCTGATGGTGACCGCTGCGTTCAACGTGGACAGCCTCCCCCTGATCGGCAACGGCGAGAGCTACAGCGCCGCCTTCTCCGAGGCGGGCGGCCTCAAGTCCGGTGACGAGGTCCGCATCGCCGGGGTCAAGGTCGGAAAGGTCGACGACGTCGACCTCGATGGCGACCACGTAAAGGTCACCTTCCGGGTCAAGGGCGACCCGAAGTTCGGCACCAGGACCGGCGCCGCCATCCGCATCAAGACGATCCTCGGGGCCAAGTACCTGGCCCTGGAACCGAAAGGTCCGGGCCAGCTCGAGCCGGGCGGCCACATCCCGCTGAACCGTACGGTCTCGGCCTACGACGTCGTGGAGGCGTTCAGCGACCTCACCACCACGACCGAGAAGATCGACACCAAGCAGCTGGCCACCGCGCTCGACACCGTCTCGAAGACGTTCAAGGACTCGCCCACCGAGGTCAAGGCGTCGATCGAGGGACTGTCCCGGCTGTCCCGGACCGTCGCCTCGCGCGACAAGGCGCTGGGCGACCTCCTCAAGCACGCCAACGGCGTCACCGGGGTCCTCTCCGACCGCTCCGAGGAACTCACCAAGCTCATCAAGGACGGTGGCGCGCTGTTCGAGGAGATCAGCAAGCGGCGCAGGGTCATTCACACCCTGCTGGTCAATGCCACCACGCTGGGCGTCCAGCTATCCGGCCTGGTCGAGGACAACCGCAAGCAGATCGGGCCGGCGCTGACCCGGCTCAACACGGTGGTCGAGATGCTGCGGCGCAACGAGAAGAGCCTGAACCGGAGCGTCAAGCTGCTGGCCCCCTATGCCCGGGTCTTCACCAACACCCTCGGCAACGGCCGATGGTTCGACAGCTACATCCAGAACCTCGTCGCGGTCCCCGCGTCGCCCCGCGGCAGCGGCTCCGCGCAGACACCGTTGGGAGGATCACGATGAGGGCCTCCATGAGGATCGCCGCGAAGCGCCGGAGCACCGCGCGCCGTGTGGCGGTGGTTCTGGCACTGGCGCTGATCGCCTCGCTGGTCGTGGTGCTCTGGCCGAAGCCGGACCCGGTCCGCGTGACCGCGTACTTCCCGCGCACCGTCGGCATCTACCCCGGCTCCGACGTCCGTGTCCTGGGCATCAGGATCGGCGAGGTCAAGAAGATCACGCCGCAGGGCAAGCGGGTCCGGGTGGAGCTGGAGTACGAGCCGGGCCGCAAGGTGCCTGCCGATGCACAGGCCGCGATCGTCAACTCCTCGGTGGTCAGCGACCGTTACCTCCAGCTGCTGCCCGTCTACCGCAGCGGACCCGAGATGCGGAGCGGCGCCGTCATCCCCCTGCACAGGACCGCCGTACCCGTCGAGCTGGATCGCATTTTCGACAGCCTGCACACCACCGCCGACGCGCTCGGCCCGCGCGGCGCCAACAAGGACGGTTCGCTTTCCCGGCTGCTGGGCGTCAGCGCGGACAACCTGAAGGGGCAGGGCGGAAAACTGCACCGAACGGTCAAGGATCTCTCGTTGGCCGTCTCGACCCTGTCCGACGGCCGGAAGGACCTGTTCGGAACGGTGCGGAACCTCCAGGTCTTCACCGCCGCCCTCGCCTCCGACGACCGGAGCGTGCGGACGTTCAACGACAACCTCGCCGGTGTGGCCGAACAGCTCTCCGGCGAGCGCAAGGACCTGGCGGCCGCGCTCAAGCACCTGGCCGTCGCCCTGAAGGACGTGGCCGCCTTCGTCCGCGGCAACAACAAGTCCCTGACCTCGAACGTGAAGGGTCTCAGCGAGGTGACGCGCGTACTGGTGGAGCAGCGCGGCGCGCTGGAGGAGCTGATGGACGTCGCACCCGCGGGCCTCGGCAATCTGGCCAACGCGTACAACCCCTCGTCCGGCACGCTGGACACCCGGAACAACGCCAGTCAGCCCCAGGACACGGGCAGTCTGCTCTGCGCCCTGCTCAAGTCGACGGGCGAGAAGTCCGACTGCGGGGACTTGCAAGGGCTCTTCGGCTCCCTGCCCGAGCTGCCGTCCGCCGATCCGCTGACCGGGGCCGTGGAGCCCGCATCGGGGACCGCCTCGGTGGACCGGACGCTCGGCGGCATTCTGGGAGCCCGCGCATGACCGCCCGGTGCGCGACCACGCGCGAACCGGCCCGGCGGGCGACCCGCCTCGCCGCGGGAGCCCGGCGCACCGCGGCCTTGTGGGCGGCGCTCGGCGCGGTGCTGCTCTCCGGCTGCGAGTTCAACGGCCTCTACGACGTGCAACTCCCGGGCGGCGCGGCATCGGGCGACGACTCCTACCACGTCACCGTCGAGTTCCGGGACGTTCTGGACCTGGTGCCGCAGTCGGCCGTGAAGGTCAACAACGTCACCGTCGGCGCGGTGGAGAAGGTGGAGCTCAAGGGCTGGCAGGCCCGCGTACGCCTGCGCATCTCGGACGATGTGAAACTGCCGGAGAACGCGGTGGCCGAACTGCGTCAGACCAGTGTCCTCGGCGAGAAGTACGTCGCGCTGTCCCGGCCGACCGGCGTCCAGTCCGTGGGCACGCTCGCGGACGGCGACAAGATCCCCGTCTCGCACAGCGACCGTACCCCCGAGATCGAGGAAGTGCTCTCCGCCCTCTCCGCACTCCTCAACGGTGGTGGCGTGGCCCAACTGCACACCATCACCAAGGAGTTGAACCACTCCCTGGAGGGCCGGGAGGACCGGGTCAAGAACCTGCTCACCGAACTGGACACCTTCCTCGGCGGTCTGGACGCCCAGCGCTCGGAGATCGTCCGCGCGATCAAGGGCGTCGACCGGCTGGCCAAGCGGCTGCGCACCGAGAAGGCCACGATCGGGCAGGCCGTCGACACCCTGCCGCCCGCCCTGAAGGTACTGGCCGACCAGCGGCGCAACCTCACCAGGATGCTGCGCTCCCTGTCGAAGCTGGGGAAGGTCGGCACGCACGTGGTCAACGCCTCGCGGGACGACGTCGTCGCCAACCTCCGGAACCTGCAGCCCATCCTGAGCAAGCTCAACGCCGCGGGCAACGACCTGCCCAACGCGCTGGAGATGCTGACCACGTACCCCTTCCCGCGCAACGCCGCCGACGCCATCAAGGGCGACTACACCAATCTGCACATCACCGCCGACCTCGATCTGAAGAGTCTGTACGGCAACCTCACCGACAAGCCGGAGAAGCCCGGTTCCCCGGGTGGCGGCGACGGCGGGAAGAAGAAGCCCGGCGAGCCCGAGGTGCCGGAACTGCCGGACCTGCCAGGCCTTCCCGGCCTGGCCGAGCCCTCCTCGCTGCCCTGCCTGCCGTCCGCAGGCTGCGGGGGCGACGGCGGCGGGACGAACGACCCGGCCCCCGAACCGCCCAGCGGCGACGACGTGCTGTGCCCGCCGGTCTGTACAGGCATCCAGGCCGCGTACCGCTCCCACGGCGCCGGAGTCCCGGCGTACCCCGGCGGTCTCGACATGGCTCTCGCCGAGCTGCTGACGAAGGGGATGCTGTCGTGATCACCCGTACGGTCAAGGCCCAGCTGCTGGCCTTCGCCGCCGTCACCGCCGTGGGCGTCTCGTACGTCGGCGCGGAGTACGCCGGTCTGGCCGACCGCATCTTCGACCGCGACTACACCGTGCACGCCGACTTCGCCGACTCCGGCGGTATCTACTCCGGCGCCGAAGTGACCTACCGCGGTGTGCCGGTCGGCCGGGTGGGCGACCTGCGCCTGGACGGGCCGGACGGCGTCTCGGTGGAGCTGCGCATCAAGGACGGCCCGCGCATCCCCTCCGACACCCTCGCCGTGGTCGCCAACCGCTCGGCGGTGGGCGAGCAGTACGTCGACCTGCAGCCGCGCGCCGGGACCGGCCGGTACCTGGAGGACGGCAGCACCATCCCGCGCCGGGACACCCGTACGCCGCTGCCGACGACCCAGCTCATCCTGGGCCTCGACCGGCTGGTGGAGTCGGTCGACAAGAAGGAGCTGCGGATCACCGTCGACGAGCTGGGCGACGCCTTCGCCGGCACGGGACCGCACCTGAGCCGTCTGGTCGACTCGGGCAACGCCCTGGTCAGGGAGGCGAGCGACGCTCTGCCGCAGACGATCTCCCTGATCGAGGACTCGCAGCAGGTGCTCAAGACGCAGGTCGACAAGGGCTCGGCGATCAAGTCCTTCTCCCGCGATCTTGCCGATCTCAGCGGGCAGTTGAAGAACAGCGACCGCGACCTGCGCGGCCTGGTGGACGGCGGCACCTCCGCAGCGCACGAACTGGACTCGCTGCTCAAGGCCAACCAGAGGGCCCTGCCGGTCCTGCTCGGCAATCTGATCAGCGGGGGCCAGGTCACCGCGGCTCGCCTCCCCGGCCTGGAACAGACGCTGGTGACCTTCCCGGTCGCCGTCGCGGGCAGCTTCACCGTGCTCCCCGGGGACGGCACCTCGCACTTCGGGATGGTGCTCAACGCCGACGACCCGCCGGCGTGCCGGCAGGGCTACGGCACACGGCACCGCGCCCCCTCGGACACCAGCGAGCGGCCGGCCAACACCTCGGCACGCTGCACGGCTCCGCGCGGCAGCGAGACGTCGGTCCGCGGTGCGCAGAATGCCCCCCGCGCCGGTTCGGGTGGGGGGAGCGCAGCCGACCGGGCGTCGTACGTGGCGCCGTACGACCCCGCGTCCGGCCTGGCCGCCGGGCCGCATGGACAGACCGTCGCGATCGGCTCGACCGGCGGTGAACAGACCGTGTTCGGAAGGGACTCGTGGCAATGGCTGCTCGTGGGACCGATGGGACCGATGGCATGACCGTCCGACTCCTGACCCGCGCAGGCGGGCCCCCGCTCCGCCTCCTGGCCCGGATCGCCCGTACGGCAGGCCGCAGCAGGGCGCTGCCCGCCGTACTCGCCGCGGCCGGAATCCTGCTGGCCGCCCTGGCCGGCTACTTCGGTCTGGAGAAGTACCAGCACCACCGGGACGAACTGCGGCGTCAGGAGGTCCTGGCGGCCGCACGCCAATCGGTGCTCAACTTCACCTCGCTCGACTACCGGCACTACGAACGGGACAGCCGGCACGTCCTGGACGGGGCGACGGGCGAGTTCAAGAAACAGTTCGCCCAGCAGAACAAGCAGCTCACCAAACTGGTTGCGGCCAACAAGTCGGTGTCCCAGGGACAGGTGCTGGAGGCGGGGATCATCACCGCCGACGAGAGTTCCGCCCGTGTGCTGGTCGTGGGCGACAGCAAGGTCAGCAACGTCGCCGCGCCCAAGGGGCAGGCCCGCAACTACCGGCTGCAGCTCGACCTCGTGCGCGAGGGCGGGCGCTGGCTGACCTCCGACGTAGAGTTCGTCGGCTGACCCCGACGGCACCGGCCCGACCCGCGTGACACCCGAGACCCGCAGACCTGTGAGAGACGGCCTGGGAGGAGAGACACCGTGACGAAGCTGTCCGTACGAGGTGCCGGAAGCGGCACCCACCGTTCGCGTACCGTCGCCGCGGCCGCCCGTGCCGCGGCCAGACGGGCCGAGAAGGCCCAGCGGCCCGCCGGGGAGCAGTCGGCACCGCCGCACCGCGCCGGCACCGTGACCGACGAAGCAGAGGGGCGCGAGCCGGGGATCGAGGATTCCGAGGCCGCGGACCGGGAAGGCGGTGCCGAGCGGCCCGAACGGAACCGCCGGTACGCCTTGTTGAGCGCCGGCCTGGCACTGTTCGCCGTAGCGGCTCTGGTCGCCACGGCGGTCCTCGGTTGGGAGTACCGGGACGCCGGGCGTGCCGAAACCGCCCGTAAGGAAGCGCTGGCCGCCGCCCGCAAGGCGGCGCCCGAGATCCTGTCGTACGACTACCGGCACCTCGACCGGGACTTCGCCGCGGCGAAGCGCCATCTCACCGGGCCCTTCCGCGAGAAGTACGCGAAGACCACCACGAGCGTGGTCGCGCCCACCGCGAAGCGCTACCACGGGGTGGTCAAGGCCACGGTGGCGACGCCCTCCTCCGGTGACGCACCGGCGGCGTCGGTGGTGTCCGGCTCGGCCGACAAGGTCGTGGTGCTGCTGTTCATGAACCAGGTCACCAACTCCACGCAGGTCTCCGGACCGCGTCTGGACCTCAACCGGGTGCGGATGACGCTGCAGCGGACGTCCGGGGGGTGGAAGGTGAGCGCGGTCGACGCGCTGTGACGCGCAGGCGTCACGCACGCTGCGACGTGCAAGCGTCACTCACGCTGTGACGCCCAGACGTCACTCACGCCGTGACGCTCAGGCGTCACGCACGCCGTGGCGCACCGACGTCACTCACGCCGTGACGCTCAGGCGTCACTCCCGCTGTGACGTGCAGCCGTCACGCACGCCATGACGCCCCGACGTCACGCACACTGCGACACGGGCAAGCGTCAAACATGCCGTGACGCGCAGACGTCACGCACAAGGGGCCGCCGCCTGACGGCTGGGCCGCCCCGGGCCCGACGCTGCGGAACCTCGGGTGCCGGATCTCAGAATCCGCCTCCGCCGAAGTCACCGCCTCCGAAGCCGCCCCCGAAGCCGCCGCCGAAGTCACCCGCGTCGAAGTCGGAGCCGGAGAAGTCGCCGCCTCCGAAGTCCCCGCCGTCGTAGCCGGTGCCGTCGTAGGCGTACCCCGGACTCGTCATCAGGCTGCCCAGCAGCGTGCCGACCAGGAGGCCGGGCAGGATCCCGCCTCCGTAGTAGCCGTACGCCCACGGCCCGTAGACCGGTCCGGCATCCCAGTAGGGCTTCGGCCCCTGTGCCGTCTGCACCTCGCGCCCCATCGGCTCCTCGCCGTCCTCCAGGCGTGCCGCGTCCGCCGCGCAGACCGGAACGGTCCGCTCCTCACTGCCGGGAGGAGCCCACTGAGCCTCCTGCACGGAGGGGCCGTGCCGGGGGTCGAAGAAGCACGGCGGCCGGCGGTCGGGCAGCGGCTTGCCGTCCCGCCGCGCCTCGAGCGTGGCCAGTGAGAACCTGCCGTCCTCCAGCGCCTCGGTCACGCCCCGTACGTCACTGGGCCGCCGCGCCCGGTCCATCGACACCTTGGCCTTGTCGTACGAGTCCAGTGCACTGGCGTAGTCCTCACGCATCGCGTCCGTGGTCTCCGGGGCCGAGGGGTCGAAGTCGATGCGCTCGACCTCCTCGCCGAAGGCGGTGATGTCCTCGTCCACGACCGGGCGGAGCGTCGCGAGCTGCGCACGCTCCCGCTCGGCCCGGCGCTTTCTGTTACGGCTGCCGACCAGCAGCGCACCACCGCCCACGGCCGCGATCAGGACGCCGAGCGTGGCCAGGAGCCCCAGGGGGCCGACCCGGTTCGCGGGGGAGGTGTCCGCGCCGGTGTCGGTTCCGGAGCCGCCGCTCCAGGTGTCCGGCGCATGGCCGCGCGCCTGCGGCAGCGCGTCGTCGACGAATGACTCGACCATGGCCCGCACGTCACTCGGCGACGAGCGCTCCACGGCGCCGCTGAGGTTGTCGACGGCGTTGCGGGACATCACGGCGGAGTCGGCTCCTGCGTCGAACCGGTCGCCCAGCGCGACTGCGTACACACCGGTGATCCCGGTCTTGCTCCGCAGGTCTTGGAGCAGGGTCGGCGGGTTGAATTCCTTCGCGGCGGGGAGCACGGCGACGAACACCGGTTTGTCCGCCTTCTTGATCTTGTCCGCCAAGGCGTCCGCGGCCGGCGGCGGGAGCTGGTCCCTGGCCCGCGGATCGACGTACACGGGGCCCTTCCTCAGGGCATCGGCGGCGCTGTCGAGCCCGTCCGCGGCCCGCGCCCCGGGTGCCATGACGGCCACCAGTACGAGAGCGGCGGCGAGTACCGCCAGCACCGGCGCGAGCAGGGTGCGACCCGCCCAGGGCTTTGCTGCGGTGTTCATACCTACGAAGTTAACTCCAAAGGCGCAATTCCGGGCCTTACGGCCCTTCGCGGGCTTTCGGTGCCCGAGGTGGCGGGGCGTGACGCACGCGCGGGCGGACGCCCTGCGAGCACGGCGCGCGTGGGCCCGACTCGCGCGCGGGGCCTCTTCTCGGCCAGTGTGGAAGGGGTGCGCTCGCGGACACGCCGCCACGCCACGCACGGATGAGCAGGAGTCAGCAGGTGGGGACGCACGTCGAGGGACCTCGCCGTCTCGGCGGAGCCCGTCGGCCAATGGCCCGGGTCATCCGATGGGTCCCGATTCCGCTGGTCGTCGGCGGCGCGATCTTCGACCTCCTGACGCCGCCCCCCTTCACCGGGTCACCCTTCTTCTCCGCCGCCCCGCTGGTGGCCGCACCGTTCTTCTCGCTCGGTGTCACCGCCCTCACGGGTGCCGCGAGCGTGCTCACCGTGCTCGCCCTGCGGCTGTACGACATGCGGTTCTCCGACATCGAGTCGGTCACGGAGCTGGCCACCGTCTTCACGGTCGCCGTCCTCGCTCTGCTCATCAATCGCGTCGTACGCCTGGGCGACCTGCGCCTCGCCTCGGCCCGCACCATCGCCGAGGCGGCGCAGCGCGCGGTCCTGCCCGACCCGGCAGAGCGGATCGGCGGCTTCCACGTCGCCGCGCGCTACGAGGCCGCGCACGCGGAGGCCAGCATCGGAGGAGACCTCTATGCCGTGCAGGACACACCGCACGGCGTGCGCCTCATGGTCGGGGACGTGCGGGGCAAGGGGCTGGGCGCCGTCGAGGCGGTGGCCATCCTCATCGGCTCGTTCCGGGAGGCGGCCGAGCAGGAGACGACGCTGGACGCGGTCGCCCGGCGGCTGGAACGGGCGCTGCACCGGGAGAGCGGGCGGCGCGAGGGGCTGGACCCGTTCGAGGGCTTCACCACGGCTGTCCTGGCCGAGGTGCGCCGGGCCGACGGCCCGGCCGACGCGGGCACCCTGCGGCTGCTCAACCGCGGGCACCCGGCCCCGCTGCTGCTCTTCGAGGACGGCAGCCTGACCGGCGCCGATCCGAAGGTGCCCGCGCTGCCGCTCGGCATGGACGATCTCGGCGTGTGGCCGGACACCGTGCAGGACTTCGTATTTCCCTGCGGTGCCACGCTGCTGCTGTTCACCGACGGTGTGACCGAGGCGCGCAACGCCCGTGGCGTCTTCTACGACCCGAGGGAGCGGCTGCGCGGCATGCACTTCCCCGATCCCGGGACCCTCCTCGACGCGCTCGTGGCCGACGTGCGCCATCACGCGGCGGGAGAGGCACCGGATGACATGGCGCTGCTGGCGGTCTCCCGGCCCTCGCACCACGGTCCGTAACCGGATTGCATCCCTCCGCATAACACCTGACGAACAGTCAGCTATGAGTGGCTGTCGCGCCAGAGGTCAACTCGCCCATTTTTCCTGGATCATGTACCGATTTGCCCCTACGGAATTCGTTAACGATCACGCGGAACGGCTTGGAAACAGGTCCCGCGGTCTATTAACGTTCGATAACGCAGCGCGGTCGTCCCAGCCGCCACAAGAGGTGGCACCGTGCGCCTACGCCGAATCCCGCACCATCAGCACCACCCGCACCAACTGCACCAAGGGAACCGGGGAACCAAACTCTTGGGGTGAATCGGGCACCTCTCCCAAAGGTGCTCGTAGGAGACCTTCCTGCTCCGAACCCGTCAGCTAACCCGGTAGGCGAGAAGGAAGGAAAGGAGAGCGCCCGCGTGGCGTCCAACAGGCCTGCTCCCCAGTCCTTGTACGAACCTTCCGACACCCGCGGTCCCAGCGGATTCGGCGAGTTCGGCGAGGAGCCCCCGGCCGCCGCCACAGGCGAGTGGAACCCGACGGCCGACTCGCTTGCCCCCGCGCGCGGCAGGCACCGCGTCATCAAGCAGCGCGGTGGCGGCATGGCCCGCAGCGGTGCCGTCCTCGGAGTCGGCATGTTCGCGGCCGTCGGCGCCGGCGGCATGGCCAGCGCCCAGGACAAGCCACCGGTCTCCATCTCCATGCCGGACCTCGGCCTCTCGGACAAGCTTCCGGACGCCAAGTCCCTGCCGGGCATCGGTTCCCTGGTGGACGACGAGGACACCCCGGCCGGAGCGAGCACCCCCCTCTCCACCGCGGGACTCACTGACACCGAGGCAGCCAACGGCACCGGCGCGGGTGAGGCGCTGCGCGCCCGCATCATGCGCCAGGCCGAGCAGCAGCAGAGCGCGGCCGAGACCGCCCAACGCGACGCGGCCGAGAAGGCCGCGGCGAAGAAAGCCGCCGAGGAGGCCGCCGAGGCCAAGGAGAGGGCCGCCGAGGCCAAGGCGGCAGCCGAGCGCAAGGCGAAGGAAGAGGCCGCGCGCAAGGCCGAGGCCGAGCGACTGGCCAAGCTGGCCAAGCAGTTCACGCTCCCCGTCTCCTCGTACACGCTGACCGCGGGTTTCGGTGACGCCGGTTCCCTGTGGGCCAACGACCACACCGGACTGGACTTCGCCGCTCCGAGCGGCACCCCCGCCAAGGCGGTGCACGGCGGCACGATCACGGAAGCCGGCTGGGCGGGCTCCTACGGCTACCGGATCATCCTCACCCTCGATGACGGCACCGAGGTCTGGTACTGCCACCTGTCCTCGATGACCAAGACGTCCGGCGAGGTGACGACGGGCGAGACGATCGGCCGCGTCGGAGCCACGGGCAACGTCACCGGGGCCCACCTCCACCTGGAGGTCCGCCCCGGCGGCAACGACCCGATCGACCCTGACGCCTGGCTGCGCGGCAAGGGTCTGACTCCCTGACCTTGCGCCGGTGGGGCAGAGCCCTCCGACCGAACGCCACGCCCCTCCCGCGCCGCCCGGCGCAACCACCCTGAGGCCGTCCGCGCACGGCCGCCAACCCCCACCGCGTACGCCGACAGCCCCGGTGTTTCCTCCCCCCTGACACCGGGGCTGCCGGTCTGTCCGCCTTCTGTCCACTGCAGGGCACCGTCCCGTCGAGGAACTCGTGAACCGCGCTCGGCCGGTTCGTACCGGAGACCCAAGGCCCGGCAGCCGGGGGCCTTCAACACGTCCCGAGCGACCTGCAGCATCGCCCGCCTTCGGCCCGCAGGAGTGCGGGAACGGCCGTCCGGGACGCGGCGTCGGCGTCCGGGGTCAGCGGCCGTACGGGGGGCGGAAGTCGGTGGACGCTCCCGGGCCGTGACCGTACGGGCCCTGCCCGACCCCGCCCTGGCCGTACGGGCCTTGGGCGTACGGGCCCGGACCGGCTTGCGGTGGCATCGCGGGGCCGTGGACCTGGCCGTGCTGCGACGGCACGCCGGGCCCGTACGGCGGACGGCCGTGCGGGCCCCACTGGGGAATCCGCGGCGGCGCGGTGACCAGGGCGGCGTGCGCCAGGGCGGGTTGGGCCACGTCCTTGCGCTGCCAGAGGTGGTGCAGCAGTTCCTGTTCCCGCGCAACGAAGTCCGCTCCGGCCGTCCCCCGGTGGGCCCGCTGACGCAGAAAGGCGAGCGTGGTCGCGAAGGACTCGTACTCCGCGACGACCCGCGCCGCGTCCTTCCCGTGGTGGCGCCGCGCCACGGTCCGCGCCAGCGATCGCGCCCTCATGGACGACAGTGCCTGCGGCTCCTGCGGCTGCAGCCACCCGGCAGCCACGTACGCGGGGAGCTGGCTGCGCACGGTCCTCAGCTCGCTGCCGCGCGACCAGATCACCAGCCAGATCAGCAGCCCGAACACCGGGACCATGAACATGCCGTAGACGGCGATGAAGCCCAGCCCGCCGACGGTGGCCGAGCCGTTCCACACGGCGTGCAGCACGATGGCGGTGAGCAGGCCCGCGAGCGGCACGAGGACGCGCCGCACCCGCTGGCGCGGGGTGGCGAGCGCGGCGATGCCGAAGCCGATTCCGGTCAGTGCCGTGAACAACGGGTGCGCGAACGGCGACATGACGATGCGGATGAAGAACGTCGCCGCGGTCACCGAGATCCCGGACGAGCCGAGGGCCTGGTCCTCTCCGAACGCGTTGCCGAGATACAGGATGTTCTCGGTGAAGGCGAAGCCGGTCGCGGTGATCCCGGCGATGACGACACCGTCGACGATGCCGTCGAAGTCGCGGCGGCGGAACACGAAGAGCAGCAACAGCGCGGCGCCCTTCGCGCTCTCCTCCACCACCGGGGCTATGACAGTGGCGCCCCAGGTCTCCGCCTGCGTCGGGGACGAGGATTCGACGCGGGTGGCTATCCACTCGGTCGCGAAACCGTTGGCGATGATCGCCATGAGGGTTGCGGCACAGGCGCCCCAGGCGAACGCGAAGGCCAGGTTCCGCCACGGCTCCGGCTCGACCCGGTCGAGCCAACGGAAGGCGGCGATCATCAGCGGCACCGGCAGCACGGCGAGTCCCAGACCCGCCAGGAAGCCCTCGGTACCCGTCTGTTCGCGCACGAGGGCGAGGATGACCAGGCCGCAGAGCGCGAGGAGCGTGATCATCGTGCCGAAGCGCAGCGCCTTGCTGTGCCGGAAGGCCCGCCGCGGACGGTAACGCCAGTTGTCGCGGTCCGGTACGCCGTGGAACTGCGGCTGCGGTTCGTAGACCGGGACGGGCGGCTGCTGCGGCTGCTGCGGGAAGGGCGACGGATGCACCAGTCGACCCTAACGAGGGGCGGAGCGCGGTGCGACGGCGTATCGGGGTTCGGGCCCGCGACCGCCCGGCCACGGCTCGTAAGGGCCTGGCTCGTACGGGCCCCGGCTCGTACGGGCCCCGGGCTCAGCGCCGTACGAACAGCAGGTCGTGCACCACATGCCCCTTGCCGAGGCCCGCGTTCTCGAACTTCGTGAGTGGCCGGAAGTCGGGGCGGGGCGCAAAGCCGCCGTTCGCCTGGGTGTTCTGCAGCTCCGGGCTGGCCGACAGCACCTCGAGCATCTGCTCGGCGTACGGCTCCCAGTCGGTCGCGCAGTGCACCAGCGCACCGGGCCGCAGCCGGGAGGTGGCCAGCTCGACGAACTCGGGCTGGATCAGCCGCCGCTTGTGGTGGCGCTTCTTCGGCCAGGGGTCGGGGAAGTAGACGCGCAGCCCGGCGAGCGCGGCGGGCTCGATCATCTCGCGGAGCAGGATGATCGCATCCCCGTTGGCGACACGGATGTTGGAGAGCCCGTTCCGTTCGGCGAGGCCGAGCAGGTTGCCCTGGCCGGGAGTGTGGACATCGGCCGCGAGAATGCCGGTGCCGGGGTCGGCGGCGGCCATCGCGGCCGTGGCCTCGCCCATGCCGAAGCCGATCTCCAGGACAACAGGGAGCCCGCCGAAAAGCGCCTCGAGGTCGAGCCGGGACCGCCCGTCGATGTCCAGGCCCCACGTCGGCCAGAGCCTGCGCAGCGCGTCGCCCTGTCCGGAGGTCACGCGGCCGCGCCGCGGACGGAAGCTTCGGATCCGGCGCTCGTGGTGGGAACCGGCGGGATCGGCGGCGGGCCCTTCGGGGAACAGGGTGCGGCGCGCGGCCTGCGAGGCGGGCGCGTCCGTGGGTGTGTCTTCGGCGGATGCGGACATGTCGGTCTTCTCGGGGAGTCGCACAGTGACTCCGATTCTACGGTCGGCGCACGACGGCCTGACCGGGGTCGTCCCGGGCCGGCTGCGTTCCTGGGCCGGGAGAAGTCCGGGACGCCCCGGGGCCTGCCGAACCTTCCCGGGCTCCTGGACCTTCCCGGGTCCCTGTGCCCCCTCTCGGGCTCCTGGACTTCCGGGTCCCTGGATTTCCCGGGTCCCTGGATTTCCCGGGCTCCTGGACTTCCCGGGTCCCTGGACTTCCCGGGTCCCTGGATCTCCCGGGTCCCTGGACCCTCGGCCTTGGACCTTTCCGTGCCTCGGACCTTCCCGGATCCCGGCCCCTTGGCCTTGGATCTTCCCGGGCCCTCGGACATTCCCCGGTTCCCTGGAACTCCCCGACCCCTTGGACTTCCCCGCGCCCCAGGTCCGTCCCCGGGCCCCGGGCCGTTCCTGAACCGCCCTTCCACGCCCCTACGCGCGCATCGCGCCCGCGTCCGCGAGCACCGCCAGCGTCCGGCGCGCGATCTCGCGCCCGATCGGCAGTGACGCGGTCGCCGCCGGGGAGGGGGCGTTCAGTACGTGGATCATGCCGGGGGACTGGGTGATCAGGAAGTCGTCGACCAGCGTTCCGTCCGGCAGCACTGCCTGCGCCCGTACGCCCGCTGGAGCCGGTGTGAGGTCCTCGTCGGCGACATCGGGGAGGAGGCGACGCACGGCCTGCGCGAAGGCGTGCTTCGACAGTGAGCGGCGCAGCTCCCCAGCGCCGTAGCGCCAGTGGCGCCGGGCGATGTGCCACGACCCGGGGTAGGTCAGAGTCCCCGCCAGTTCCCGCGGCCGTACCGTCCCCCAGCCGTATCCCTCGCGGGCGAGCGCGGGCACCGCGTTCGGCCCGATGTGGACGGTCCCTTCGATGCCGCGGGTGAGATGGACGCCGAGGAAGGGGAAGGCCGGGTCCGGGACGGGGTAGACCAGCCCGCGGACCAGATCGTTCCGCTCGGGCACCAGCTCGTAGTACTCGCCGCGGAAGGGCACGATCCGCATGCCGGGGTCGTCGCCCGCGAGCCGGGCAACCTCGTCGCAGTGCAGCCCGGCGCAGTTGACCAGTGCACCCGCCCGCAGCACCGCACCGTCCGGCGTACGGACCGCCACGCGCCCCGGGCGCCGGCCGACGGTGCGTACCTCCGCGCCGTAACGGATCCGCCCGCCCGCGTCCTGCACGAGCGAGGCCAGCCGGTCCGCGACCGCGCCGAAATCGCAGACGCCGGTGGTGCCCACATGGATCGCGGCGAGTCCGCGCACATGCGGTTCGTAGTCCGTGATCTGCGCCGGGCCCAGTTCGCGGACGGGGATGCCGTTCTCACGTCCCCGCTGGACCAGGGCGTGCAGGCGGGGGAGTTCGGAACGGTCGGTGGCGACGATCAGCTTGCCCGTCACATCATGCGGAATGTCATGCTCTGCGCAGAACTTCACCATCTCGGCGGCGCCGCGTGCCGCGAACCGCGCCTTCAGGGAACCCGGCCGGTAGTAGATCCCGCTGTGGATCACCCCGCTGTTGCGCCCGGTCTGGTGCCGGGCGGGCCCGCTCTCCTTCTCCAGGACGGTGACGCGGGTGCCGGGTGCGGCGCGCGTGATCGCGTACGCGGCCGAGAGGCCGACGATCCCGCCTCCGATCACCAGAACATCGCTGTCGTCCGCCACCGTCACAGGTTCACCTCCGCTGCCTGCCCGCTGCCGACCGTCGCCACCTCCCTGCCACGATGATGCCCTGGCCCGGTCCCTGCGTCGTCACACCGTCCCCTCGTCACGCCGTCCCCTCGTCACGCCGTGGGGCCGTCACGCCGTCCCCTCGTCACGCCGTCGGGCTGTCCCACCCCCGGCGCGCCGGTGCACGCTGCCGTTGTGCTCCCGCCGGCCCCTCACGCAGTGGTCACGCGGGGGAGACCAGCAGTGGACGGGCCCGCTCGCGCAACTCGGCGACGCGCGGCTCGTCACCGTACGGCTCCAGCCGGTGCAGCAGGTCGCGGACGTACTCCGTGGTGCGTGCCGACGAGATGCGCCCCGCCACCTCCACCGCCCGCGTGCCCTGCGCACAGGCCGCGTCGAGGTTGCCGGACTCCAGTTCGGCGACGGCGGACACCACGAGCCGCAGACCGTGGGACCGTACGAACTCCTCCGTCGGGCGGGAGAGCGCCTGCTCCGTGAAGCGGCGGACCTGGCGTGGCGCCTTCAGATCGCGGTAGCACTCGGCGGCGTCGGCAGCGAACCGGTCCTCGGTGTAGAAGCCGAGCCAGGAGGGGTCGGCATCGCCGTCCCGCGACCGCTCGAGCCAGGCCTCGGCCGCCTTGAGCGCCGCGCCCGCCGCCTGGGAATCGCTCGCCTTGGCGTGGGCGCGCGCCTCGACGAGGCGGAAGAAGCTCATGGTCCGTGCGGTGGCCAGGCCGCGGTTGCGCTCGGCTGCGGCCTGCGCGAGGTCCACGCCCTCGTCGGCGAAGCCGCGGTAGGTGGCCTGGAGGCTCATCGAGGCGAGGACATAGCCGCCCAGTGGGACGTCCGCCGCAGCCCGGGCCAGCCGCAGCGCCTGGATGTAGTAGCGCTGGGCGGCCTCCTGCTGGCCGGTGTCGAAGGCCATCCACCCGGCGAGACGGGTGAGTTCGGCAGTCGCGCCGAAGAGAGAGCGGCCGACGTCGTCGCTGTAGGTGCCCAGGAGGAGCGGGGCGGCGTCGACCCGTAAGCACTCGGGGACCATGGAGGAACGCCAGTCCCCGCCGCCGTACTTGGAGTCCCAGCGGCGCGCGTCCTCGGCCGCCTCGCGCAGCTTCCGTACGTCGCTGTGGCCCACGCGCAGCGGCGTGCCGTCCGCGCCGCCGGCCTCCGCGTCCTTGGGGTCGCGGGCGGCGGCGCTGTCCGCCGGGGTGATGAGCCACCGGGAGGCGGGAGTTGCGTAGGCGCTGACCGAGAACGACCCTGCCAGGCTCTGCCAGATGCCTCCGCCGCCCGCCCGTCTGCCCGCCAGATCCAGCCGGTAGAGCTCGGTGGCCGACCGGACGGCGGCGGCCACGTCGCGCGGGAAGGCCAGCCCGACCTCCGGCGCCGGATCGGCGTCCGCCAGCCCGATCTCGTGCAGCGGCACGGGCCGCCCGAGCTTGCCGGCGATCGCCGCGGCTATGAGATGGGGTGCGGCCCCCTGCGGCACCATGCCCTTGGACACCCAGCGGGCCACCGAGGTCTTGTCGTACCGGAGGGTCAGCCCGCGCTGGGCCCCGAGGTCGTTGACTCTGCGTGCGAGCCCGGCATTACTGATCCCCGCGAGGGCGAGAACCGTGCCGAGCTTCTCGTTCGGCCCGCGTTGCTCCCTGGACATGCGCCACCCCTCGACACACCGACGGCCGCCCCGGCATAGGCGCGGGGCATTCGTAAACCCAGCGTAGTTCGCCGCATCCCGACCGTTAAGGGGCGGTGTGCCGGATGGCGAGATTGTGGCCGGTACCGCCGATGCCATGCGAGGGCGTGTGCTCCCGGTGCATGTGGCCGTGCGCCCGGCCGTGCGCTCTGTCCTGGCCACGGGGGCGGGCGCTTCCATGGCAGTGCGTGGGTCGGCCCACTGAACTGGATCCAGTGGGCTGGGGGACACCGCCACCTCATTCCCCGCGGGTGGCGGACCGGTCCGGGGGGCGGGTGCCGCCTCCCGGATCGCGCGCGTTCCGCTTCCTCTCTGCGCCGTTCTGCGCCGATACGCCCCCGCTCGCGCCCCCGCGGTAGATTGGCCGAATGGCGCCTGCGGTTCGGAGGTTTGACGGGCGCCCCGCCGCATACGGGTTACGCGCGAGTACGTCGTTTCCCGGCCGTCCCGCCGCGACGCCCGCACTGGGGACGATTGCGTATGGACGTACCGTTTTGGTACTGAACGCGACAGGGTTCTCCGGGGCTTGGCCGCGCGCCTGCCGCCTGCCCGTGCGCTCCTCGTCCGCTCCCGTGCGCCCGTGTCGTGGCAGCATGGACCCTGACCCAGGAGCACCATCCCCTGGGGGACCGGCCGTTGGGCGGGGACACCACTCGGCGGGTTCGGCGCCGGAACCGCCGCCCGACTGTGCATGATGACTGCTATTCCTGGTTGCCCACAGCGTGTGGAGGCGGCGATGCGGTGGTTGGTGGGATGGAGCAGTGCCGCCGCGGTGCCCGTCACCGACGAGGCCCGCACGGTCCACCCCGTCGGCGCCCAACTCCTGTGGGGCGACCCGGATCCTCTGTGGGCCGTCGGGGACTGGCGCCCCGACGAGGTGCGCGTCGTCCAGGCCGCCCCCCACACCCGCCTCGCCGTACTCGGCTGCTGCGGAGCGAGCGACGAGCAGTTGAGAGCGGGCCTGTTCACGGCCCGCGGCGGGGCCCTGCGCCATCTCACCGCCTGGCCCGGAAGTTACACCGCCGTGGCCCAGGTCGGCCGCCGCCTGACCATCGCGGGCGACCTGGCGGGGGCACGACCTGTCTTCCACACCGCCTGGGCGGGCGGCACCGCGTACGCGACCGCCGCCCTGCCGCTCGCCGACCTCATCGAGGCCCAGCTCGACATCGGCCACCTCGCCACCCTTCTCGCCTGCCCGGACGCCCCCGAAGCCCTCGGCGACGGCACGCCCTACGCCGGTGTGCGGCGCGTACCGCCCGGGCACGCCCTGATCCTGCGCGACGGGTCCCGCGAGGTCGCCGGCTACGAACCCACCGCATCGCTGGCCGTCGCAGCGCCCCAAATGGAGACCATCCAAGCGGTGGACGGCGTACGGGACGCCCTCGTCGAAGCCGTCCGGGCGCGGCTCGCCGCGCCCCGCCACGCACCCGAGATGCCCGAACCCGACCCTGGCCCCGTCCCCGGCATGGGCCCCGCCGCCCGCCGGGCCAGACGCGGCGCCCCCGCCCCCGGCATCGGCTCCGACCTGTCCGGCGGCATCGCCTCCTCGACCCTCGCCCTGCTGGCCGCGGGCCTGCCCGGCGCGCCAGGAACACCGCTCGGGCACGGCACCGGCGCTGGCGAACGACTGCTCGCCGTCACCTTCAACGACCTGGTCTCCGGGGCGTCGGGCGGACACGCGCGTACGGCCGGGGAAGCTGAACTGGAGCGCGCCCGCGGCATCGCTGCCAACCCACGGCTCCATCACGTCGTCGTCACCGGCGACGAGGATGCCTTGCCGTACGCGGGACTCGACACGGTGCTCCTCACCGACGAGCCCGGACCGGCGATCGTCAGCGCCGAGCGGCATCGGCGGCGGCTCGTCGCGGGCAGCGCCGACCATCTGGTGGGACACGGCGCCCGGCAGGTGCTGGACGCCCACCCCGCCCGCTTGGCCGATCTCTTGATGGAGCGTCAGAGGCGCCGCCTTCTCCGCCCCGTCGCCGCTCTCGCCAGGTCCGAAGGGCCCTCGGCGCATTCGCTGTTCGTCCCCATCACCGTCTACCGCGCCGCTCGCCGGCTGGCCCGTACCTCCTACCGGGACGGCGTCCGGGAAGCGGCGGCACGGCTGCTGGAACGGCGCTTCGACGACGCGGACGGCGGCACTACCACGCCAGCGGGCGGCGGCACCGGTCCGGCCGGGGCCGTCGACGCATCGATCGCCGCCCTCGCCTGGTGCCGGCCGGGACCCGCGGCGCGCTGGCTCACAGGGGAGGCACTCGCGGAAGTATCGGTTCGCCTGCAGGGCGCCGCCACCCGGCCGGGGCCACTGGAACGCCCCGGCGAACGCCGTGCCCGCGCCGCCCTGGCCCGCTACGCCATGGACCACCGGGTCTTCGAACAGGCCGCGGAGGTCCGCAGCCAGCGGCTGCACGCGCCCTTTCTCGACAACCAGGTCGTCCGGGCCTGCCGCGCGCTCCCCGAAGCCCTGCGGGTCCAACCGGGCGCGCGCGCCTCGGTGTTGCGCGCCGTCCTCGCGGGCGCCGGCATCCGGGATCTCCCCCCGGGATGGGGAGCGCCCTCGCACGCCGCCGGGGCCGCGGCCGTACTCTCCGGACTCCGAGTGGCGGTCGAGGACCTCGTCGCGCTGTTCGACGCACCCCTCCTCGCCGACGCCGGCCTGCTCGAGGCACGGGTCGTCCGCAAAGCCGTACGCGCGGCCGCGGGAGGCGAGGCGCTCCCTCTGGACGGCCTGGCGGAGCTGGTCTCGACGGAGCTGTGGCTCCGCCGCCTTCTCGCGCGCCGCGGTACGTGCTGGACGGGCTCGGCGGCCCCGCGCCAGCGGGCGGTCGCGGGAGGCGTGGCCCCGCGCCCGGCGCTGTGAACGGGGTGGACGGAGTGGAGGTGTGGGCGGGGTGAACGGGGCGAGTCATGGGGCAGGGTGAAGACACGGCCGTGGTGGAACTGTCGGCGGGGTGACGGTTGAGCGGTGACCGCTGAGCGGTGACGGTTGAGCGGTGACGGTTGAGCGGTGACGGTTGAGCGGTGACGGTTGAGCGGTGACGGTTGAGCGGTCGGACAGCTGAACCGGGAGAAGGGTCGACGGGGCGAATCGGCAGCGTGATCGCGGAGCGTCAGTGGCACGTGATGCTCGAGTGCGCCCAGTCGGCCAACGCCACCGCGCCCAGAAGCGACCGGCCCTCGACCACCAGGCGTAGTGTTTTCCGCCCCGACAGCGGCACATGGACCGGCGTGGCCGACTCGCCGCTGCGCATCGAAGCGGAGCGCCACAGGCGCGTCCCGTCCCCGTAGACGGAGAACCGCACGGATCCGAGCCCGAGCAGCGTGGCGTCGTCCACACCGACGCGCGCGTCGTATGCGACGCAGGAACGATTCAGATCGATCGTCACGGACGAGTTCGCATGCACGCTTGCTCCGTGCGCGTACCGCATGCCGTCTATCTCCTGTCCCTTGCGCTGCCACAGCCACGAACTTCCCGCTGCCCGCACCTCTGGCCCGGAGCCGTCACCGGACACGTCGTAGGCGAGCCGGTCGAGCGGGTACGGAGTGGTGGCCCGCGGCGGAACGGGCACCGGCGCCCCAGGGCTGGACGGTGGCTTTGCGGACGACCCCGGCCACTGCCCGGAGCCCGCGCCCGATCCCGACCCGGCCGGTCCGGGCCCTCCCCCTAAGGGCTGGGCGTACGGCCGCGAGTCGCCAGGCGGGAAAGCGTTTCGGCGATCCAGGTCCTTGGGCGTGCGGCGCGCCGGTTCCTCGGGATCGGGCCGCTCTGCGATGTGGCCCGGCGGCTTCGGCGTGAGCCCGTCATCGGAGTCCGGGGGCTCGGCGGAGGCCGATGCCGAGGGCTCGGCCCGGGTCTCCTCCTCGGGTTCCCCGTTCCCGACTGTGACGGCCAGCACGGTCGTCGCCGCCACTGCAGCAGCGACCGCCCCTATGGCGATCTTCGCGGGCACGCTGAGCCCCTGGTGCCGTCCCGCGTGCGCGCCCTTGCCCCCACGCCCCCCGGAACCACTACGCGCCGCCGTATCCGGGCGAGTTGAGCCGCCGGACGTGCGGACCGGGCCGGCCACACTCTTCGCGTCGCCGCCACGCTCGTCGCTGCTCGCTTCCTGACCCGCGTTGCCATAGGCTTCGGCGTCCTCGGCGTCCTCGGCGTCCTCGGCGTCCTCGGCGTCCTCGGCGTCCTCGGCGTCCTCGGCGTCCTCGGCGTCCTCGGCGTCCTCGGCGTCCTCGGCG
>NZ_JBFAYQ010000041.1:0-9106 GCF_040681345.1 Streptomyces sp. NPDC051776 | reverse complement strand
CGCGTTCCGCGGGCCCCGCCGCCGGCTCCGCGTGCGAGCCCGCATGGGACGTTGCCCTCGCGGGAAATCCGAACCAACCGGGAGGTTCGGTGCTCTCGTCCCCATGGTCGGTGCTCTCCGAGGTGCCCTCGGCGGTGCGGGAGTCCACGGCGCCTTCCGACGGGGAAGTGCTGTCTTCCCATGAGGCGACGGGGTCGGCCTCAGCGATCGTCGGATCCGCCATGTCCGCGTTCGTCGCTCCGACTTCGGCGCCCGACCGGCCGACGTCCGCCGCTCCGGACGTCGGCGTGGCGGATCCTGTCACCGACGCCTTCGCCGTTCCCGCGTCTCCCTCTCCTTCTCCTTCTCCTTCTCCCTCGCTCTGGTCCCCGCCCGAGCTCGCCGCGTGGCAGTCGTCGCCATGGGCACCCGGCGCACCTCCCGTGCCGTCCTCGCGCGGCGCAGGCACCACCGCGCCGGCGGGAACGGTCGTTCCGGCGCGACCAGCCATCCAGGGCGAGGTGCCGGGTGCCCCGGCCGCCGCACCGAGGTCCGTCGCCTCGGTCGCGTACCCCGTGGCCGACCAGCCGAGGATCGCGACCGGCAGGAGTGCGCGCAGGCGGGCGTCGACGTCTCTCGCCCCGAGCGCGGCCGTACGGCACTTGGGGCACCTCGCCACGTGTTCCCGCAGTCCGCGGGCTGCCAGCCCGCGCAACGCGCCGCGGGCGAACACGCCCAGACGAGCGGCGTAACGGGTGCAGTCACCACCGGCGAGGCGTGAGGAGTTCACGTGCGCCTGCAGATAGGCCTGCGTGAATCCCTCGCAGGCACGTTGCGTCAGCACTCCGGTCGCCTTCGGGCTCAGCCCGAGGAGCGGGGCCACCTGGTCCGCCCGCTCCTTTTCGACCGTGATGTGCCACAGCACCGTCTGCCAGGGCTCGGGCAGACTACGGAACGCCCGTACCGCCAGCGACTGTTCGGCCCCGCGCATGGCGCGCACGTCAGGGTCCGGGATGAACGCGTCCTCATGGGCATCTCGGGTGCGCTCCGCGGACCCGGCGAACACGGCGTAGTCCTCGACGAGCAGGTCGCGCTTTGTGGTGCTCGCCCACGCCGCCGCGACCCGCCTCAGCATCGTGAGGAGATGGATACGGATCGCGGAGTCGGGCCCCGTGCCACCCCGGACGGCCTGGAGCGTCCGCAGGAACACCACGTCCGTGAGGTCCTCGGCGCCGCGGACGTCTCGACAGCACGTACGCGCGTACCGCCGGACCGCTCCCGCATGGCGCCGGTACAACTCGCCGAACGCGTCGAGGTCGCCGTCACGCATCGAGACGATCAAGTCGGCGTCCGATCGGCCCACTTCGGCAGGTGCCGTCTCCGGCACCGAGGCGTCCTCGCGCTGCGACGGCACGTTCGGTAAGGGGCCGTCGGCCAGTTCGCCGCCGCGACGTGGCTCGTCCCGCCCGTCAGCCTCCATAGCCCAGGCCCTCGTACCCGCAGTTACACCGGAACACCGTGTCAGCCTGACATACAGCCGCTCGCGGCCCACCCCTCATGGCGACCAACCACCCCTGAGGGGTGTGTTCACACGATAGAGCCTCATGCGTACCCCGATAGGGGCATACTTCCCCGATGGCCGGATGTCGCTTCGCCGGAACGGCGCGTCGGTGCACGTCGGCAGCCCCGACCACCCCCGTATCGATCCGCGTACCAAGCCGCAGCGTCTCTCCTCACGAACGCCGCCGACAGCCGCAACCCCGGTACGACGAGCCCGCAGTCACGGCAAGCCCCGGAAGAGCCGCAGCAACAGCGAGCCCCCACCGAGCCCTTAGTAACGCGAGCAAACCGAGTTACGGGGAGGCCAACCGCCGAGCCCAAGGTGCCAGCGAGGTCAACCGCCGAGCCCAACCCCCGGCTAGGCCAGAGGCCGTGACCGCAGACCCTCCAGAAGGATGTCCAACAGGCGTGCGGAAGCCGCCTGTTGCTGAGCGGCATCCGGCAAGGAGGGCGCGGCGGTTGCTATGACCAGCAGCACGTCCGCGACCGTCACATCCCGCCGCAGCTCGCCCGCCGCTCGCGCCCGCTCGACCAACTGCCCGACGACGTCGAGCAGCTCACCTATCCCGGCGTCGTCGCCCGGAGCGGTGACCGCCCGGGCGCCCTCCGCGGTCCGTGCTGCACCGTCCTCCTGCGCTGACGGCTGTTCCACCAGCCGTAGGCCCGCCTGCGCGTGTCGCTGCTGCGGCAACCGCGCGGCCGAGGCGGCCCGGGTTCCACCGGAAGCCGCCGCACCGGCACCGGCGCCCGGCGCGGCAACCGCACCGGAACCCGCTGCAGCGCCCCGGCCCGCACCCGCCACGGCGCCGGAGCCCGAGGCGACCGCACCCTGCATCGTCTCCTGATCCGCGTCCACGCCCACCCGCAGCACCTGCGGAGGCAGCAGCCGTCCCGCGCCCGAGGCCACCGAGGTCCGCAGGAAGCGCGACAGCGCCGACCACGGCTCCTCCTCCTGCCCCAGCGCGGCACGCGCCTGCTCGGTCAGCCGGGCCGTCTCCTCTTCGGCTATCCGCCGGACGAGCACGTCCTTGCTCGGAAAGCGCCGGTACACGGTGCCGACGCCGACGCGTGCCCGCCGCGCCACGTCCTCCATCGGCGCGCCGTAGCCCAGCTCGCCGAAGACCTCGCGCGCGGCGCGCAGTACATGCTCCAGATTCCGCTGCGCATCGACCCGCAGCGACGAAGAGCCCTGAATATGCATACCTGTATCCCCGTTTCCCCCGGTCATGACGTCTCCCCCCGGAGACTCCCCGCCCTGACTGCCGGGGGCGGTCCAGCACCCCGACGAGGTACGAACATAGTTGAGCCCCGGTCAAGAAAGAAGAGGCTCCCCTTTCCGCGCGAGTCGCCCCGTTCGGACCACAAGGCCGTTCCGCTTGCCCCGCAGAGCCCCGAGCGGACCCGCCGCCACCGGCTGACCTGCGCCGTTGGGCCGCTCGCAAGCGCCTCCGCCCGGAGAGCCCTCCCCGCGGCCCGGTCACACATTTCGCCGAGCCTGTGGACAAACGCGCGTGGCCGGTGCGTCATGGGAGTGTGCTGTGAGCATCGTCGCGAGGAGACCCTCTGTGAAGGAACCGGCGCGCATTCTCGTTGTCGGCGGCGGATACGTCGGGATGTACACCGCCCTGCGCCTTCAGCGGAAGCTGAAACGTGACGAAGCCCGGGTCGTCGTGGTCGACCCCGAGCCGTACATGACGTATCAGCCCTTCCTCCCCGAGGCCGCCGCCGGCTCGATCTCGCCGCGCCACGTCGTGGTGCCGCTGCGCCGCGTACTCGAGGGGTGTCAGGTCGTCATCGGCGAGGCCACCGCCATCGACCACGCCAAGCGCACCGCCACCATCACGACGCTCGCGACCGAGGAGGAGGGCACCGGCTCCATCGAGCTCGAGTACGACGAGCTCGTCCTGGCCCCGGGATCGGTCTCGCGCACGCTCCCGGTTCCGGGTCTCGCCGAGCACGGCATCGGCTTCAAGACCGTCGAAGAGGCCATCGGGCTGCGCAACCACGTCCTCGGCCAGCTCGACATCGCCTCCTCCACGCGCGACCCCGAGGTCCGCGACGCGGCGCTGACCTTCGTCTTCGTCGGTGGCGGCTACGCGGGCGTGGAGGCCCTCGCCGAACTCGAGGACATGGCGCGCTACGCGTCCCGCTACTACCACAACGTCGACGCCGACGACATGAAGTGGATCCTCGTCGAGGCGACCGGCCGGATCCTCCCCGAAGTCGGCGAGGACATGGGCAAGTACGCCGTACGCGAGCTGCGCAGACGCAATATCGACGTACGGCTCGGCACCCGCCTGGAGAGCTGCGAGGGCCGGGTCGCGGTGCTCAGCGACGGCTCCCGCTACCCCACCCGCACGCTCGTCTGGACCGCAGGCGTCAAACCGCACCCCATCCTCGCGGCGACCGACCTGCCGCTGAACGAGCGGGGGCGCCTGATCTGCGCCCCGTCCCTCCGTGTCGAGGGCACAGAACACGCATGGTCGGCCGGTGACGCCGCCGCGGTCCCCGACATCACCGCGGGCGCCAAGGACAAGGGCAGGGACGCGGGCAGGGAGTGCGCCCCCAACGCCCAGCACGCGGTCCGTCAGGCCAAGGTCCTCGCCGAGAACATCGTCGCGTCACTGCGCGGCGGGCCCCTCCAGGACTACGAGCACTCCTACGCGGGCTCCGTGGCCTCCCTCGGACTCCACAAAGGAGTGGCACACATCTACGGGCGGAAGCTCAAGGGCTACCCCGCCTGGTTCATGCATCGCGCCTACCACCTGAGCCGGGTACCGACCTGGAACCGTAAGGCCAGGGTGCTCGCCGAGTGGACCCTCGCGGGGCTGTTCAAGCGCGAAATCGTTTCGCTCGGCTCGCTGGAGAACCCACGCGCCGAGTTCGAACTCGCGGCGGGAACCGGCCGTCACAACGAGACGACGTAAGCCGGGCACGCCACACGACGACGGGAGGCCGCCGGGCCACGCTTTCGGGCTACGCCCGGAACTGCCCGCAGGCACCCCGCGTCTGAGGAATGTCAGTCCTCTCGGCCACACTGGACGTGTGACCATGGGTGGGCTCATCCCTACGAAGAGTGTTGTGCGGAACGATCTACGGCATCGGCTGTACTCCCGGCCGGCCTGGCTGACCCGAAGCGACATCACGAGGCATAACTCAGTGAACTTCACGCGCTGGAGCGCCCGGCTCCCCGGAACGCAGCGACGCGCGGCGGCGCGGACCGACCGCGGCTCGCGCCCCCGTAAGCCATCGGGGGCGGCGGGCAGCGGCAGTCCCGTGCCGGCCGCCCGCGCCGAGCGCCCCGGGGCCGCCGCCGTGTCCGCGCCTCCTGCCACCGCCGCGTCCACGGAGCCGCACGTCACCGTCGGCGGGCTGGCCGTCCAGGACGTCCTGGAGCAAGTCCCGGGCCTGGTCGCTGTCGTGTACGGCCCCGAGCACCGCATCGCGTACGTCAACGAGGCGTATGCCTCGGTCTTCGGCGCCCGCGCCCCCGGCCGCCCCGCGCGCGAGGCCCTTCCCGAGCTCGCCGAACTCGGCCTGCTCCCACTCATGGACCAGGTGCTGCGCAGCGGCAAGCCGCGCACCGTCAAGTCCCGTCGCGTGCCCGCGGACGGCGGCGAGGCGGTGGTGGACGAGGTGTTCGCGGACGGCCGCGCCGACGCTGCGCAGGCCGGACCGACCGGCCGCAGCCGCCCCGGCCACTACACGTTCACCTGCAGTCCCATCGACCTAACGGCGACCGGCGGGACCACGGCGAGGGGCGCGCACCCCGCAAATACGCCGGGGTCGCACTCCAGTGTTCCCAACAGCGCCCCCGCAGCTCCTGCTTCGGCCGCACCGACCACCGGCTCCCACCGCGGCGTGCTCGTCTTCGCCACCGACGTCACCGATCAGGTCGAGGCCGCCGAGCGACTGCGCACCAGTGAGCGGCGCCAGCGCCAAGCCGCCGTCACCCTCCAGCGCAGCCTGCTTCCCCAGGAGTTGGAGCAGCCCGACGACCTGCGCATCGCCGCCACGTACCAGCCGGGCGGCACAGACGCGGCCGTCGGCGGCGACTGGTACGACGTCATCACCCTCGGCGCCGGCCGCACAGCCCTGGTCATCGGCGATGTGATGGGCCGCGGCGTACGGGCCGCCGCCGTCATGGGCCAGCTCCGCACAGCCGTCCGCGCGTACGCCCGCCTCGACCTGCCGCCGCACGAGGTCCTTCAACTGCTCGACGGACTCGCCTCGGAGATCGACCCGAGCCAGATCGCCACCTGTGCGTACGCCGTCCACGACCCCAACGAGGGGCGGCTCGTTCACTCTTCCGCCGGCCATCTGCCGATCATCCTCCGCGACGCCGACGGCACCGTCCGCCGGGCAGCCGAACCCACCGGCCCGCCCCTGGGCACCGGCGGCTGGCTGCACACATCGGGCTCCGTGCCCTTCGGTCCCGGCGCGACCGCCGTGCTCTACACCGACGGTCTCGTCGAGCGTCGTGGCGAGGACATCGACGAAGGCGTGACCTCGCTGGAGCAGGCGCTCGCCGGTGCCACCGGTACACCCCAAGTGGTCTGCGACCGCATGATCCGCGCCCTCGGCGTCACCGCGGACCACGACGACGACGTGGCCGTCCTCGTCCTCCAGCACCCGGCCCGTACGGGCCATGACGCCGAACTGTTCCACAACGCCGCACTGGAGCTGCTCGGCGGCGTCGAGGCCGCGCCCCGCGCCCGTGCCTTCGCCTCCGGCGTCCTGGCGAGCTGGCGCTTCCCCGCGGACCTGCGCGACCTGGGCGTCCTGGCGGTCAGCGAACTCGTCGCCAACTCCCTTCAGCACGGCACCCCGCCCATGCGGCTGCGGCTGCGCCGCACGGACCGCCGCCTCATCATCGAGGTGACCGACGGCGACGATCACCTCCCGCGCCGCCGCCGCGCCGAGCCCGTGGACGAGGCAGGCCGCGGCATCTCGATCGTCGCCACCATCGCCTCCGCCTGGGGTTCCCGGCGCACGCCGGGCGGCGGCAAGGCGGTCTGGTGCGAGTTCGCCCTCCCCGAGGAGTGAGCGGGCAGCCCGCCCGGAGGCGGGCTGCCCGCGGCGGTCACACGGTCGCGGGCAGCGCCTCGGCCTCCGCCCGCGGGGCGGGTACGGCCGCTCCAGCCCGCGAAACCGGCACGACCGCCTCGGACTCCGCCCGGGGCGCCGGCACGCGCGCGGCCACCGTCCCGTCCCCGGCGGGCTCCCGGTGCGGAGCGCGCACCGGCTTGTCCTGGGCCGGCGTCAGGCGGCGGCCAAGCCGCAGCGCCAACACCGTGATCCCCAGCGAGCACCCGATGAGCATCGCGATGTACGCCACATACATCCCCGAACCGGCCATCAGCCCGCCCACCGCAGGACCGACGGCCAGCGCGAGCTGCTTCACCAGCGCGAAAGCGGAGTTGTACTGCCCGACCCGCGCCGTCGGCGCCAGATCGGCCACCAGAGGAGCCATCGTCGGCGACAGCATCGCCTCGCCCAGACCGAAGAGCGCGTACGTCGAGATGATCGCCGCGGTCGCCATCGCCCGGCTGTGCACCAGACCGGACGCCCCGGCCGCGACCCACGCGACCGTCCAGACCAGCCCGACCAGCGCGACGACCCTGCTGCGCCGCCGCCGCTCCACCATTTTCAGGACCACGAACTGCGCGAGCACGATCACCGCCGTGTTGGCGGCCAGGGCGGCGCCCAGCATCGCCGGTGAGATGCGGGCCACCTCGACCGCGAACGCAGAGAGCCCGGACTCGAACTGCCCGTAGCAGGCGAAGAACATCACAAAGCCCAGCACGCAGAGCTGCACCATCGCCCGGTCCGCGAGCAGCGCCCGGAACCCGCCCTTCGCCCGCTCGTCCATGGGCACCGCGTCCTCCATGCGCGGTGCGCGGGGCAGTCGTACGGTCGCCGCGGTCACGCCGAGCACCAGAAACATCGCCGCCTCGATCGAGAAGAGCAGCACGAAGCTAGAGGCCCGAGAGGTGTCCACGATGAGCCCGCCCAGGAGACCCCCGACGCCCAGGCCCAGATTGGTGAGGAAGAACTGCATCGCGAAGGCGCGCGACCGCGTCACCGTCGTCGAGCACCAGACGATCATCGTGGCCAGCGCGGGCTGGATCACCGCGATCCCAGCGCCGAGGGTGCCCGCCGCAGCGACGACCAGCGGCTCACTGCTCACCAGCCCGAGGGCCAGCGAACCCGCCGCGGCGGCCACCGCGCCGACGACGGCCACGGGCAGCGGTCCGCGCCGGTCGATGACCCGGCCGGTGAAGGGCAGCACGACGAGCGCGGCCACGGCGAAGGCCGCCAGCACCGCACCCGCGGTGCTCGCGCCGAGATCACGCACCTGCGCCACGTAGACGAACAGGAACGGGACGGTGAAGCCATTGCCGAACGCTGCCAGTGCGGTCCCCAACTGGATCCTGCGCAGCGCGGCGCCCATCGCGGTGGTCACGCTCACCTCCTGGGTCGAGGTCGGAAGAGGGTCGGACAGTCGAAGCCTGAAGACTTCAACAGTAAAGTTCGACCCTAAAGAGTACACGTCGAAGGAGTTCAACGCGAACGAGCTGCGTGCCATACTCCGGACATGGCTGACACCCCCGCCGACGCGGAGTCCGGCACGGAGCCGAGCCTCGAGGCACAGATCGCGGCCTATCAGCGCGAGTTCCGCGACCTCGACCCCCAGGTCGAGAAGGTCGTCTCGGCTCTCCAGCGCCTGAATCGCCGGATGAACGTGGCCTACGGCCGCCAGACCGCGACCCTCGGCATCAGCAGCGCCGAGTGGGAGGTCCTCAAGGCGCTCGTTCTCGCGGGAGCCCCGTACCGTCTGGGCCCCGGGGACCTGGCCAAGCGCCTCGGCCTGACCCCCGCAGCGATGACCCACCGCGTCGACCGGATGGCCGCCGAGGGTCTGGTGACGAGGGAGCGCGACGAGAACAACCGCGTACGGGTGATCGTCGAGCTGACGGCGGAGGGCCGCGAGAAGTGGCTCGAAGCGATGCGGATGGCATCGGTGTTCGAGGAGGACCTTCTCCAAGACCTCGCGGACGAGGAGCGCGGGCAGCTGGGCGACATGCTCACCCGGGTACTGCGGCGGGTGGAGGAAGCCCAGCCGGACGCCGACGGACGCCTCTCCGACCTGGACTGACGACCCCACAGTTCACCCGCCGGGCAGAGGGGGTTGACATGGCAGGGGCGCATCCGTAGGGTTCTCCGGGTTGCCACGCAGCCGGTGCGGTTCTGTGGCTTCACTCGCGCCGCTCGTCGGCATCCACTGATGCGTGATCCTCTCGGGGTCGTTTTCGGCATGCCGAATTTCGAACCGAATGCTCGATTATGAGCGTGACGGGAAATGCGTTACCGTGGACGCCGCGCCGGAAGGTGCAAACCCCCTCCAATCGGGGACCGGGAATCGAATCCGAACCGGGAACGGAACGGAAAACGAATCTGGTACGGTTGGAAACACCGAAGGGAAGCGCCCGGAGAAACCGGTGAGATGGTTTCGAAGGAAGCGTCCGTTCCTTGAGAACTCAACAGCGTGCCAAAAGTCAACGCC
>NZ_JBFAYQ010000040.1:40507-64242 GCF_040681345.1 Streptomyces sp. NPDC051776 | reverse complement strand
ACTTCACCCGCTCCGGATCACCCGGAACCGGATCCTCCTCCAGATCCAGCACATGCCAATCCGTCGGCCGATTCCCCACCCCGAACAACCCCCGTGATGCAGACCAGAACCCCGTAAGGATACGAATCTAGCTGGCACACGCAGCCATACGAAAGGGCTCAACAAGTTTGCGTGGACGCTTACTTGGGTTGGCCCGTGTACGTCGGCCGCTCACCTACGCCGCCGCTCAGTCCAACAGCAACGTCCGCTCGATGGCCGCGATCACGATCCGCAGGCCCGTCTCGAAGCGTGTGCCCGGGCCCTACCTTCGGCACGACCCGGGCCAGTACCGCGCTGTCAGCGGATGACGGTTTGCACTTCCTGTACCTGGACATCCTGCTCGGCCGAGAGTAGCCGTCCGGGAGGGCACCGGGTTCCGGTGGCCCGTCCGGGCTCCCCGAGGCAGTCCAGGTGACCTTCCACGTGATCTGTGCCTTCAGAGGATACGACCCGGGAAGGTCAAACAGATTCCCCCGACAGCGAGTCCACGCGCTATGCGGGACGTCAGCCGATCTGACACGCCTTTGCCCTCTCTGTGTATCCGTAACGGACGACCTGCCAGTCACCCGACTCGCCCTTCGCCAAGCCGAGTGACCACTTGCTGAAGTCGTCGAGAGACGGGGTGGTCTTCTCCGCCTTGCCCGTTTTGCGGTTCTTGGCATAGCCCTTGCGCTGGTCTTCGCAGTAGGTCACGCCCGCTGTGGTCTTGCCGGTGAGCTTGACGTTCGGACGGTAATAGTGGAACGACCCGGTGATGGTCTTCCCGGCCTTTCCGAAGTCGTCAATCGTGTCGACGAATTGAGCGGCCTGCAGCCCCGTCCAGTACCGCCTGTAGTTGCTCGTTCCGCCATAGCCCTTTGCCTGAGCCTCGAGGACAGCCTTGATCGCGTACGTCGTATCGCGAAGAGCTTCTTTCTCCGTATGATTCCTGCCGGCGAACCCCTCGAGGTTCACCTCGACGTCCGATGGGATGTCGAACCTCGGGGCGTTCTTCCCCGTGGGCTCGGAAGCATTTGCAGCCGGGGACTTGTCAGCGCTCGAACCGGCGCCTTCGATCTTCCCCTTCTTGTCCGACCCGCCTTCTCCGCTGCACGCGGTGAGAAGCAATGTCGCCGCCGCGGTCAGGCCGATGGCAGCATTCACAAACGTGCGGTTCACGGTCTACTCCCCCGTGTGGAACGGATCGTGGGCATCGTTCCCTACGACGCCGATACGGTGCCTGTGCTCCCCGCAGCGTGCCCTACCCCGCGCTGCTCAACGACAGTTTCGCCGCGAACCCCAGGAACAGCGTCCCCGCCAGCGACGTGACGCCCGCCGACAGCCGCTTGCGCCGCCGGAACTGGGCGGCCAGCGCGCTCCCGCCGAATATCAGCGCGGTGAGGTACAGGAAGCTGAACAGCGTGGCGAGACTGCCCAGGAGCAGGAACGACAGCGCCGGGTGGGAGTACCCGGGGTCCACGAACTGCACGAAGAAAGAGACGAAGAACAGGATCGCCTTCGGGTTGAGCAGGCTGATCACCAGCGCGCGACGGTACGGCCGCTCGGCCCCCTCGTCGACCGCCTCTCCCCCGGCCGTCAGGCCGGCCACCGGTACGGCTCCCCCCTCGGCATCCGGCCCCGCGGCACAGGCGGCCATCGGCGTGACGAAGGTCTCACCGCCGCTCCGCTCATGGCGCCGCTCGCGCCACATCCCCCACGCCGAGCGCAGCATGCCGATCGCCATCCACGTCAGATAGCCGGCGCCCGCGTACTTCACGACGCCGTACATCAGTTCATTGGTCTGCAGCAGCGAGGCCACGCCCGCCGCCGAGAGCACCATCAGCACCGCGTCGCCGCAGAACACACCGCATGCGGCCCGATAGCCCGTGCGCACACCGCGTCGCGCCGCGGCCGAGATCACGTACAGCGAGTTCGGCCCCGGCAGCAGGATGATGAGTACGAGTCCGGCCAGATACGTCGGAAGGTCAGTCACGCCCAGCATGGACGGGAGTCTTGCACGCGCCTCTGACACCGCGCGCAGCCGTCCACATGCCAGAAAGCCCTCAGAATGCGTCAGTCGGGACGTATGCGCCCCAGACGTCCCGCAGCGCGTTGCACACCTCGCCCAGCGTGGCCCGCGCGGCGAGCGCGTCCTTCATCGGGTACAGGACGTTGTCCGTGCCCTCCGCCGCCTTCTTCAACTCGCGGAGCGCCGCGTCCACGGTCCCCTGGTCGCGTTCTGCGCGCAGTGCGGCCAGCCGTTCGGCCTGCCGGTTCTCGATCGCCGGGTCGACGCGCAGCGGCTCGTACGGCTCCTCCTCGTCCTGCCGGAAGCGATTGACCCCGACCACGACGCGCTCGCCCGCGTCCGTTTCCAACGCGATCCGGTACGCGCTGCGCTCGATCTCCCCCTTCTGGAAGCCCTGTTCGATCGCCCGTACCGCGCCGCCCAGATCCTCGACGCGGTCCATGAGGGCCAGGGCCGCGTCCTCGACCTCGTCCGTCAGCCGCTCGACCGCGTACGACCCCGCGAACGGGTCGACGGTGGCGGTCACATCGGTTTCGTGGGCCAGCACCTGCTGCGTGCGCAGCGCCAGCCGCGCCGATTTGTCCGTGGGGAGCGCGATGGCCTCGTCGAAGGCGTTGGTGTGCAGGGACTGCGTGCCGCCGAGCACCGCCGCGAGGCCCTGCACCGCGACCCGCACCAGGTTCACCTCCGGCTGCTGTGCGGTCAGCTGCACCCCCGCCGTCTGGGTGTGAAAGCGCAGCATCATCGACTTGGGGTTCCTCGCGCCGAACTCCTCCCGCATCACCCGCGCCCAGATCCGCCGGGCCGCACGGAACTTGGCGACCTCCTCCAGGAGCGTCGACCGGGAGACGAAGAAGAACGAAAGCCGTGGCGCGAAGTCGTCCACGTCCATTCCGGCCGCCACCGCCGTACGGACGTATTCGATGCCGTCGGCGAGCGTGAAGGCGATCTCCTGTGCGGGCGTGGCGCCCGCCTCAGCCATGTGGTAGCCGGAGATCGAGATGGTGTTCCACCTCGGGATCTCGGCCTTGCAGTAGCGGAAGATGTCGGCGGTCAGCCGGAGTGAGGGCTCGGGCGGGAAGATGTACGTGCCGCGGGCGATGTACTCCTTGAGCACGTCGTTCTGGATGGTGCCGGTGAGCTGTGCCCCGGGGACGCCCTGTTCCTCGGCCACGAGCTGGTACAGGAGCAGCAGCACCGCCGCGGGCGCGTTGATCGTCATCGAGGTCGAGACCTCGCCGAGCGGGATCCCGTCGAACAGCGCCCGCATGTCGTCGACCGAGTCGATGGCCACACCGACCTTCCCGACCTCGCCGTGCGCGAGGGGCGCGTCCGAGTCGTGGCCCATCTGGGTGGGAAGGTCGAAGGCGACGGACAGGCCGGTGGTGCCGTGGGCGATCAGGTCGCGGTAGCGGGCGTTGGACTCGGCGGCGGTGCCGAAGCCGGCGTACTGGCGCATGGTCCACGGGCGGGTGGTGTACATCGTCGGGTACACCCCGCGCGTGAAGGGATACTCACCGGGCTCGCCCAGCTGCTCGGCGGGATCCCAGCCGGGCGGAGCGTCGGGGCCGTACACGGGCTCGACGGGGAATCCGGACTGCGACTCTCGCGCCATCTGCTCTGCCTCCGTGCTCTTCAGGGCCCCCGCGATCTCTGTGCGTTCCTGCGGCCCCCGGCGGCATCCCGCTTCACGCCCGCTCCCTCTCAGCATGTACCCGTGGTTCGTCCCCCGGCAGCACAGGGAACACATGAATGGGGAAAGATCCGGAAAACGGGGGCCGGAGGGGGGCGGATCATGCGCATGGGAGCGGTCGTACGCCGGGCCCTTGCGGCCTCGGCCGTCACCGCACTGGCCGCAGGACTGACCTCGGGCTGCCGGTACGAACCGCCGCGGGGCACCGGCCCCGCGCGCACCGCTCCCGGCGCCGGCCACGCCGACTCCAGGCCCGCCCGGGCGGCCCTGCACGCGAAGTCCGCGAACCCCGGGGCATCGGCGCAACCGGGTAAAGGCGCCCGTCCCGCGAAGCCGGCCGCCGGGCCCGCCGCCCCCGCACCGGTCCGCCCGCTGCTGATGGCCTCCGGCAGCCGGAGCGGTCAGGTCAGGGAGCTGCAGGCCCGGCTGCGCGAGCTGGGGCTGTTCGACCGGAATCCCACGGGCTTCTACGGCTCCGTCACGACCGCCTCCGTGACGTCCTTCCAGGCGCGGCGCGGGCTCGCCCGTACCGGTGCGGTCGACATCGCCACCTGGTCGGCGCTGCGGTCCGTGACGGCGCCGCCGTCCCGTACGGCGCTCTTCCCGACGACGAGCAAGCCGCTGGGCCGTCCGGATCCGCGCTGCCTCACCGGGCGCGTGCTGTGCATCAGCAAGAGCAGCGACACCCTGGCGTGGATGATCGACGGCAGGGTCGTCTCGGCGATGGACGTGCGCTTCGGCTCGCAGTACACACCCACCCGCGAAGGCAGCTTCACCGTCTACTTCAAGAGCCGCGACCATGTCTCGACGATCTACAAGACCGCAATGCCGTATGCGCTCTTCTTCAGCGGCGGCCAGGCGGTGCACTACTCCGCCGACTTCGCTGCGCGCGGATACAGAGGCGCCTCGCACGGCTGCGTCAATGTGCGGGACAAGGCCGGGATCGCTGCGCTCTTCGACCGGACGCGTACGGGCGACAAGGTCGTCATCTACCGCTAGCAGGACGGGAGTTGCGCCGAGGAGATGCCGGGCGGAGGACACCCCCACGGCAAGAATCCGGCCGCCGGGGCGACGCGGCACGGTGCTCGTGCGGGGAGCGTAGGGGGAGAAAGGGCGCGGGCAGGGCCGGGGGAACGTGCCCCGCCCGCGCCATATGCGTGGAGCCGCAGGTACGGGGGGAACCCCGGCTCACACACCGCCGATGACCAGTCGGCTCACTAGTTACTGCGCCGGGGGGCTGAAAAGTGTCACACCCTGGTTGAAGAATGGACTGCGCGGTGGTTGACGCGTTAACGAGCCGCCGCCGGAGCGGACGGCACCCGTAGCTACGCGGCGGATCGCTGGGCGGGTCCGCGGGCTCAGCGGTTCCGGGAGACTCAGTGCGCGCCGGAGCTCACAGGCCACCGCCCCCGGGGCTCAGCGACCACAGGCGCCGGGCCCGGACGCCACCACTCCCGGGACTCAGAGGCTCCAAGCGCCGGGACCCAGACGCCACGCATGCACATCGCAGTCCCGCGAACGCGGCGCACTGGCCCACAACCCACGTGGATGCCGCACGGATCACGGATCACGGATCACGGATCACGGATCAGGGATCAGGGATTACGGATCAGGGATTACGGATCACCGTTCACGTACAGGGCCCGAAGCCCCACGCCACGGGCACGGCCAAAGACTCGGGCACGGCCACATACTCGGGTACGCGCCCCGGAGTCCTCGCGCCCCGGCTCACACGCTGATGTACGCCCCCGTGGACAGGTGCAGCGAACCGGGCTTCGGACCGGAGAGTGCGGCTACGGCGAACCCGCCGGACGCGCCGGACGAAGGCTCGGTCGCGGGGCCGAGGGCCGACGGCTGCTTGTCGCCGTTTTCGGGTACGCCGATGTCTCCTCCGCCATCGTCTCCGCCGTCCGTTTTCTTGCCCTCGTCGCCCTGGTCGGTGCCGTCGCCGTGGTCGTTGCCACCGCCGTTGTTGCCGTCCCCGCCGCCGGAAGCGTCGCGGTAGTCACCGTTCAGCAGGCGCTCGCAGGAGCGGTCCAGGTTCTCGGCGCTTCCCGCGGCCTGCTCCAGGCGGCGCTCCGTACGCTCGTCGAGGGTGCCCGCCTGGTGCTTGCGGCACAGCAGCAGAGCGACCTTCAGCTTCTCGCCCTCGAGGTCGCCCTTGCCTTCGGGCAGCAGCCAGGCGTCGTCCTGCGACCTGCCATTGCCGTCGCCGGGGGTGCTGGGCCGGCTGTTGTCCCGCCGTCCGTCGCCCCGTCCGTCCCCGGAGTCCGTGCCGTCACCGGACGGGCTGGTGCCGGAAGGCCGGTCCGAGGGGGTCTGGGTGGAGCCTTGCTCACCGGACGGGGTGGAGAGGGCTTCGCCGGTCGCTCCCGCGGACACACTCTCGGCGGGGAGCCGTTCGCCGTCTCCTCCGCCGAACGGGGCGGGCAGTGCGCCCGATCCCGCCGCGACAGCGACGCCTCCGAGCACACACCCCGCCATGGCCACGGCCACGCCCGCCCGCAGCGAGCGGCCCATGCGGGCGGGCCACTGAGGTCTCGCGAGGCGAATGATCTGGGTGGTGTCCGCGGCGTGGGCTCCCCTGCGGGAATGCCTCACGGTCCCGAGGCTGCCGACTTTGTCGCGCGTAGAACCGGAATGCGCCGCACCGTTCCGTGCTTCGACGGCCTTGCGGAATGCGGCGGTCGCCGCGGCCTCGCCGGGCATCTCGCCGACAGCCGTCCGGTGTGCGGCTCCCGGGGCGCCCAGGGCGCCCGCCTCGAGGAGCACATCGGCCAGCGCCTCGGCGAGGCGCTCCGCCTGCGCGCGGGAGAACGCGTCGTGCGGTCCGACGGCGGCATCGGCCGGCTCGCCACGGAGCAACCGCTCCGCAGCGTCCTGGTCCAGCCACTTGTACCGATCGTCGGCCATCACATGTCCTTCTGCGTTCGCGCACCGGAATCCGTCACACCGGCGGACGTGACCTGCCCCTGGTGCCACTCCCGTTGGGGCGGCACTCCGTCGAGTCCGCCCGAGCCCTCGGAGGGGTCGGCGCGGGGTCCGTGGTCCGGATTCGAAACGGAATCCGAAGCCGGACCGGAAGCTGCTTCAGAAGGACAGCCATGAGCTGCGGGAGGCGCTACGCCTGGAGCGGAAGGAGCCGGACGGGAAACATAAGCGGAACGGTATGCGGAGTCCCCGGCCGACTCCGGGAGTTGGTCACCCTCCTTGGGCTCTTCCGTCCCGATCAGCTCCGCGAGCCGCCGCAGTCCGCGGTGTGCGGCCGTACGGACCGCGCCCGGCCGTTTGCCGAGCACCTCCGCGGCGCTCTTCGCGTCGAGCCCCACCACGACCCGGAGCACCACGGCCTCGGCCTGGTCCTGGGGCAGCTTGGAGATGAGGCGGAGCGTACGGCCGGTGCCGATCGACTCCATCGCCTCGCGCGCCGTGTCCGCATCGGCCGCTTTGTCGGCAAGTTCGGTTTCGTCGCCGCCGATCGAGGGCCGACGGCCGCGCATGCGAATGTGATCCAGCGCACGGTTGCGGGCTATGCGCGCGGCCCAGCCCCGGAACCGGTCCGCGTCACCGCTGAACCGCCCGAGGTCCCGGGCTATCTGCAGCCACGCCTCGGACGCGACGTCCTCCGCGTCCGGTTCGCTGACCAGCGTCCGCACATAGCCGAGTAGCCGCGGGTGCACCGCTCTGTACACAGTCCGGAACGCGGTCTCGTTCCCGTCCTGTGCCGCGTGAACCGCGGTAGTCAGCTCCGCGTCGTCCCCCAGCACGCCCTCATCCTGCTTCACTCGCCCTGCATGGCCGCGGGCGCCGATCGCGATGCCGGTCATCCACGTCGCATGGCAACCAGAAGTTGACGACTGAAGTAAACCATGGACCCACATCATCGCCGCCCGGCGCGACCCAGCACGCTAGGGCCTCGAGCCGGTGCGCGTCCACGTCTCGGCCGGTGTGACAGAAACCGAGCCTCGTACGCAGAGGAGAGTACGGGCCCCCTTCCGGGCCCTCACCGACGACGGCCGGGGTCTCTCCTGTGGGGGGTGGCGACCCCGGCCGTCTCGTGTGAACTCCCCGGAAATTCCGCCCCGTTCACCTCCCCACGCCCCCGCGGAAACGCGTCGCGACCAGGCACGTGAGCCCCGTACGGTGGCACCGTGCAGCGACCTGTGGAGACCGGGCGGCTACGGCTGCGCCCCCTCACCGGAGCCGACGCGGAGTTGCTCGTCACACTCGACAGCGACCCGGGCGTCATGCGCTTCCTCGGCGACGGCAGGCCGCCGCCGCACGAACGGATCAGCGGCGAGATCCTGCCCTCCCTGATCCGCCGCGCCGAACTCTTCCCCGGTTTCGGCCACTGGATCGCCACCGAGAAGCCATCCGGCGCCTTCGTCGGCTGGTTCGAGTTCCGCCCGGAGGAGCACGGCGATCCCGCCGAGGCCGAGCTCGGCTACCGGCTGCGCACCGCCACATGGGGCCGGGGCTACGCCACGGAGGGCTCGCGTGCGCTGATCCGCGCGGGTTTCACGGAACTCGGCGTGCGGCGGGTGTACGCGACGACGATGGCCGTCAATCTCGCCTCCCGCCGCGTCCTGGAGAAGTCGGGCCTCCGGTACGTACGAACCGTCCACAAGGAATGGCCGGATTTCGTCGATGGCGCCGAGCACGGCGAAGTGGAATACGCCTTGCTGCGCGCGGAATGGCATGAGGGCCGGGCCACGAGTCCCGACCCCGAAGCCTGACATACCACCGCGTATCACCTGGAAGCGGACCAACCGCTTCGCCGTCGCGCCGCATCAGGGCGTGAAGCCGGCCTCCGGCCCGAGCTTGTTCGCGAGATCGGCGAACGCGGGCCAGCTCAGTGGCGGACGCCCCGCGTCCCACAGCTTCTGGGCCGTGGCCGCCAGCGGCAGCCGGATGCCCTTGGCGACCTGGTCCTGGGTCTGGGCGTCCGCGATGTCGGACCAGACCGCGAAGCGGCCGCCCGGTACCTTCCCCGGCAAGGTCGAGGAGGCGGACAAGGCGTGCGTACCGCGCAGCACTGCCGGCGTCCACTCCTTGTAGATGCGCTCGCCGGTCGGATAGGTGAACTGGTTCGGCTCCCCGAGCACGTAGTACAGGTACTCGTCGTTGAGGTTCACCACCGTGCGCCCCTCGGCCAGATACTCCGACGGCTGCCGCTCGCCCACTTCCTTGCCGGTCCAGTACTCGACCTCGATCCCCTTGTCGGGGTGGACGACCCCGCCGCCGAAGAATCCGTCGTTCCACGCCTTTGGCCGCTTGCCCTGCCCGCGGACGAATGCCGCCCGGTCGTTGAGCCATGCGGTCGCCAGGTCCTGGACCCTCGCCCCGGACCCGTACTTCGCGCGTGCCGCGGCGGCCAGTTGCGGATAGGTCGCCTCGGGGTCCGAGGCCATGAGGGCCAGGTACTCGTCGGCGCCGATGTGCATGTACCGGCCGGGAAAGACGGCGGCGTACTCCCGCAGCAGGTCGTCGACGATCCGCGACGCCTGCGGGTCCGTGATGTCCACCGCGCCGCGTGCGGGGGTGCCCGAAACACTCTTGAGCTGGAGCGAGGGGTGCGCGGCGATCACCGCGCCCAGGTGGCCCGGGGAGTCGATCTCGGGGATGACGGTGACATGCAGCCGCTCCGCCAGATCGAGGATCCGGCGCAGCTCCGCCTTGGTGATGTGCTGCTCCGACACGACCTCGGGGTGCGAGGTGCTCTCGATCCGGAAGCCCTGGTCGTCTGAGAAGTGGAGCCCGAGCTGGTTGAGCTTGAGGTCGGCCATCTGGCGCAGCCGGGCCTCGATCCAGTCCGGTGTGTAGTGCTTGCGGGCGATGTCGAGCTGGAAGCCGCGCTGCGGACGGTCGGGGCTGTCGTCGATGACGCCCTCGGGGACCCTCCCGCCGGAGCGGAGCGACTGCAGGAGCGTGCGGGTGCCGTAGAAAACGCCCGCGTCGGCACTGCCGGTGATGGTGACCCGGTCGTCCCCGGAGCTGAGCCGGTATCCCTCCGCGCCTCCACGCTGTCCGGTGCGGACGGCCAGCTCCACGTCACCCGTCCTGGCGGGAGGCTCCGCGTACTCGGCCTTGAGTTCGGCGGCGAGCATGCGGGCCTCGTCGGCGAGCGGTCCGTTGGGGTCGGCGACGACGCGGGTCTTGTCCGAGGGCTTCCAGCCGGGGCCGGTGCCCGGGTCGAAGTTCCGGACGGAGGGGATGGTGCGCGGCGCGGAGGACGGGGTTCCCTGGGGTTCCCTGCTCGCCGGGGCGCTGCTCGGCGAGCGGTCGTCGTCGCTCGGCCGTTCGCCCCCGCCGCCGGAGCAGCCGCCGAGCAGTGCGGCGGCTGCGACGATCGCGACCCACGTGGCCGACCGTGCCCGACGGCCGCCCGTCCTCGACTCGTGCATCATCTGCCCAAAACCTCCTATTTAAGGACGAAGGTACGGGTTCTCGCTCAAGATTTCGTCCATCACGCGCGCGCATTAGTCCCCGTCCGGGTGAAAAACAGGTCATCCATCGGACGGTGCCCGAGATCCCCCGATACGGTTACGACTCAGTCGTACCTCCAGTCCCACCTGCATCCCAGGACTGGTCCGCGCGCAGGGAATCCCAGAGGAGCCCATGCTGACCAGCGACTTCCCAGCAGGCCGCGCAGGCCGGGAGCCCACCACCCCGGCGGCCCGGCGGGCCCGGCGTCCGGTGCCGGCGCAGAGTCGCGGCAGCGGCCCCGCCGTCACCGCCCCGCTTTCCCGGCTCGAGCGTTTCAACACCGCGACTCCGGACGCCGCCGAAGCGGCACTGCTCGCCTGCTGCGGCAGCCGGAGGTGGGCCCACCGCCTCGTCACCCACCGCCCCTATCCCGATGTCGACGCACTCCTCGCCGCCGCCGACGAGGCGAGCTACGACCTGGCGCCCGCCGATCTGGCCGAGGCCCTCGCCGGAGAATCGGTTTCCCACGCACTCCCCGCCCCCGCCCCCTCCGCCGCGCTCACCGCACTGCGCGCGGCACAGCACGCGTACGAGCACCGCTTCGGGCATGTCTTCGTGGTCTGCCTGGACGCGCTGCGCCAGGACGAACTCCTCGACCACGTGCTCGCCGCGATCCGCACCCGGCTCGCCCACGAGATCGACGAGGAGCGCGCGGTCACGGCCGACGAATTGCGCCGCATTGCGCACGGCCGGCTCGCCCGCCTTATGGCGTGAAGCCCGGAAACAGGGGCTTTCCACCGGCCTGGTAGGCATTGAGTGCCTGTTTGATCACACCTGCAGGCCCCCGGGGCGAGGGAGCCGACAGCGCGTCGCTACGATGGCCAGGGCCGGTGGAAGGTACCCGGCCGGGCCCGACCGACAGTGCAGTACCCCACTGGTAGATGCTGACGGCCAGCCCCACCCAATCCCCGCTTCCGGAGGGTTTTTCCGTGCCGGCTGGAACGCTGTACCGCGGCCGGGAAGGCATGTGGTCGTGGGTGGCTCACCGAGTCACCGGTGTCCTCATCTTCTTCTTCCTGTTCGTTCATGTCCTCGACACCGCTCTTGTCCGCGTCTCGCCCGAGGCGTACGACGACACCATCGCGCTGTACAAGACGCCGCTGGTCGCGCTGATGGAATACGGCCTGGTGGCCGCGATCCTCTTCCACGCGCTGAACGGTCTGCGCGTCGTCGCCGTGGACTTCTGGTCCAAGGGCGCGCGCTACCAGAAGCAGATGCTGTGGACCGTCATGGGCATCTGGATCGTGCTGATGGCCGGGGCCGTGTACCCCATCCTCAACCACGCCGCGCGTGAGCTGTTCGGGAGCTGAGAGACATGGCATCCACTGAGACCTCCTCGACGGACTCCGTCGAGCTGACCGGCTCCAGCTCCGCGTACGGCCCGGACAACCCGGCCCCGCTCATCGAAGCGCCGCGCGCCCGTACCGCGAAGACCCCGAAGGCGTCCCGGACGAACTTCGAGATGTACGGCTGGCTGTTCATGCGGCTGTCCGGCATCGTGCTGGTCGTCCTGGTGATCGGCCACCTGCTGATCCAGCTGGTACTGGACGGCGGCGTGAGCAAGATCGGCTTCGCGTTCGTCGCCGGCCGCTGGGCCTCCCCGTTCTGGCAGATCTGGGATCTGCTGATGCTGTGGCTGGCCATGCTGCACGGCGCGAACGGCCTGCGGACGGTCATCAACGACTACGCCGAGCGGGACAACACGCGCTTCTGGCTGAAGATGCTGCTCTACACCGCCACGGTGTTCACCGTCCTCCTGGGCACGCTGGTGATCTTCACCTTCGACCCGAACATCCGCTAGAGCCGGGGCTGACCCACGATCATGAAGATTCACAAGTACGACACCGTCATCGTCGGCGCGGGCGGCGCCGGCATGCGCGCGGCCATCGAGGCCACCCAGCGCAGCCGCACCGCCGTTCTGACGAAGCTGTACCCCACCCGCTCCCACACCGGTGCCGCCCAGGGCGGCATGGCCGCGGCCCTCGCGAACGTCGAGGAGGACAACTGGGAGTGGCACACCTTCGACACGATCAAGGGCGGCGACTACCTGGTCGACCAGGACGCCGCCGAGATCCTGGCGAAGGAGGCCATCGACGCGGTCCTCGACCTCGAGAAGATGGGCCTGCCGTTCAACCGCACCCCGGGCGGCACGATCGACCAGCGCCGCTTCGGCGGCCACTCGCGCAACCACGGTGAGGCACCGGTCCGGCGGTCCTGCTACGCCGCGGACCGCACCGGCCACATGATCCTCCAGACGCTGTATCAGAACTGCGTCAAGCAGGGCGTGGAGTTCTTCAACGAGTTCTACGTCCTCGACCAGCTCATCACCGAAGTCGACGGCGTCAAGAAGTCGGCCGGCGTCGTCGCCTACGAGCTGGCCACGGGCGAGATCCACGTCTTCCAGGCGAAGGCCGTGATCTACGCCTCCGGCGGCTGCGGCAAGTTCTTCAAGGTGACCTCCAACGCGCACACCCTCACCGGTGACGGCCAGGCGGCGGTCTACCGGCGCGGACTGCCGCTGGAGGACATGGAGTTCTTCCAGTTCCACCCGACCGGCATCTGGCGCATGGGCATCCTCCTCACCGAGGGTGCGCGCGGCGAGGGCGGCATCCTCCGCAACAAGGACGGCGAGCGCTTCATGGAGAAGTACGCGCCCGTCATGAAGGACCTCGCCTCGCGTGACGTCGTCTCCCGCTCTATCTACACCGAGATCCGCGAGGGCCGCGGCTGCGGCCCCGAGGGCGACCACGTCTTCCTGGACCTCACCCACCTGCCGCCGGAGCAGCTCGATGCCAAGCTGCCGGACATCACCGAGTTCGCGCGGACCTACCTCGGCATCGAGCCGTACACGGACCCGATCCCGATCCAGCCGACCGCCCACTACGCGATGGGCGGCATCCCGACCAACGTCGAGGGCGAGGTGCTGGCCGACAACGCGACGGTCGTCCCCGGCCTGTACGCGGCGGGCGAGGTCGCCTGTGTCTCGGTGCACGGCGCCAACCGCCTGGGCACCAACTCGCTGCTCGACATCAACGTCTTCGGGCGCCGCGCCGGCATCGCCGCCGCCGCGTACGCCGAGAAGGCCGACTACGTCGAGTTGCCCGAGACCCCGGCCCAGCTCGTCATCGACCAGGTCGAGCGGCTGCGCACCTCCACGGGCACGGAGCGGGTCACCGAGCTGCGCAAGGCCCTGCAGGAGACGATGGACGCCAACGTGATGGTGTTCCGTACGGAGCAGACCATCAAGACGGCGGTCGAGAAGATCGGCGAGCTGCGCGAGCGGTACAAGAACGTCGCCATCCAGGACAAGGGCAAGCGGTTCAACACCGACCTGCTCGAGGCCATCGAGCTGGGCAACCTGCTCGACCTGGCGGAGGTCATGGCGGTCTCCGCCCTGGCCCGCAAGGAGTCGCGCGGCGGTCACTACCGCGAGGACTACCCGAACCGCGACGACGTCAACTTCATGCGCCACACCATGGCGTACCGCGAGGTGGGCGACGACGGCACGGAGTCCATCCGCCTCGACTACAAGCCGGTCGTCCAGACCCGCTACCAGCCGATGGAGCGTAAGTACTGATGAGCACCCCGACGCTCGACAAGGACAAGGTCGAGGCAGAGGCGACGGCGTCGCCGTACATCACGGTCACCTTCCGGGTCCGCCGGTTCAACCCGGAGGTCTCGGCAGAGGCCACCTGGGAGGACTTCCAGGTCGAGATCGATCCGAAGGAGCGCGTGCTCGACGGGCTCCACAAGATCAAGTGGGACCAGGACGGCTCACTGACCTTCCGGCGTTCCTGCGCGCACGGCATCTGCGGCTCCGACGCGATGCGCATCAACGGCCGCAACCGGCTTGCCTGCAAGACGCTGGTCAAGGACATAAACCCGGAGAAGCCCATCACGGTCGAGCCCATCAAGGGCCTGACGGTCCTCAAGGACCTGGTCGTGGACATGGAGCCGTTCTTCCAGGCGTACCGGGACGTCATGCCGTTCCTCGTGACGACCGGGAACGAGCCGACGCGGGAGCGTCTGCAGTCCGCCGAGGACCGCGAGCGCTTCGACGACACAACCAAGTGCATTCTGTGCGCCGCGTGCACCAGCTCGTGCCCGGTGTTCTGGAACGACGGCCAGTACTTCGGCCCGGCGGCGATCGTCAACGCCCACCGCTTCATCTTCGACTCGCGTGACGAGGCCGGGGAGCAGCGGCTGGAGATCCTCAACGACCGGGACGGCGTCTGGCGCTGCCGCACCACCTTCAACTGCACGGACGCCTGCCCGCGCGGTATCGAGGTGACCAAGGCGATCCAGGAGGTGAAGCGGGCGCTGATCACGCGCCGCTTCTGACGGCCTTCGCCGCGCGCACACCCGTGGGGCCCCGCTTTCCGAGAGGACGGAGAGCGGGGCCCTTCTCATGCCAGGTACGGGCCGCCCCGCATCCCCCAATGCCGTAGGCCGAGTCGCGGGGGCCGGGCTGGGCGACGAGAGTGGTGCCCATGAATGCTCCCCCGCAGGTCGCCGTCACCCTACGGGTCAACGGCACCGAGCACCGGCTGGAGCTCGACGCCCGGGTCACCCTGCTCGACGCCCTGCGCGACCGGCTCGGCCTGACCGGCACCAAGAAGGGCTGCGATCAGGGCGCGTGCGGTGCCTGCACCGTCATGGTCGACGGCAAGCGCGTGGTGTCCTGCCTGACGCTGGCGGCAAGTTGCGAGGACCGCGAGGTGACGACGGTCGAGGGGCTGGCCGAGGACGGCACCCTGAGCGCGATGCAGGAGGCCTTCGTCCGCCATGACGCCTTCCAGTGCGGCTTCTGCACCCCTGGGCAGGTCGTGTCGGCGGTCTGTCTGCTCCGGGAGGGCCGCGCGGGGTCGGACGAGGACATCCGCGAGTACATGAGCGGCAACATCTGCCGCTGCGGCGCGTACCCGAACATCGTCGCGGCGATCCGCGACGTGGCCGGAGCCGGTGGCGGCGATGCGCGCGTTTGAGTACGTGAGGGCGACGGACACCGGTACGGCCGTGGCGACCGTGGCCGGCGATCCGGAGGCCGCGTATCTGGCCGGCGGGACGACACAGCTCGACCTGATGAAGGACGGGGTGCTCGGTCCCGGACGGCTGGTCGACATCACACGGCTGCCGCTCGGTGGGATCACCCGCGACGGGGACACCCTGCACGTCGGCGCGCTGACCACCATGGAGGAACTCGCCGCGTTCCCGGCCGTTGGCAAACGGCTGCCGCTGGTACGGGAGGCCCTGCTGCGGGGCGCGTCCACGCAGCTGCGGAACCTGGCCACGATCGGGGGGAACCTTCTGCAGCGCCCGCGCTGCCGCTACTTCCGCGACCCGGCCGAGCCCGCCTGCAACAAGCGGCGGCCCGGCACCGGCTGTGCGGCGCTCACCGGACCGGCCCGCATGCACGCCATCCTCGGCGTCAGCGAGCACTGCATCGCGGTCCACGCCTCCGATCTGGCCGTGCCCCTCGTCGCGCTCGACGCCGTCGTCCGTATCCAGGGCGCCGAGGGTGAGCGGAGCGTGCCGCTGACCGAGTTCCACCGCGAGCCGGGAGACACCCCGGACGTCGAACACGTCCTGGCCCGCGGCGAGTTGATCACCGCTGTGGACATCCCGCTCCTGCCGAAGGCGGTCCGCTCGGGCTATCTCAAGGTCCGCGACCGGATGAGCTACGAGTTCGCGCTCGCCTCGGCGGCCGCCGCGCTCCACCTGGACCACGGCACCATCCGCGAGGCCCGGCTGGCGCTGGGCGGCGTGGCCTCCATGCCCTGGCGGGCCCGCGCCGCCGAGGATGTCCTGCGCGGCGCCCCCGCGACGACGGAGACCTTCCGGGCCGCGGCGCTGACGGTGGTCGAGGGTGCCCGGCCGGTGCCCGGCACGGCGTTCAAGGTGGAGCTCGCGCAGCGCACCGTGGTGCGGATCCTGGAGGACCTTGCGGGCATCGGGCCCGGAGCGGAGTGAGGTGGCGCCATGACGACCATGGAGGCTCCCAAGAAGCAGGAGGTCGGGGCTGTCGGCCTGGGAGTGGACCGGGTGGACGGCCCGCTGAAGGTCACCGGCGCGGCCCCGTACCCGTCCGACATCGGCTTCCCCCACCTGGCGCACGCGGTGCTCGTGCGGACCACGGTGGCCGCCGGGCGGATCAGCGTGGTCGACACCTCCGAGGCCGAGGCGGCACCCGGTGTGCTGGCCGTGATCACCCACCTCAACGCGCCCCGGCTGGCCCGCGGCGCCCGCACCATCCTGGGCCCCGAGCCCCCTCCCCCGCTGCAGGACGACCGGGTGCTGCACTACGGGCAGTACGCGGCGGTCGTCGTCGCCGAAACCTTCGAGCAGGCCACAGCCGCGGCCCGGCTGGTGCACCTCTCCTACGATCCCGGCGATCCGCTGCTGGACCCGGAGGACCCGCGGGTCGTGCCGAAGAGCAACCCGTTTCTGCTGGACATGAAGCGGGGCAGCGTCACCGACGGCCTGGAGCAGGCCGAGGTCCGGCTCAAGGCCACCTACGTCACCGCGGAGAACACCAACAACCCGCTGGGGGCCTTCGCGACCGTCGCGGCCTGGGACGGCGACCGGCTCACCGTCCACGACGCGACCCAGTGGCCGTACAACGTGCGCAACTGCCTGGCCGCCGCGTTCAGGATCTCCAAGGACCAGGTGCGGGTCCTTGCGCCCTATGTGGGCGGCGGGTTCGGTGCCGGGCTGCGCACCTGGCCGCATGTGATCCTCGCCGCGCTGGCCGCCCGCAGGGTGCGCCGCCCGGTGAAGCTGGTGCTCACCCGCCCCCAGATGTTCACCGGCGTCGGGCACCGGCCGTCCACGGTGCAGCACGTCAAGCTGGGGGCGCTGCGCAACGGGAGGCTGACGGCGATCGACCACGAGGCCGTGTCGACCGCGGCGATGGAGGACTCCAACATGGAGTCCGTCACCATGGGCACCGCGGCCGCCTACGCCTGCCCCAACATGGCCACCCGCGACAAGCAGATCAAGCTCAACATTCCCTCCCCCGGCTCGATGCGCGCCCCCGGCGAGGCACAGGGCAACTTCGCCCTCGAATCAGCCCTGGACGAGCTCGCGTACGAGCTGGACATGGACCCGCTGGACCTGCGGATGCGCAACTACGCCGACTTCCAGCCGCAGACCGGCCTCGCCTGGTCGAGCAAGGCGCTGCGCGAGTGCTACCAGGCGGGGGCGGAGCGCTTCGGCTGGCGGGCGCGCGACCCCCGGCCGGGCTCGATGCGGGACGGGCATGTGCTCATCGGGTACGGCATGGCCGGCGTTTCCTACCCCCACTACCAGTCCAAGTGCGCGGCGCGGGCGACGATCGCGCGGGACGGTACGGCATACGTGCGCAGCGCGGCGACCGACATCGGCACCGGCACGTACACGGTGATGGCCCAGCTCTCCGCCGAGCTGCTGGGCCTGACCATGGATCAGGTCCGCTTCCAGCTCGGTGACAGCGACATGCCGCAGGCACCGCAGGCCGGCGGGTCCGGTCTGACGGCGGCCCTGGGCACGGCGGTGCACGACGCGTGCGGACGGCTGGTGAGCGCGTTCCTCGATCTGGCGAGGAAGGACGACGAGTCGCCGCTGCGCGGCTGCCGGCTGGAGGACGTGGTGGTGGCGGGCGGGCGGATCCTGCGGGCCTCCGACCCGTCCCGGGGCGAGGCGTACACGGACATCCTCGCCCGGCACGGCCTGTCCGAGCTGACCAGCGACGGCAACTCGGCCTTCCCGAAGGCCGACATCGGGCAGCTCGTCGGGTCGCTGGCGGTCTCACGGCTGGGCAGACTGGGCAGCTTCGCGGTCAAGGCGACGCGGGCGACGGTTCCTGCGGGCGCGTTCGGCGCGAAGTTCGTGGAGGTCCGTGTGGACCGGGACTTGGGGCACGTGCGGGTCACGCGCGTGGTGTCGGCGATCGACGGCGGGCGCATCCTGAACGCGAAGACGGCCCGCAGCCAGATCATCGGCGGAACGGTCGGCGGCATCGGCCAGGCGCTGTTCGAGGACACCCTCACCGACATGGGGACCGGCCGCATCGCCAACGCGACCTTCGGGGACTATCTGGTCCCGGTCAACGCCGACGTCCCCGAGATGGACGTACTGTTCGTGGGCGGACCGGACCCGGCCACGCCGGTCGGAACGAAGGGCATCGGGGAGATCGGTCTGGTGGGGGTGGGAGCCGCCGTCGCCAACGCCGTCCATCACGCGACGGGACGCAGGATCCGGCGGCTGCCGATCACTCTCGACCAACTGCTCTGAATCCCCGTGCGCGGTCCGGGGCGGGACGCGCGGACGATATCTGCTGCGACCTGTGAGAGTCGCTGGGACCCCGACCCAGGAGGAACTGATGGGGATCTTGAAATCCGGTGGTGGCGGACCGGAACCTTAATAAAGATTTAAGGTCAAGTCACGACAGGGGCGATACGCCGGGTAAGGCCGTAGGCTCCGCCTTATGCACTACGAGCAGGGGACCCGCCGCACGCTCACGCTCGCCGAGACCGACGCTCTCGCCGCCGCGGCGCACGCCGGGCAGACGGACAAGATCGGGGTGCCGTACATCGAGCACGTACGGGCCGTGGCCCACGGCCTCGCGCCCGCCGGGGACCAGCTGGCCCAGGCCGGGCTGCTCCACGACGTCGTCGAGGACACCGACTGGACCCTCGCCGGGCTGCTGGCGGCGGGGGTTCCGGCGGAGGTGGTCACGCTGGTCGACACGGTGACGAAGAAGCCGGGTATGACGTACAGGAACATGATCCGCACCGTCGCGGCCGACGAGGACGCGTCCTTGCTGAAGATCGCGGACAATGCGCACAACTCCCGTCCGGACCGGCTCGCGGCCCTCCCGGAGGACCAGCGTGCCCGGCTGATCGCGAAGTACGAGGACGCGCGGACGGTGCTGTGGCCGGTCGTGGAACCGGAGCTGCTTCGGACGGTGGTCCGCAGGATCAATCCCGCCCTGCTGGAGGGGGTGCCCGCACAGCGCCACGCCTGAGCCGGCCGGTGCCCGGAGCGGAGGCAGGTGCGGGCGGGGACATGCGCGGGTGCGGATGCGGTGCGGCGGCTGCGGGGACGGCCGGTGCGGGCGTCGCCTCTGCGGTTGCCGGCGGCGTCTTCCGGGTCGGCCCCCCAGTCGCGCTCCGGCTCCGGTTTACGGCTCCGGTTACGGCTCCGGCGCCTCCGGTTCCGGCTCAAGCCTGTTTCGAGGCGAGCGTGACGACGGTGATGTCGGACTCCGCGCCCACCCGAACCGGTGGGCCCCACGCCCCCGCCCCCCGCGTGACGTAGAGCTGCGTGTCCCCGTAGCGCTCCAGCCCCGCCACGGTCGGATTGGCAAGCTCCGCAAGGTAGTTGCCCGGCCAGAGCTGGCCGCCGTGGGTGTGCCCGGAGAGCTGGAGGTCCACGCCGTGGCGCACGGCGTCGTGGATGACGACGGGCTGGTGGGCGAGGAGGACGGACGCCCGGCGCGGATCGCGGTCGCCGAGCGCCTTCTCGAAGTCCGGTCCCTGGCCGGGGGCCTGGTCCGCGGCGGACACGTCGTTGACCCCGGCGAGGTCGAAGCCCGGCAGTTCCTCGTGCGCGTTCTCCAGTGGATGGACGCCGAGTTCGCGGACGTGGTCGACCCACTCGGCAGCGCCGGAGAAGTACTCGTGGTTGCCCGTGACGAAGTACGAGCCGTGGCGGGCCCGGAGGTCCGCCAGTGGCTCCGCGGCCGGGCCGAGATCCGCGACGCTGCCGTCGACGAGGTCGCCCACGATGGCGATCAGATCGGGCTGGGTGCGGTTGATCGTCTCCACGATGCGCCGGCTGTGCGCACGTCCCAGGACCGGGCCGAGGTGGATGTCGCTGACGACGGCGATGCGGAAGCCGTGAGCGCTGCGGGGCAGCTTGGCGAGCGGCACCGGCACATGCTTGACCGCGGGCCCGTTCAGCACGTCGTACGCGCCGTGGGCGACGGTCCCCGCGGCCACGGCGGTCGCGGCCGCGGCCACGCCGCGTGCGACGAACAGCCGGCGGCTGACGGCCCGCGGCTCCCGGGGGCTCGCGGGGTTCCGCTCACCGGGCTCGTCCGCCGGGTGCGGAGGTGTCCCGGCGCGCACCTTGCCCGCCACCGACCCGGCCCCCGCGGCCGAGCCCGCCGAGGCGGGCGGCAGCTCTCCCCGGAGGTCCGGTGCGGCCGGGGGCGCCGATGCGGCGGGAGGGGCCGCGGAAGGCGCCGAGGCCGTTGCGGACGCCGCGCCGCCTCCTCCCACGGGCGCGGGCGGCGCCGGGGACGACGGACCCGTACGCGTACGGGAGACAGCCGACGCACCGTCAGGACCCCCTGCGAGTCCGGCAGACGCCGTCCCGCGCGGGCCCGTGTCCCGGGCCGCGAGGAGACGGTTCAGCAGCGGGCGCACGGTCTCGCCCACGAGCAGAGCCAGCGTCAGATACAGGACCAGCGCCAGCCAGAGGTAACCGGGCCAGGCGAGAACCCGCTCCAGCGCGAAGGGCACACCGGCGCGGCCCCCGATGAGCGCACTCAGGGTGGTCAGGGGAAGAACCACGGCAGCGACCGCGCCCGCCCGGCGCGCCCGGCCACCCGGCACGGTCGTGTCCCGTACGAGCCTGCGCCACAGGTACCAGTGCACAACGCCCAGCAAGCCCAGGATCACCAGCAGGACGAGGAGGAACACCACCACCATCCCCGCTCCCCTATCCCGCCGCCCCGGAGGCCGGCGTGTCCGCGGGACCCGTACCGGCAGCGCCCGCCGTGTTCGTTGCGGCAGCGCCTCCGGAATCCGGACCGACAGCGTCCGCACCGCCGGTGCGCCGCAGCGCCAACAGCCCCCGCAACCCGATCACTCCAACGGCCGTCCCCAGGAGAAAGGACGTCACGGCTAGCACAAGATGCACCCAGAAGTACGCAGTCGGTTCACCCGCATCGTCGAACGCGAGCCCGCTGGCGTCGCTCCAGAGGTTTTTGACGAAAGTAATCCAGATGAGCCAGCTCCACACCCCGAAGGCGAGGAGGAAACATGACACGGGGCGGGAAAACTTCATACGCTCCAGTATCACCGCCCGTTGCGAGCAGCGGCCGCGGGGGTGCCCAGGGGCGCCGGATGCGGACCGCGGTGTCTCGTAGCCACGGAGCGCCCTGTACGTTCACCGGCGTGCCCGCATCCCTCACCGCCTCCGGCCATCCCCCCTCCCGTCCGCCGCGCCGCCGCCTGGCGATCGCCGTCGCCGCGGCGGCGCTGCTCCCGGCCCTGACGGCCGCACCGGCCCACGCGCTCCTCAGAGCGCCGCATGACGGGAAGGAGAAGCAGCCCGGACCGCCCGCCAAGATGTCGTCGATCGGCGGCAAGCGCCTCTCCCGCCCGGGGACACAGGTGCAGCTCGGGCCCGGCGCTCCGAAGCTGCCGAAGAAGCTCTCCGGACGCTCGTGGGTGGTGGCGGACGCCGAGTCGGGCGACATCCTGGCCGCGCACAACGCGCACTGGCGGCTCCCGCCCGCCAGCACGCTGAAGATGCTCTTCGCGGACACGGTGCTGCCCGAGCTGCCCAAGAACCAGAAACACAAGGTCCTCCTGTCCGACCTGGAGGGCATGGGCGAGGGCAGCAGCCAGGTCGGCGTCAAGGAGAACTACACCTACTCGGTCCACGACCTGTGGCTCGGCGTATTCCTTCGCTCTGGCAACGATGCTGTGCATGTGCTGTCCGCGATGAACGGCGGCAAGGAGAAGACCGTCCAAGACATGCAGGCCCACGCCCAGGAGCTGAACGCCCTGGACACCCACGTCGTGACACCGGACGGATACGACGAAAAGGGCCAGGTCAGCAGCGCATACGATTTGACGCTCTTCGCGCGCTCCGGGCTACAGAAATCCGACTTCCGGGAGTACTGCTCGACCGCGACCGCGAGCTTCCCGGGCGGGATGAAGAAGGACAAGAAGACGAAGAAGAAGCGCGAATCCTTTGCGATCCAGAACACCAACCGGCTGCTGACGGGCGACTTCGGCCTGGAGCCCTACGAGGGGATCGCCGGCGTCAAGAACGGCTACACCTCGCACGCCGGGTCCACCTTCACCGGCGTCGCACAGCGCGGCGACCGGGTCCTGCTGGTGACGGTCATGAACCCGTCGGACGGGGAGCACAACGAGGTCTACAAGGAGACCGCGCGCCTCTTCGACTGGGGCTTCGAGGCAGCGGGCAAGGTCGAGCCGATCGGCAAGCTCGTCCCGCCGCAGGGCGCGGCCAAACAGGTCGCCGGGGCCAAGGGCGAGGCTCGCAGGGACCGTACGCGCGCCTCGGTCGCCTCCTCGCAGGAGCGGGAGTCACGCGGTATGTGGATGGCACTGGGCGTCACCGGAGCGGCTCTGGTGGCTCTGGCGGGAGCGGTGCTGCTGGTGCACCGCCGCTGGCCGCTGCCGGAGCTGGTCCGCCGCCGTCCTCGGGGCTGACCGGCCCCCCAACGGCCGCCCCGGAGCTGTTGTGCTGCGTCGCCGTCCAGGCGGCGCAGTACAACAGCAACTTGGCCATGAAGTTGATCCACAGCAGGAGCGCGACGGGCACGCCGAACGCGCCGTACATGCTCTTGGTCGCCACACTCTGCAGATAGCCGCTCAGCAGCGCCTTGAGCAGTTCGAAGCCGACCGCCCCCATGAGGCCCGCCACCAGGACCGAGCGGAGGACGGGGCGCACCTGGGGCAGGCGGGTCAGCAGATAGGCGAGCATAAGGAAGTCGGCGATCACGGAGATGGCAAGGCTCGCGATGACGAGCAGGACCGTCCCGATACCGCCCTCGGCGAGCCCGATCCGGTCCGCGACCCATCCGACGGCGCTGGACGCCAACACCGAACCGCCCGCCGCCACGAGCCCGACCGCGCCGAGACCGACCAGCACGACGGCGTCCTTGGCCTTCAGAACAAAGGGATTGCCCGGGTCCTCCTCCTTCAGCCACACGGCGCGCAGGCACTCGCGCAGGGAGCCGACCCAGCCGACACCGGTGACGAGCAGCAGCGCACCGGCGATGAGCCCGACGGTCGTGGCGTTGGCGACGAGGGAGTCGAGGTCGAGCCGGTCCGAGATGCCGGGCACCTGCTGGGCGAGCTTGGCCTTGAGCGCGTCCAGCTGCTTCTGGCTGAGCAGCGCAGCACTGATGGCGGCACCGACGGTGATCAGCGGGAACAGGGCGATGAAGCTGATGAAGGTGATGGCCGCGGCGAGACGCGTCCAGTGCACGGTGTCGAGGCGCTCGTACGCCCGCCAGGCGTGGGTGCGCATCAGCCGTACGACGACGGGCCCGATCACGGGGAGCTTGGTGAGCCACTCCATGGGGTGACGCGTACCCAGGTCGGGCGCCGGCGTGCCCCGGGGACCCGCAATCACCCCATCCGGCGATCACGGCGGGGCAGCGGCAGAAGGGAGGTGGTGCGAGGGTGCGATGGTGCGGGGGCTGGCGGATGCGGAACGTCAGGGACGCAGGAAGTGCCGGGGGCTTGGCGCAAGCGGGACGTC
>NZ_JBFAYQ010000040.1:0-40414 GCF_040681345.1 Streptomyces sp. NPDC051776 | reverse complement strand
GGACGTCAGGGACGCAGGAAGTGCCGGGGGCTTGGCGCAAGCGGGACGTCAGGGGCGCAGAGAGTGCCGGCGGCTTGGCGCAAGCGGGACGTCAGGGGCGCAGAGAGTGCCGGCGGCTTGGCGCAAGCGGGACGTCAGGGACGCAGAGAGTGCCGGCGGCTTGGCGCATGCGGAACGTCAGGGACGCAGAGAGTGCGCGGGTGCCTCGACCGGGACGGCCTGCGTGGGCACACCCGGTGCCGGGAAGCCCTCCCCGAAGGGGAATTCGCGCATCTTGCGCCAGTGGCCGTCCCCGCCCTGCTCGTACAGCGCGAAACCGGTGACCATCCAGGAGGCCGCGTAGTCGGCCAGCTCCTCATGGGCCCGGTCCATCGCCTCCTCGGCAATACCGTGGGCGATGGTCACATGCGGGTGGTACGGGAAGAGCAGCTCGCGCTGCACCGGCCCCGAGCGGACCCGCTCCTGCAGCTCGGCGCACTCTCCCATGCCCTCGGCGAGCTGGACGAAGACGACCGGCGAGATCGGCCTGAACGTGCCGGTGCCCTGCAGCCGCATCCGGAAGCACCGGCCCTCCGCGGCGACCCGAGCCAGGTGGTGACGGAAGGCGGGGAGGTCGGTGACGCCGACCTCGGTGGGCGGGAGCAGCGTGACGTGCGTGGGGATGCCATCGGCAGCGGGGTCCCCGAAGCCCGCGCGCCGCTCCTGGAGCAGGCTGCCGTAGGGCTCCGGGACCGCGATCGAAACGCCGAGCGTTACGGTCCCCACTTCGCTCTCTCCTCTGCTCGTGCTGTCGCTTGCGCTGCTGCCGGTCCGTGCCAGTGTGCCGGTCCGCCGCCCCGTCCGCGAGCCTCCTGGTCGCGGGCTTCCGGGGACGAGATCGTGCCACGGGCTCCGGCCCGTACGCACCGTACGTGCCGGGTGGCCGCGTCGTCGCGACCGGGTGACCGCATCGTGCCGGTCGGGGTGGTCGGGTGAATCGGTTCCGGTCAGTGCTTGGCGGGAAGGAAGCCCACCCGGTCGTACGCCTGGGCCAGGGTCTCGGCGGCGACCGCGCGGGCCTTCTCCGCGCCCTTGGCGAGGATCGAGTCCAGTGTCTCCGGGTCGTCAAGATAGGCCTGGGTGCGGGCCCGGAACGGGGTCACCCAGTCGACGAAGACCTCGGCGAGATCCGTCTTGAGCGCACCGTAGCCCTTGCCCTGGTACTTCTGCTCGAGATCGGTGATGCCCGTACCGGTGAGGGTGGCGTAGATCCGGAGCAGATTGCTGATCCCGGGCTTGTTCTCCTCGTCGTAGAGGATCTCGGTGCCGGTGTCCGTGACGGCGCTCTTGATCTTCTTGGCGGAAACCTTGGGCTCGTCGAGGAGGTTGATGATGCCCTTCGGCGCCGACGCCGACTTGCTCATCTTGATCGCCGGATCCTGAAGATCGAAGATCTTGGCGGTCTCCTTGACGATGTACGGGTCGGGCAGGGTGAAGGTCTGACCGAAGCGCCCGTTGAAGCGCTCCGCGAGGTCCCGGGTCAGCTCGATGTGCTGTCGCTGGTCCTCACCGACGGGGACCGCGTTGGCCTGGTAGAGCAGGATGTCCGCGATCTGCAGGATCGGGTACGTGAACAGCCCGACCGTGGCCCGGTCGCTGCCCTGCTTCGCCGCCTTGTCCTTGAACTGCGTCATGCGGGAGGCCTCGCCGAAGCCCGTGAGGCAGTTCATCACCCAGCCGAGCTGGGCGTGCTCGGGGACGTGGCTCTGCACGAACAGGGTGCAGCGGTCGGGGTCGAGGCCGGCCCCGAGGAGCTGGGCGGCGGCGAGACGGGTGTTCGCACGCAGCTCCGCCGGATCCTGGGGGACGGTGATCGCGTGCAGGTCGACCACGACGTAGAACGCGTCGTGCGTCTCCTGCAGCGCCACCCACTGCCGGACGGCGCCCAGGTAGTTCCCGAGGTGGAAGGAGCCTGCGGTGGGCTGGATGCCGGAGAGCACTCGCGGGCGAGTGGGCGGCGCGGAGCGCCCGGGTTGAGGGTGGCGGTTGGTGACGGACGGGCGATCAGAGGCCATGCCGCCCATTCTCTCAGGTGTGGAACCGATCCCCGGCCTCCGGTGTACGAGAAGTGTGAGGACGCGGAAGGGGGCCGCCCCGTGATCGACATCTCGGCCGGTGGGGGCATTGGTGAGGGCATCGGTGAAGGCATTGGTGGGGACATCGGGAAGGGCAATCGGGGAGGGCAGCGGTGAGGGCGGGGTGATTGCGCGGGTCCGTGCAGGTGACCGTGAGGCGTACGCGGATCTGGTGCGGGCGCATGCGCACATCGCGCACCGCACCGCGGTGCTTCTCGGGGCGGGTGCGGACGCCGAGGACGTCGTACAGACGGCCTTTCTGAAGGCGTACCAGTCGCTCGGGCGCTTTCGGGACGGGGCCGCGTTCCGGCCATGGCTGCTGCAGATCGTCGCCAATGAGACGAGAAACACAGTGAGATCGGCGCGCAGGCTCCGTACGGCGGTGGATCGCGAGGCGGCGTTCATCGAGGCGGAACCGCTGATACCGGAATCGGCCGATCCCGCGGCCGCCGCAGTCGCGGGCGAGCGGCGCGCGCAGCTGCTGGCGGCTCTGGACGGGCTGAGCTACGAGCAGCGCCAAGTGGTGACGTACCGCTATCTGCTGGACCTGGACGAGGCGGAGACGGCCCAGGCCCTCGGCTGGCCGCGGGGCACCGTGAAGTCGCGGCTGAACCGTGCGCTGCGGCGGCTGGAGCGCACGCTGGGGGCCGCGGACCGCATTGTCGAGGCTCCGGGGGGAGCCGGGCCGCGGCGAGCAACGGAGCCGAGGAGAGGGGCGGGGAGGGGGAGGGGGGCGGGCCCCGGGCGCACAGCGGGGGCCGGCAGGGGAACCGGACCTGGGCGAAGTTCCGCTCCCGCTGGGCGAGGAACCACGTCCGCGGGGCGGTCGGCCGCGCCTCGGAGAGGGTGGGCGGGCCACGGAAAGGGGCCTGCCGGGACCGAGGGGCCCGCCTGGACCCGGAGAGTGGTTGGGCGGAGCGGAGACACAAGAGGCGGACATGCAGGAATCCGGCAGGAATCTCAATGGCTGACGCGGGGGTCCGGGAGCGGAGGCGTCCGGGAGAGTGGGAGGGGACACGGTGAGGAAGCGCGATGAGGGTGCAGGCGGCGAGCGCCGCGATGCCCCCGGCCGCGGCCGAGGCGAGCACGGCGAACGTGACGGTCTGGCGTTGGGCCGTGGCCCGGGCGAGGGTGGAGACGGTGAAAGGCAGCTGGTGCCGGACGAGTTGAGAGCGCTCAGCCGCAAGCTTCGGATACGGCCGATGGACGCCGAGACGATGGTGGAGCGGGTACTTGCCGACCTCGTGGGTGAGTCTGCGTCCGGGATACCCGAACTACGCAGTGGCATAGAGGACTTCGGCGCGGGGCGGGGCAGCGGATCAGGGCGGGATGGTGGGCGCGGCGACGGACGCCGCGGTGTCCACCGTGGCGGTCCCGGCGCGCAGCGCGGCCGTGGGGGCGGTGGCGATGGCAGCGCCGGCTGCGATGTCAGTGGCGGCAGTTGATCATTTCGCATGTACCGCCTGCCGGGCCGCACGGCTGAGGCGGCCAGTGCCCGACATCTCCGGTGCGGAGTCGTGGTGACTGAATGGCCACTGACGGTGGGCAGTTGGGCAGCGAGGTCCTCAGGCACTGCCGGATGGCGGCGAGTTGCGGCAGGCCCCCTGTCGGGGGTTGAGGCCCGGCTGCAAGTGGTGACGACGCCCGTCCCGAACGGCCCGGATGGTACGGACGGGTGCCGAACGGCCACTGCCGGACCGCGGTGCTGAAATCAGGACCGTTGGCGCAGTGAAGGGTGTGGGGACGGTGAGACGTGCCCGAAGACGCCTTCGACGCTCCGCACGGGCCAATCCTGAACCGCCCCGGGCGTGTTGGCGCGGATATTCCGGAATCGGGAACCTGGCGGGCCCGAGGGGTGTACCAGAAGTGACGTGGTGCGGAGGGGCCGCACCCGGGGTTGGGGGAAGTCATGCGTCGTTTCGCCGGGCGGGCGGTCACCACGTCAGTGGCAGCGCTGGCCGCGTTATTCATCTGCTCCGCGCCTGCCGACGCGGTCGGGCGAACGAGCGTGGTGATCACCTCGCAAGCGACGGGCGAAGCGACAGCCCTTCCCGTCGACACGGAGCGCTATCGACGACTTGAGCGACTGCTCGGCCCTGCCGGGGCGGAGCGGAAGGGACCGCCGAGTTTGGAGGAGACCGGAGGGGCTACCGGGCCGCAGGTGAATGTGAGCTGGGTGGTCCGCGATGTTTCCGTTTGGCGGACGGACGGCATCTATGCGAACGACAAATCCGGGGACGTGTGGATCCGCACGGTCTCCAGCGGCCGGGGGTCCGTCCCGCGCTCGGCCGACAAGGGCTTCTGGCATGAGGCCGAACAGCCGCAGGAGCTTCGTGCCCTCCTCGGCGATCTCGGATTGATGGGTGGAAAAGGCCGTCCCGTCTTGGGAAGAGCCGAGGCGATGGAGGGCGGAGCCATGCATGCCGTCGCAGACACTTCCCGTGGCGCGAACGGGTGGTGGACGGTGCCCGGGTTCGTGGCGGGCATAGCCATCGGCTGCGGCGGCACCGTGCTTCTGCGGCGCTGGGTGATCCGTCGCAGCCTTGCCGATCCAGGGATGCACCACCGGCCCCTCGACGTCTGACCCGTCGGCCCGTCGGGCCCCTCCTCCATCGGTCGCGCATCGGCTCATGCGGAATCGGGGTGCTGCTTCGCCGACGATGCCCTCGGACCGCGAGCAGCTGAGTACGGGCCGCGGGCGTCGTCGCGAGTCCGCCGCTGCCGGGGCCGTGGCGGCCGGGCCGAGGTCGCCGGGGCCAGGGCGGTGACGGCCGGGCCGTGGCCACGGGGCCGGTCTCCGTGGGCACCCGGAGGGGCGGAGCGGCGGCCGCGGTCAAGCGGTAGGGAGCCCTGGGGCGGGGTGGGCTGCCATCACCTCACGGACCTCGGCCCGGATCCTGGTCAGGGCATCGTCGTCGTCACTACCGGCCGCGGCGACCCCCCGGTGGATCCACTGGGCGACGAGAGGCATCTGGTCGGTGCCCAGCCCTCGGGAGGTGAGCGACGGAGTACCGATGCGGATGCCGGAGGGGTCGAACGGCTTCCGGGGATCGAAGGGCACGGTGTTGTAGTTCACGACGATTCCGGCGCGGTCGAGCGCCTTCGCGGCGACCTTCCCTGGCACGCCGTTCCGGGTGAGGTCCATCAGGATCAGGTGGTTGTCCGTGCCGCCCGAGACGAGATCGAAGCCGTGCTCCAGCAGGGAGTCGGCGAGTGCCTTGGCATTGGCCACCACAGCGCGGGCGTAGTCGCTGAAGGAGGGTTGTGATGCCTCGTGGAGGGCCACGGCGATGGCGGCGGTGGTGTGGTTGTGGGGCCCGCCCTGGAGTCCCGGGAAGACCGCCTTGTCGAGCGCCTTCGCCCTCGACTCGCGGGAGAGGAGCATGGCGCCGCGCGGGCCCCGCAGCGTCTTGTGGGTGGTCGTGGAGACCACGTCGGCGTGGGGGAAGGGTGAGGGGTGGACTCCTCCCGCGACAAGTCCGGCGATGTGCGCGATGTCGGCGACTAGGACCGCGTCGACCTCTCGGGCGATCTCCGCGAAGGCGGCGAAGTCGATGGTGCGGGGGACGGCAGTACCGCCACAGAAGATGATCTTCGGCCGCTCCTTGAGGGCCAGGTCGCGCACCTCGTCGAAGTCGGTCAGCCCTGTCTCGGCGTGCACTCCGTACTGCACTCCGCGGAACCAAGTGCCCGTGGCGGAGACTCCCCAGCCGTGGGTGAGGTGGCCGCCCATCGGGAGGGACATGCCCATGACAGTGTCGCCGGGCTCGGCGAAGGCCAGATAGACGGCGAGGTTGGCGGGCGATCCCGAGTAGGGCTGGACATTGGCGTGCTCGGCGCCGAAGAGGGCCTTGGCCCGCTCGGCGGCGAGGAGCTCGACCCGGTCGATGTTCTGCTGGCCCTCGTAGTAGCGGCGGCCGGGGTAGCCCTCGCTGTACTTGTTCGTCAACACGGTGGCGGTGGCCTCGAGCACCGCCTGCGAGACGTAGTTCTCGCTGGGGATCAGCCGCAGAGTGTCGGCCTGGAGCTGTTCCTCGTCGGCGACGAGGGAGGCCAGCTCGGGGTCGGTGGCGGAGAGGGCGGGGTGGGAACGGGACACGGTCACGTTTTCCTCCGGGTCGATCCGTATGTCGGTTCGCGAACCCGGGGTGCCCAGGCGTGCGGCACCTCGTGGGGGATGTCCGCACACTGCTCCCTCGTGGTCGTTTCCACGCGCGCCAGTCGCAATGTGCCCGCACAGTCTATTGCCTGAGCGGTATCGGAGCAGTTCTGGAAGGTTTCTTCGCAATCCGCCCGAGCGACGATAGAAATGAGCACCGACCCGCCACGACACCGAACGGAGCACCGCCGTGACGACTACGGAACGCAGCATTGCCGCCGCAGAGGCACACAGCGCGCACAACTATCACCCGCTGCCGGTCGTGGTCGCCTCCGCAGAGGGCGCCTGGATGACGGACGTCGAGGGGCGGCGCTATCTGGACATGCTTGCCGGATACTCCGCGCTCAACTTCGGTCACGGCAACCGCCGGCTGATCGACGCGGCGAAGGCCCAGCTCGAGCGCGTGACGCTCACGTCGCGAGCGTTCCACCACGAGCGGTTCGCCGACTTCTGCACGCAGCTCGCCGAGCTGTGCGGCATGGAGATGGTGCTGCCGATGAACACTGGCGCGGAGGCCGTCGAGACGGCGGTGAAGACCGCGCGCAAGTGGGGCTACCAGGTCAAGGGGGTTCCCGACGGCCAAGCGAAGATCGTCGTGGCGCGCAACAACTTCCACGGGCGGACGACCACCATCGTCAGCTTCTCCACCGACCCCGAGGCGCGCGCCGACTTCGGTCCGTACACCCCCGGGTTCGAGATCGTGCCCTACGGCGATCTGACAGCTCTGGAAGCGGCTCTCACCGACAACACGGTGGCGGTCATGCTGGAGCCCATCCAGGGCGAGGCCGGGGTCCTGGTGCCGCCGCCCGGCTACTTCACCGCCGTGCGGGAGCTGACACGCCAGCGGAACGTTCTGTTCATCGCGGACGAGATCCAGTCCGGACTCGGCCGGACCGGCAAGACCTTCGCGTGCGAGCACGAGGAGGTCGTCCCCGACATGTACATCCTGGGGAAGGCGCTCGGCGGCGGTGTCGTCCCGGTCTCGGCCGTGGTGTCGTCGCGCGACGTGCTCGGTCTCTACCGCCCCGGCGAGCACGGCTCCACCTTCGGCGGCAATCCGCTGGCCTGCGCGGTCGCACTCGAAGTGATCGCCATGCTGCGCACCGGGGAGTACCAGCAGCGGGCAACGGAGTTGGGCGAGCATCTGCACGCCGAGCTGGGCCTGCTGGTCGGCGGCGGGGCGGTCGAGGCGGTACGCGGCCGCGGTCTGTGGGCGGGTGTGGACATCGATCCCTCCCACGGCACCGGGCGGCAGATCTCGGAGAAGCTGATGGATCAGGGTGTGCTGGTGAAGGACACACATGGGAGCACCATCCGGATCGCCCCGCCGCTGGTGATCAGCAAGGAGGACCTCGACTGGGGGCTGGACCGGCTCAGGGCCGTTCTGCAGGGCTGAGCGACGCCTGGCAGCCGGGCGGCTGCGGTGCCGGGAGGACGGCTGTCCTCCCGGCACCGTCACCGGACTGTGCTGCTGCAGGGCGAGTCCGGGTACCGGGCGGCATTTCCGGGGCGAGGCCGGCGGTCCCGCGCTCCGGGACGGCCTCCTGCGTCGTCCTGCAAGGCAGCGCTCCCGCGGCGGCGTTCGCCGAGCCGCACCGACCTTGCGGGAGGCCCGCTCCGGCCCCGCGGAACGCCCGCACCGGCCGGTGGAACACCCGCACAGGCGGCCCGCACCCGCATCGGCCACGGCGTGCACGCACGGCCCCGCGGGAGGCCCGCACCGGTACGGCGTGCACCCGAACCAGCCCGCGGGGACACCCGCACCGGCTCGCGTGCACCCGCACCGGTACGGCGTGCACCGCACGGCCCCCGCGGGACACCCGCACCGGCAGCCCGCACCCGCATCGGCCACGGCGTGCACACGCACGGCCCCGCGGGAGGCCCGCACCGGTACGGCGTGCACCCGAACCAGCCCGCGGGGACACCCGCACCGGCTCGCGTGCACCCGCACCGGTACGGCGTGCACCGCACGGCCCCCGCGGGAGGCCCGCACCGGTACGGCGTGCACCGCACGGCCCCCGCGGGACACCCGCACCGGCAGCCCGCACCCACACCAACCCCGCAGGAGACCCGCACCGGCCACGGCTTGCCCCCCCACGGAACGCCCGAACCGGCCCCGCGGGACAGCCGCACGGACACGGCGTGCAGCCGGATCGGCCACGCGGGTGCTGCCCGTCCTGCCGTCCCGCCAGTTCGTCGTCGCGGGCGGAGGGTCAGTCGGGGTGGCGCGGGTCGAACGAGTCGGGATCCACCGTCAGGTCGTCCGGGAAGGCCGACGCGACGGCGTCCCACTTCACGAACTTGAAGTTGGTGGTCTCCCGGTCGCCGTCCGCCGGTTCGGCCTCCCCGTCGTGGGTCACAAGCAGCCCCTTCGGATAGCCGGGACCGAGCGGGACGTTGATGACGGTCGAGCCGTCGGAGTGCTGGACTCCGTCGGTCGCCGGGCCCTGGCCGATCTCGAACGAGCCCAGATAGGGGTTCCGTCCGTCGCGGCCGTAGACCGCGAAGGTGTTGTCCCCCTGGCTGGAAGCGAGCACATACCCCTCTCCGTCACCCGCGTGGTAGACGGTGACGCCCTCAGCGTCGGCCCGGAGGTGCTTGCCGCCGTGGCCCGGGTCGTGGGCCATGTCGATCACGCACTCCTCCTTCGCGCTGTCGTACGTCCAGGGCACCCCGTACTCCCGTACGCGGTCGATGAGTTCAGGGCGGTCGAACTCCTCGCCGCCGAGGTCGACCCGCCACAGGCCGACGTCTTCCTGGGCCGCGTAGAGGACGCCTTCCTCCAGGTCGACGGCCATACCCTCGACCTGGGCGTGGTCGCCGGGGTCGGCGCAGGGTTCCCACCGCTTGCCGCCTGGCAGGGTGAACGAGGCAGGCAGGTCGACGGAGTCCTCGGTGGCGTAGCCGACCTTGCCGCCGCCCGCGTCCTTCAACTTCAGCAGCTTCAGACGGGTCTCCGAGCGACGCGAGACGACCACGTAGGCATCGCCGTCGTGGGTGTACGCGGCGAGCCCGTACGCCGTGCGCTGCTCATCAACGTCCTCCTCATCCCTGGAGAACACCGGTGCGACTCCGACAGCGGTGACGTCGCGCAGCGGTGCGCGGCCGGCGCGGACGGCGCGGGGGTCGATGGCGTACGCCCGCACACGGTCCCGTCCGCGGTCGCTGACGAGCGCCAAGTCGGTTCTGTGGCCGTCGAGTTCGACGCCGTAGACGATGTCGACGTTGTTGAACCGGCCGGGCTCGCTCCCTTCACCGGGCGCGGGCGGTGCCGCGATGTGCTGCAGCCGCTTGCCGTCGAGGCCGTAGACGTCGAGTCCGGCCTCCTTGAGCGTGCTGACGACGATGCTGCGCCCGGAGTCGCGGGGGTCGACCCAGACCGCCGGGTCGTCGGCGTTGGCGTTGCCGCCCGCCTCGTCGTCGTGGACGGCGGGCGTCTCGGCCGACGCGGTGACCCGCGCCGGTCGGGGGGCGGGGTCAGCCGCTCCGGGCCCCTCCGCTACCGCCGCCGGGGCCCCGGTCGGGGCCGCCAGGGCGGTCAGCAGCAGGGCGGCAAGGGCCGCGCCTTTCCTGGGAGTTGCGATTCTCTGCTTCGTGGGCGTCACAGCTCTCCTCGGGTTCGGACAAACTCTCGAACCGTAGGAGCAGACGGTGAACACGCAAAGACCACAAGGGAAATGGAGACACCTCAGAGGATGACGTGCGGGAGGAAGCGAGCGAACTCGTCGGTGACCGGCCCCGCCTTCTCGCGGATGCCGAGGCCCGCCGCCTCGCCCTCGACGACCCAGGCGCCGAGCACCACGTGGTTCCCGTCGGCCGAGCCGTCGCCCCGGCCCGGGCGGCCCGAGCCCTCGCCCCGGCCGCCCGCTGGGCCGGCGCCCGTCGGGCCCCCGCCCGGCCCGGGCTTCTCACCACCGGCCGACGCGGACCGCACATCCGGCGCGGACTGCACGCCCGACGCGAACCGCACATCCGATGCGAACCGCACATCCGGCGCGAACCGCACGCCCGGCGCGGACCGCACATCCGACGCGAACCGCACGTCCGGCGCCCCCGGCCCCGCCCCCGGCACACACGACGCCCCCAGCGCACCCTCGGCGCTGCCGTTCCCCGCCGCCGTGAGGTCGGGGAGCGGGGCCAACTCCTGGTAGCAGCAGGGCTCGTCCCGTACGACGGGAGCCGCGCCCGGCTCGTGCAGCGTGATCCCGGCGCCCTCCCGGCCCAGCAGAGGCTTGGCGGCGTACCCCGTGGTGTCCGCGAGTTCCCGTGGCCCGTCCAGGTATGCGGGGAGCAGGTTCGGGTGTCCCGGGTAGAGCTCCCACACCACGCCAGCAGCGCCTTGTTGGAGAGCAGCATCTTCCAGGCGGGCTCGATCGGGTGCTGCCGGCGCCGCCGCTATTGTCCAGGGTGCCCAGGACGTCCGGGCCGAACTCGTCGGTGACCAGCCACTCCCACGGATAGAGCTTGAAGCAGCTTCGGATGAACCGCATCCGCAGATCCACGAAGCGGCCGGAGAGCCGGTCCCCGGCCGATGTCCTCCATCGAGATCGACTCGGTCTCCAGGCCGGCCTGTTCGCGGTCTCCCGCAGATACGCGACGGTCATCAGGTCCTCGCCGAGCTCGTCACCCGCCGAGTGCGCGAAGTGCACGGGGCGCCGGTGGGAGCAGCGCGGCCTGCCGCTTCCAGGCGGCGACGAGCCGCTCGTGCAGGGAGTTCCACTGGTCGGCACCGGGGAAGCGGTCCTCCATCCAGAACCACTGCGGGCCGGCGGCCTCCACCAGCGAGGTGGGGGTGTCGGCGTTGTACTCGAGCATCTTCGCCGGGCCGCTGCCGTCGTAGCGCAGGTCGAACCGGCCGTAGATGCTGGGCTGTTCGTCCCGGCGCCGCCAGGACTCGGCCACGAGCGCGGCCAGCCGCGGATCGTCGATGCCAGTTCGGTGAGGCGGTCGGCCTCCACGATGTGCGCGGCCGCGGCCAGGCACATGGAGTGCAGTGCCTCGACGACCTCCTCCAGTGCCTCGACCTCGGGAAGAGAGAACGTGTAGTACGCGCTCTCGTCGCAGTGGGGGCGCAGCGAGTTGTCCGGGTAGCGGGTGAGCGGATAGATGAGCCCCTGTTCCTCGACGATTGGCTGCCAGTCGGGACGTGGGGCGATGGTGTGACGCCGCATGAGGGGGATCAGCCGCCGCCGCTGCCGCCGTGACCCTTGCCGAAGCCGCCGCGGGGCACGTCCGAGTCGTCGTACGAGCCGCCGCCCGAACCGCCCGAACTGCCGGTCCCCTGGGAGTCCTTGGAGAACGAGCCGCCCTGCACCCAGCCCTTCTCCTCCTCACCGCCGTAGTACCAGGCGGCGTCTCCGGTGAGGGTCGTACGGCTGGTGCTCTTGCTCTTGCTCCTGCCCTTCCCCTTCCCCTTCCCCTTCCCCTTCCCCTTCCCCTTCCCCTTGCCCTTGCCCTTGCCCTTGCCCTTGATGATCCGGCCGCTCTTCAGGCTGCTGCCGCCGTTCTTGCAGTCGTCCGAGTCCACGACCCGTTAGACTTCGGTGAGTTGGTAGCTGTCCCGGTCCACGCACCGCTTGTCGGGCTCCGAACCGCACGCGGTCAGCGCCGCCGCGAGGGCGCCCATGCCGCCGAGTATCACCGTGCCGGAGCGCGGCCTGCGCCGGGTGTCCGTCATCGTTCCTTTCAACCCCGTCGTGTTCATGTCCAGTTGAGCGTTGGTCATCCTAGTGCCGCCCCCGCCAAGGTTTGTCCGGTGGCGAGGAGTCCTGGTGCGGTCGGATGCAGACACCGGATCGGCCGCGTTGTCGGGCCCACTCGGCTGATCCGGCAACGCAGCGGACGGCCGTACAGCGGAGAGCGGAGTAAACCCTGGCGGGGGGCGGTACCAGGGGCGGGTGGACGCTGCGACGCGACGGGGTCCACGCCGGACCGGTCCCGGGGCGTTCAGGGCAGCGCGTCGCACAGGGCATCGAGCGCCGCCGAGAAGGCGTGCTCCGGCGGCGTGCCGTAGCCGACGACGAGGGCATCGGTGATCGTCCCCGCCCTGCCGCGGCCGGTCTCGTCACCGCCCGCCCCTCCCCCGCCCGTTTTCGCGTCCTTCAGCTCCTCCACGTCCTTCACCTCCACCTCCTTCATGTCCTCGTGCCGGTAGCGGGCGAGCCCGTCGAGGGCCAGGCCGTGCCAGGCCGCCGCGCCGCCGACGACGGAGCGCTCCGTCCCCTCCGGGAGTTCGAGTACGGCGTGGAGGCCGGCCGCGATGCCGGTGACCCGGATGTGCGGGGTGCGTTCCGCGAGAGCGGTCACCAACTGGTCGCGGCGGCGCCGGTAGCGCAGCCGCATCTCCCGCAGATGCCGGTCAAACGCTCCGGATGCGATGAAATCCGCCAGCGTGAGCTGGTCGATCGCACTCGCCTGCCACTCGACGCCGCCCTTCGCCTCCGCGACCGGCCCGACGAGGTGTTCCGGCAGGGCCATCCATCCCAGCCGCAGGCCGGGGCCGAGGCTCTTGCTCGCGGTTCCGACATGGACGACGTGCTCCGGGTCCAGGCCCTGGAGCGCGCCGACCGGCTGCCGGTCGTAGCGGAACTCACCGCCGTAGTCGTCCTCGACGACCAGTCCGCCGGTCCGGCGCGCCCAGTCGACGACGGCGGCCCTGCGCTCGGGGTGCAGGGGCACTCCGGTGGGGAACTGGTGGGCGGGTGTGAGCAGGACCGCCCCCGTCCCCGCCAGTCCCGCCAACTCGCCCGTATTCGCGCCGCGTTCGTCCACGGTCAGTGGGGGCGTACGGAGTCCGGCCCCGGTGATGATGCGGCGGTGGACGTCGAGCCCGTAGCCCTCGACGGCCACCCGGCGCGTGCCCGACCGTCGCAGCACCTCGGCGAGCAGGCGCAGGCCGTGCACGAATCCGCAGCAGACGACGATCCGTTCGGGGTCGGTCAGGACGCCGCGCGCCCGGGCGAGATAGCCGGCGAGGGCCTCGCGCAGTTCGGGTCGGCCGCGCGGGTCGCCGTATCCGAAGGCCGTTCGGGGCGCGGCCTGCAGGGCCCGGCGCGCGGCGGCGAGCCAGGCGGTGCGGGGAAGGAGCCGGGGTCGGGCGAGCCGGGGAAGAGGTTGTGGGCGGCGGGCGCGCGGTGGGCCGGTGCCGCGGTCGGGCCGGTCCCCGGGGTCGGCGCGCCACTGTGCGGAGGCATGACGGACTCCCGGCCGCGGCCGGGAGTTGCGGTGCGGGGCCCCTGCGCGGCGGCGCTGGAAAACACCGGATCCCCTGGGGCCGTACGCGAGGCCGACACCGACGCCGCACACGAGGCCGACACCGACGCCGTACGCGAGGCCGACACCGACGCCGTACACGAGGCCGGTGCGGCACCTGTCGCCCATTGCGCCACCCGCGTGCCGGAGCCCTGCCGTGCCGTGAGCCAGCCCTCGGCGACGAGTTCGGCGTACGCGTCGGCGACCGTGTTGCGGGCCAGCCCCAGATCCGAGGCGAGCGAGCGGGAGGAGGGCAGACGCGTTCCGGGGGCCAGCCGCCCGGTGCGGACCGCGTCCCGCAGCGCGCCGATGAGCGCCGCCCGTACGCCCGTCGTACCGGCCGCCGGAAGGTCGAGATGCAGGTCGCTACCGAAAGTGGCCCACGTTTTCTCCATGGAAGTGGACCATATCCATGGGGCAATCGATCCCTAGGGTGAGGGCATGACGATCAACGACACCACCCGCCCCCACGCCCCGCGGATGCATCTCGCGAAACTCGCCCCCGACGTCTACAAGGCCATGGTCCGGCTCGACGCGGCCGCCTCGAACGGTGTCGACCCGGCCCTCGCCGAGCTGGTGAAGATCCGCGCGTCGCAGATCAACCACTGTGCCTTCTGCCTGGACATGCACACCAAGGATGCGCGTGCGATGGGCGAGCGCGAGGACCGTATCCACCTCCTCGCCGCCTGGGAGGAGGCGCCCGGCTACTACACCGAGCGGGAGCGGGCGGCCCTCGCCCTTACCGAGGCCGTCACCGTGCTGACCGACGGCTTCGTTCCCGACGAGGTCTACGCCCGCGCGGCCGAGCACTTCGACGAGACCGAACTCGCCCATCTCATCGGCCTGATCCTCACCATCAACGCCTGGAACCGGATCGCCGTGACGACACGTTCCGTTCCGGGCACCTACCGGCCCGACGAGTCGAAGAAGGCCCTCGTATGACCGCCGCAGCGGTGCTCCGCGCTCTGCATCACGGCCGGGAGGCGAACGACCCGCTCATCCTTCCCGGCCCCTGGGACGCGGTGAGCGCCCGCGCGTTCGCTGACGCGGGCTTCCCGGCCCTGGCGACGCCGAGCGCGGGGGTAGCGGCGACGCTGGGGTACGAGGACGGCGGCCGCACGCCGCCCGACGAGATGTTCGCCGCGATCGCGCGGATCGTCCGGGCCGTCGACGTCCCGGTCTCCGCGGACATCGAGGACGGCTACGGGCTCGCCCCCGCCGAACTCGTCGAACGGCTTCTGGAGGCGGGCGCCGCCGGCTGCAATCTGGAGGACTCCGATCCGGCCACGGAGCAGCTCAAGGACCCGCACCGGCACGCCGACCGGCTCGCGGAAGTCCGCGCCGCGGCGGGCGACCGGCTCGTCATCAACGCACGGATCGACACGTTCCTGCGCGGCACACCCGACGCGGGGGCGGCGATCGAGCGGGGACGGCTCTACCGGGAGGCGGGTGCGGACTGCGTGTACCCGATCCTCGCACCGCGCGATCTGCTGCCGGAGGTGGCGGCGGGCATCGGCGGGCCGATCAACGCCCTGGCGACATCGACAGGGCGGCCGTCACCGCGCGAAATGGGTGCCCTCGGAGCCACCCGGATCACCTTCGGCGGTGGTCTGCAGCAGCGGATCGCGGGAGAAATCCAATTCCTCGCGGGGGAGTTGGCAGCCACCTCCTGACCCCTTGGACAGCGCGTCGATGCCGTACGGGGGGGGCGGGCCGGGGCGAGCCGGTCGGTCCGGTGCGCCGACGGGGCCCCGGGCCGACGCGGGTCCCGGTCCAGCGCGGGTCCCGGCCCGACGGGGGCCCCGGCCCGCCGGAGACGTGCATCGGCGCAGGGGCGTACCGGCCGGGCGAGTACGAAAGCCGGGCGGTTACGGGCGATTACGGGGCCGGGGACTGCACGTCGGCGAGCTCCCGGCATTCAGCCCGCACGCCCCCGTACCACCGCCGTCAGCCGGCGCCCGGCCGCAAGCACCGCCAGCGCGAGCGCCACACCGCCGAGCGTCAGGGCGATGCGCGTCGCCGCGAGCGCCCAGTCGCCCTCCCCGTGTTGCATGCCGAAGAGCAGCGCCACGATGGTGAGGCAGAACGTCCACCATCCGTAGCGGGCGGCGGTGACCAGCTGTATGAACCAGATGGTGACCGCCACGAGGAGGGCGAGGAGCAGGGCGGGGACCCGCGGGGTCAGGAGAAGGGCAGCGACGGCTCCGCCGCCGAGGGTTCCCAGCACCCGCGCCTTCGCACGCGCATGCGTGGCCTGGGCCGCGGGTTTGGCCACCCGCAGTGCCGAACTGGCCAGCCATACGGCGTGGGAGAGGGGGATCTGCCAGGCCGTTCCCGTGGCGAGGGCACCGGTGAAGGCGAGGGTGGCGGCGAACGGCGCCCCGCTCCGCAGCCGTTGGCAGGTGCGCCGCAGGCTCGTGAGCGGCCCCGGTCCCGTGAACCTGCGGCCGGTGGCGGTCACCACCAGCGCCTGCCACAGCGTCCCGGCCGCGAACTGGCCCGCGTAGACCCACCAGGGCACGCCCTGGGCGAGGTTGACGCCGGCCAGCAGAAAGGCCAGGGCCGACATCGCAGCCGCCATCCTGAGCGGACCGCCCGCGACGTCGAGCAGCCCCTGGAGCGTGGCGACGAGGGCAGCCCCGGCGACGACGGCTGCGGCTTCGTCCGCCGCCGCGGCGCCCGCCGCCGCGGCGAGGCTCAGCAGCACTCCCCCGGAGAGAAGGTCGGTGAGCGGTGGTCTGGAGGTCAGCGAGGAGAAGGCGGCCAGCGTCAGATAGGCGCCGAACGAGCAGGCGAGCCCAGGGCCGAGGTGGCCGGTCCCGGCTCCGGCGGCCATCGGCGTGGCCACCGCGGCCGATCGCACGAGGGCGATGAGACGGGCACGGCCGGGCTGGAGGGCGGACGGCCGGTCGCCCGGGGAGGGCGGCTGCTCGGTGCGGCCCTGGCCCATCAGCCGCACACTGCACACGCGGCACCGAACCGCGAGGGCACGTCGACCACGGTGGCCCGGTTCGCCCCGTCGACCACGGTGGCCAGATCGACAACGGTGGCCCCCTCGCCCCCGTCGACCACCGGGGCCAGGTCGGCCCAGTCGCCCCCGTTGGCCCGGTCGACAACGGTGGCCCGGTCGCCCCCGTCGACCACGGTGGCCCGGTCGGCCACATCGATCACGGCCGCCATCGCGACCACGGCAGACGCACCGGGCACCAAGAACATGACAGACATCGCGGACATGCTAGCCATGAGGCCCGCAGCGGCCATGCACGAACGCGCGCCCCGCCTCTCCCACGCCGGGCGGCCGGGCGGACGGGCGGACGGGCGGACGGGCGGACGGGCGGCCGGGCAGCAGGGCAGCAGGGCAGCAGGGCGGCGCCGTACGAGCGCGCCTGCCCCGCCATCCCCTCGCCGAGCGGGCAGGGGAGACGGGGCAGGTCGCGGCCGCCGCCGAAGCCGGCGCGAAATCCGGTGTCAGGCGCGGGTGACGGGGGCCATCAGGGCATCCACGCCTGCCAGACGTCCGGGTTCTCCTTGACCCACCGCTCCGCCGCCTCCTGGGGCGACAGCTTGTCCGCGGCGATCATCTCGGAGACCTCGTTCTGGTGCTCCTTGGTCCACTGGAACTTCTTCAGGAAGGTGGCGGCCTTGCCGCCCTTCTTCGCGAAGTCCGCGTTGAGGAACTTCTGGAGCGGCGTCGTCGGATACGCGCAGTCGATGGACTCGGGGTCCTTCGTTCCCTTCTCGGCGCACGCGTCCGTGTACTTCGGCAGGTTCACCTCGACCATCGGCACCTGGTTGAACAGCCACTGCGGCTCGTACCAGTAGGTGAGGAACGGCTTCTTCTGCTTGGCGAACTGCTTGATCTGGGTGATCTGAGCCGCCTCCGAACCCGCGAACACCACCTGGTAGTCCAGGTTCAGGTTCTTCACCAGCGCCTTGTCGTTGGTGATGTACGAGGGCGAGCCGTCCAGGAGCTGGCCCTTGCCTCCGCTCTCGGCCGTACGCAGCTGGTCCGCGTACTTGTCGAGGTTCTTCCAGTTCGTCACATCGGGGTGCTTCTCCGCGAAGTACTTCGGCACGAACCAGCCGATGTGGCCGGTCACGCCGAGGTCGCCGCCGCGGGCGATCGTCTTCTTGTCCTCGATGTACCGCTTTTCCTGGTCCGGGTGGCCCCAGTCCTCCATGATCGCGTCCACGCGGCCCTGGCTGAGCGCGTCCCAGGCCGGGATCTCGTCGACCTGCACGGTGTCGACGCGGTAGCCGAGTTCGTGCTCCAGCAGGTATTGCGCGACCGCGACGTTCGCCTGCGCGCCGACCCAGGACTGCACCGAGAGGTTGACCGTCCTGGCGCTCTGCGCGTTCGCGAACGGCGAGGTCTGCTTGGTCATGTCGGCAGCGCCGCAGCCGGTCGCCGCGAGCAGTGCGGCGGCCGAGAGGACGGCGGGCACCCGCCCGCGCAGGCGCGGGATCCGTATGCGCACCATGTCAGCGCTCCTTCCGCTCGCGGCGGGCCGTGGGCTGGGTTACCCGGTCGAGCACCAGCCCGAGGCAGACGATCGCCGCACCCGCGACCAGTCCGGTCGCCAGGTCGCCGCGTGCCAGACCCGCCACGACGTCGTAGCCGAGCGCGCCACCGCCGACCAGGCCGCCGATGATGACGACGGCGAGGACCAGGACGACGCCCTGGTTGACGGCGAGCAGCAGCGCCGGGCGGGCCAGCGGAAGCTGGACCTGGCGCAGTTGCTGGACGGCGCCGGCGCCCATCGAGCGCGCGGACTCCAGCGCCGCCGGGTCGACCTGCTTCAGGCCCTGGGTGGTGATCCGTACGACGGCGGGCAGCGCGTAGACGACCGCCGCGGCGACGGCGGGCGCACGGCCGACCGCGAACAACGCGACCACCGGGATGAGATAGACGAACTGCGGCATCGTCTGGAAGACGTCCAGCACCGGCCGCAGCATGCGTTCCAGCCGGGGGCTGCGTGCCGCGGCGATCCCGATGAGGAAGCCGAGCAGCAGCGTCACGGCGACAGCCGCGAGGACCTGCGAGAGCGTGTCCATCGACGGCTTCCACACCCCGAGGACTCCGATCGCGGCCATCGACGCGACCGCGGTGAGCGCGGTCCGCCAGGTGCCGATGGCCCAGGCAAGCGCGGCGACGATGAGCAGTACACCCCACCAGGGCAGGCCGAGCAGCCCGCCGCGCACCGGGTCGAGCACCCAGCGGGTGAAGTGGGCGGCCCAGTCGGCGGTTCCACCGACGACGGGCACACCGGTGTAGAGGTGGTCGACCATCCAGTCCTTGGCGGTGTTGACCGGCTCGGCGATGGCGTACGTCCAGCTCTCCGGCCAGCTCAGGGAGTTCGTCAGCCGTCCGGCCAGCGCCACGGCAGCGGCTGCGACGGCGGCCAGGCCCCAGCCGCGCCATCCGCGCAGGGCGGCGGGTCCGGTCGGCTCGGCGCCGAGCTTCTCGCCCGCGGCGCCGGTCACCCGGTCCAATACGACGGCGAGCAGCACGATCGGGACGCCGGCAGCGAGCGCGGCGCCGACGTCGACCGAGGACAGCGCCTGGTAGACGCGGTCACCGAGACCGCCCGCGCCGATCATCGAGGCGATGACGGCCATGGAGAGCGCCATCATGATCGTCTGGTTGACGCCGAGCAGCAACTCCTTTCGGGCCAGCGGAAGCCGGGCCGTCAGCAGCCGCTGCCTGCCGGTCGCGCCGAGCGAGGCGACGGCCTCCATGACACCGCCGTCGGCGTTCCGCAGGCCGAGCGCGGTGAGCCGGGTCATGGGCGGCGCCGCGTAGACGACGGTGGCCAGGACCGCGGCGGGCACCCCGATGCCGAAGACCAGCACAACGGGCAGCAGGTACGCGAACGCGGGCAGCACCTGCATCGTGTCGAGCACGGGCCGCAGTGCGCGGTACGTACGGTCGGACAACCCGGCCGCAAGACCGAGCAGCCCGCCCAGGACGACGGAGGCGAGGACCGCCACCACCATCAGGGCGAGCGTCTGCATCGTGGGCACCCACATGCCGAGCACCCCGCACAGCGCCATGGAGACGGCGGAGGTCAGCGCGAGCCGGAGCCCTGCCACGCGCCAGGCGATCAGGCCCGCGAGCGCCGCGACACCGCCCCAGCCGAGGGCGAGCAGCACGAGGTAGACCGCTCGCACGGACAGCACGATGGCGTTGCTGATGTGCCCGAAGAAATACAGGAACAGCGGGTGTCTGTCGCGGTTGTCAATGATCCAGTCGCTGGCCGTGCCGAGCGGCTCGGACACGTCCACGGTCAGCGCGCCGGGCCAACTACCGCTGGACCACTGGGCGTCGGCGAGCGGGACCAGTACTGCCGCGGCGACGGCGAGAAGCAACAGCTTGCCGAGCGTGCGGTAGCGGGCCGCCGAGCGCAGCGGGAACGTAGGGGGGGTGTCGGCGGTGCCGACGGAGGTGGCGGCACTCATCCGCGCCCCCTCGCAAGGGTGGGGCTGCTCACACGGGTGGGGCTGCTCACACGGGTGGGGCTGCTCGCACTGGTGGGGCTGGGGAGCGTCATGCGGCGACCTCCTCGCCCTCGGCGTCCTTCGCGGCCTTCGCACCCTTCGGCTCCGGGCCCGGGTCCTGCGGACCGTCGGGGCCCTCGGTGCCGGCCACGACGCCGAGCAGGCATTCATGGTCGACGACGCCGAGCAGCTTGCCGTCGGACATGACGCGGGCCGCCGCGTCGCCGGACCGGGCGACCGCCTCGATGGCCTCGGAGACGGTCGCGCTCGGCGCGATGGCCGGTCCGGTCTCGGACTCGCCGACGTCGGCGGGGCGCATCGCGGAGCGGACGGTGATGACCTGCTCGCGGGCGACGTCCCGGACGAACTCGCGCACGTAGTCGTCGGCCGGGGACCCGACGATCTCCTCGGGCGTGCCGAGCTGCACGATCTGCCCGTCGCGCATCAGGGCGATGCGGTCGCCGAGGCGCAGGGCCTCGCTGAGGTCATGGGTGATGAAGATCATCGTCCGGCCCTCCTCGCGGTGCAGCCGGATGACCTCCTGCTGCATGTCGCGGCGGATGAGCGGGTCGAGGGCGCTGAACGGCTCGTCGAAGAGCAGCACTTCGGGGTCGACGGCGAGCGCCCGGGCGAGGCCCACACGCTGCTGCTGACCGCCGGAGAGCTGGCCGGGGCGGCGGGACTCCAGGCCCTCCAGACCGACCTTGGCCACCATCTCGGCTGCGCGGGCGCGGCGTACGGCCCTGCCCACGCCCTGGATCTCCAGGCCGTACGCGACGTTGTCGAGGACGGAGCGGTGCGGCAGCAGGCCGAAGTGCTGGAAAACCATCGCGGCGCGATGGCGGCGCAGTTGTCGCAGCCGGCGGCGGTCCATGCCGAGCACGTCCTCTCCGTCGATGGACACGCTGCCGCTGGTCGGCTCGATGAGCCGGGTCAGACAGCGCACCAGTGTGGACTTGCCGGAGCCGGACAGGCCCATGACGACGAAGACCTCGCCCTTGCGGACGTCGAAGGAGACGTCGCGTACGGCCGCGGTGCAGCCGGTGCGGCGGCGCAGTTCGTCGGCGGGCAGGGAGGCGTGCGGGCCGCCGGGTATGCGGTCCGCCTTGGGTCCGAAGACCTTCCACAGGTTGCGGACGGAAAAGACGGGAGCCTGCCCCAGCGCCGTCTTCTCAGCCGCTTCCTCGCGCGGGCGCGACGCGCCCGTCGCCCCGGAGTCGGTTCTACCGGTTGCCGTCATCGGACATCACCTTCATCTTTCGGGCCTGATGCGAGCAGTTCAGCGCACTTCTCCCCCACCATCAGGACGCCGATCATGGGGTTCACTGCGGGGATGGTGGGGAACACGGACGCGTCGGCGATCCGGATCCCCTCCAGCCCGCGGATCCTCAACTCGGGGTCCACAACGGCGAGTTCGTCGTCTGCCGCGCCGATGCGGCAGGTGCCCGCCGGATGGTAGACGGTGTGCGCGACATGGCGTGCGTACGCGCTGATCTCCTCGTCGGAGGTGACCTCGGGGCCGGGGCAGACCTCGCGCCCCAGCCATCCGGCCAGCGGTTCGGTCTTCGCGATCTCCCGGGCGATCTTGATGCCGTCGACGAGGGTGTTGCCGTCGTAGTCGTCCTCGTCCGTGAAGTAGCGGAAGTCGAGGGCGGGTTTGACGGCCGGATCGGCGCTGGTGAGGTAGAGGCGGCCGCGGCTGCGGGGCTTGGGGATGTTCGGCGTCATCGACACCCCGTGCTCGGGCTTCTCGTAGCCGAGGCGCTCGGGGTTGTCGGTGAACGGGATCTGGTAGAAGTGGAACATCAGGTCCGGGCCGTCGGACGCCGGGTCCCGCCGGACGAAGAGCCCGGCGTCGGAATCCATCGCCGAGTTCTCCGGGATGGGCCCGTTGGTCTCCCACACGATGACCGATTCGGGGTGGTCGAGCAGGTTCTCGCCGACGCCCGGAAGGTCGTGCGCCGCGGCGATGCCCAGCGCTTCCAGGTCCCTCTTCGGCCCGATGCCGGAGTGCATCAGCAGCCGGGGGGTGTCCACCGCGCCCGCGCAGACGATCACTTCACGCCTGGCCCGGACGAGGCGCTCCTCGCCGTCGTTGGTACGGATGTGGACGCCGGTGGCGCGGGTGCCCTCCAGCTCCAGCCTGTACGCCCAGGTCTCCAGCAGGATGCGGAGGTTCGGGCGGTCGCCGGCCTCGATGTGCGGGTGAAGGTAGGCGACGGAGGCCGAGGAACGCTTGTTGCTCTCCGGGTGGTAGGCCAGGTCGAAGAAGCCGACGCCCTCGTGGAACGGCTTCTTGTTGAAGCCCTCGACGCGCGGCACGCCGAGCGCGGCCTGGGCAGCGTCGACGAAGTCCCGGGCGATGGCGTTCCGGTCCAGCTCGTCGACGGCCACGATGTTGTTGCGCAACCGGTCGAAGTACGGGTCCATGGACGCCGAATCCCAGCCCTCGGCGCCGGCCTCCGCCCACTCGTCCCAGTCGGACGGCAGCGGCTTGAAGCTGATCAGAGTGTTGTGCGAGGAGCAGCCGCCCAGCACACGGGCCCGGCTGTGCCGGATGTGGGAGTTCCCGCGGGGCTGGGGCACCGTCGGGTAGTCGTAGTCCAGATCTCCGCCGAGCAGGCCGAGCCAGCGGCGGAGGGTGAGCACGTCGGGCCGGTCGATGTCGGTCGGGCCGCCTTCGATGACGGTGACCGTGACGTCCGGATCCTCGGTGAGGCGGGAGGCGATCACCGAACCTGCGGTGCCGCCGCCGACGACGACGTAGTCGGCTGCCTCGGTCTCAAGGGAGGGGGGCATGGTGGGTACTGCTCCTTGCAAGGTGCGTGCGTGTGCGTGGTCCCGCGAGGGCGGGTACGGGCTTCGGCCCGCGCCCGTGAGTGCGGGCGTCAGCCCGCGAACCAGCGGACGGGCCGCGGATCGAGGTTCTGGTAGACGTGCTTGGCCTCGCGGTACTCGTCGAGACCGGTGGGGCCCAGCTCCCGGCCGATGCCGGACTTGCCGAACCCGCCCCACTCGGCCTGCGGGAGGTAGGGGTGGTAGTCGTTGATCCACACCGTGCCGTGGCGCAGGCGGCGTGCCATGCGCCGGGCGCGGCCGGCGTCGGAGGTCCACACGGCGCCCGCGAGCCCGTACTCGGTGTCGTTGGCCAGGGCGACCGCGTCGTCCTCGGTGTGGAAGGTCTCCACGGTGAGGATCGGCCCGAAGGTCTCCTCGCGGACCACACGCATCTCGCCGTGGCAGTAGTCGAGGATCGTGGGCGGGTAGAAGTAGCCCGCCGCGGGCCGTACGCCGGAGGGCTCGGGGCGACGGCCGCCGCAGCGCACGACGGCGCCCTCGTCCCGGGCCGAGGCGACGTACGCCTCGACCTTCTCCAGCTGCTGGGCGGAGACCAGCGGGCCGCACTCGACGCCGTCCTCGGTGCCGCGGCCCAGCTTGATCTTCTCGGCCCGCCGCGCCAGTTCGGCGACGAAGCGGTCGCGCACCGACTCCTCGATGATGAGCCGGGCACCGGCCGAGCAGACCTGGCCGCTGTGGATGAAGGCGGCGTTCAGCGCCTGGTCGACGGCGGTGTCGAAGCCCTCCTCGGTGGCGCAGGCATCCGCGAACACGACGTTGGGGTTCTTGCCGCCCAGCTCCAGGGCGACCTTCTTCACGGTCGGCGCGGCCGCCTGCATGACCTTGGTGCCGCTGGCGAGCCCTCCGGTGAAGGAGACCAGGTCCACGTCGGGGTGCTCGGAGAGCCGGGCGCCGACGGGGTTGCCCGCGCCGGTGACGATGTTGGCCACCCCGGCCGGGAGACCCGCCTCGGTGAGCAGCTCGACCAGGTGGACGGTCGAGAGCGGAGTGATCTCGCTGGGCTTGATGACGAAGGTGTTGCCCGCGGCGAGCGCGGGGGCGACCTTCCAGCTCGCCTGGAGCAGCGGGTAGTTCCAGGGCGTGATCATCGCGCAGACGCCGACGGGCTCGTGGACGACGACGCTGTGCACCGTCTCGCTGCCGGCGTCGACGACCCGGCCGCCGCTCTCGTTCATCACAAGGTCTGCGAAGTAGCGGAAGGCATTGGTCACGTCGTCGACGTCGACCCGACCCTCCTCCAGGGTCTTGCCGGTGTCCCGGCTCTCGGTGAGCGCGATCTCCTCGCGGTCCCGCTGCAGCAGCTCGGCGACACGGCGCAGCAGCGCGGCGCGCTCGGCGACGGGCGTGTGCGGCCAGGGACCGGAGTCGAAGGCGCGGCGCGCCGCGGCGACCGCGGCGTCGGTGTCCTCGCGTCCACCCTCGGCGACAAGGGCCAAAGTCTTGGCGTCGGCGGGGTCGAGGACCTCGCGGGTGGCCCCGGATGCGGCCGGACGCCACACGCCGTCGATATGGATACTCTCGGTAGCCGGCACGGTTGTTTCTGCCTTCCCCTGCATGTCATGTTCATAGCTGGTCGACCGGGGGTCGAACCAGCAACCGGGACCCCTCCCCAGTAGTGGCAGAGGCATGCGCAAGTTTTCACGCTCAGTGACCCATTTCACGTCGCCGGGAAGGGAATCCGCCGGGAATCCCAGATTCCCGGCGGCTGACTGGAGGCCGTTCGGGACGGTCGCGCCCGCCCCAAGGCGATCGTGCGGCACCGCCATCTGTCCGCGCAGCCGCGGCCGCGTGGTCGGGATCGGCCTTTCCAGGGCCTTGCCCACGCCGCTTGCGACCTCTGCGTACCTGACCGGGCGAACCGGATGTGCGGGTCGTGCCCGCCGCGCCCTCGCCGTCGCACCCTCGCCGCCGTGCTGCTGGCCTTGCTGTACGCGGCCGTACTCGCGCACCGTCACTGTGAGGACGCTCCGGGCGGGGGCGGTGGACTGCCCGCGACAGCCGAGCGGATTCCCGGCTCCATGGAGCGGACGGCCGCCTCGCCCACCGACAGGGCGGCCGCCATATGCGCGAGGGCGCGCGGGAGTTGGGCACCGGTCCGGTACGGGAAACCGGTGCACGAGCGCGAGCCGGTCCGGTACGGGAAGCCGGTGCACGAGCGCGAGCCGGTCCGGTACGGGAAGCCGGTGCACGAGCGCGAGCCGGTCCGCACCGAAGGAACCGGCGGGGGCAACCGGCCATGCACTGCATCCGTTGTCCCGCGACCAGCGGCGTACCCGCGTGTGGCCGACCGGCCGGTGGGCACGGGGAGTTGGTTCCCGCGGCATCCCGTACGGGCTTGGGCGGTGTGGCCATGTCAGCGCCCGGGGCGGATCCCGCGCACCGCGGTCCGGGAGGAATCAGGATCCGCTGCGGACCTAGTGAAAGGGGGACAAAGCAGGCGTAGAGTGGCCGGAACGCCGTGGTCCGATGCTGCAAGCGACGGAGCAGCACATGGTCGACCCCAAGGGCTTCCTCAAAACCTCACGCGCCGCCAGGCCGCGCCGGCCCACCGAGGAGCGCGTGGCCGACTGGCATGAGGTCTACGCAGGTCAAGAGCTGCTCCCGCTGGTCACGAAGCAGGCGAGCCGGTGCATGGACTGCGGCGTTCCGTTCTGTCACAGCGGGTGCCCGCTGGGCAACCTCATCCCCGAGTGGAACGAGTACGCCTCGCTCGAGGACTGGCGTGCCGCCTCCGAGCGCCTACACGCCACCAACAACTTCCCCGAGTTCACCGGCCGCCTGTGCCCCGCCCCGTGCGAGGACGCCTGCGTGCTCGCGATCAACTCCGACCCGGTGACGATCAAGGACATCGAATCCACCATCGCCGACCAGGCATGGGAGCTCGGCCATGCGCCCCCGCAGCCGCCGGAACGGCTCAGCGGCAGGACCGTCGCCGTCATAGGGTCCGGGCCCGCCGGGCTCGCGGCCGCGCAGCAGCTCACCCGCGTCGGGCACACGGTCGCCGTCTACGAGCGCGAGGACCGTATCGGCGGGCTGCTCCGCTACGGCATTCCGGAATTCAAGATGGAGAAGCGCCACATCGACCGGCGCATCGAGCAGATGGAGGCCGAGGGGACCAAGTTCCGCCCCGGCGTGGCCGTGGGCCACGACATCGACGCCGCGGAGCTGCGTGCGCGCTACGACGCGATGATCCTCGCCGTCGGCGCCACGGCCTGGCGGGAGCTGGCGGTGCCGGGTCGCCAGTTGCGCGGCATCCACCAGGCGATGGACTACCTGACGCTGGCCAACCGGGTGCGGGAGGGCGACTACGAAGAGCCGCCCCTCACCGCTGATGGCAAGGACGTCGTGATCATCGGCGGCGGCGACACGGCGTCGGATTGCCTGGGCACCGCCATCCGGCAGGACGCCGCGTCCGTGACCCAGCTCGACATCAACCCGGAGCCGGAGGCGGGCCGGCGCGAGGACGAGCCCTGGCCCACCTATCCGAAGGTCTACCGGATCTCCCACGCCCACGAGGAGGCCAGGGCGGAGTCCGGCCACGACCCGCGGATCTTCTCCTCGGCCACGCTGCGCTTCGACGGCGACGACCACGGCGGCGTACGGGCGTTGCACCTCTCCGAGGTCGAGCCGGTGCACCGGCATCCCGTGCCCGGCACCGAGGAGGTGATCCCGGCGCAGCTCGTGCTCCTCGCGCTGGGCTTCTCCGGGCCCGAACGGGACAGCGGCCTGGTGGACCAGCTCTCCCTCGCCCTCGACGTCCGCGGGAACCTCGCCCGCGACCGGCACTTCGCCACGGATACGGACGGCGTCTTCGCGGCCGGGGACGCGGGCCGCGGCCAGTCGCTGGTGGTCTGGGCGATCGCCGAAGGGCGCTCCGTGGCCGCCGCCGTGGACCGCTACCTGACGGGCGGCACCGTACTGCCGTCGCCGATCGGCCCCGCTGACCGGCCGCTCAGGGTCTGACGGTCCGCTCGCGCAAGCGGCAACCCGTACGCCGGGTCCCGGCACCGCTGACGCCCCCGGCAGCGGATGCTGCGGGGGGGCGTCCCCGGTGGCCGACTCGCGGTTTCGGCCGGTGCCCACTGGCGGGTACCCACTCGCGGATGCAGCGGGCGGGCACCGCGGCGGGCTCAGATCAGGCCGAGACCGCGGACCGCCTCGCGCTCCTCCGCCAGCTCCGCGACGGAGGCGTCGATGCGGGTACGCGAGAACTCATTGATCCCCAGGCCCTGGACGATCTCGTACGAGCCGCCCTTGGTGGTGACCGGGAAGGAGGAGATCAGCCCCTCCGGGACGCCGTACGAGCCGTCCGACGGAATGCCCATGGAGGTCCAGTCGCCCTCGGCGGTGCCGTTGACCCAGGTGTGGACGTGGTCGATCGCGGCGTTGGCCGCGGAGGCGGCCGAGGAGGCGCCACGGGCCTCGATGATCGCGGCGCCGCGCTTGGCGACGGTCGGGATGAAGTCCTCGGCGAGCCACTTCTCGTCGTTCACGACCTCGGCGGCGTTCTTGCCCGCGACCTCGGCGTGGAAGATGTCCGGGTACTGGGTCGCCGAGTGGTTGCCCCAGATGGTGAGGCGGCGGATCTCCGAGACCGGGACGCCCGTCTTCTTCGACAGCTGGGAAAGCGCGCGGTTGTGGTCGAGGCGGGTCATCGCGGTGAACCGCTCGGCCGGTACGTCCGGGGCTGCGGACTGGGCGATCAGCGCGTTGGTGTTCGCCGGGTTGCCGACGACCAGAACCTTGACGTCATCCGCGGCGTGATCATTGATGGCCTTGCCCTGCGGCTTGAAGATGCCGCCGTTGGCCTCGAGCAGGTCGCCGCGCTCCATGCCCTTGGTGCGCGGGCGCGCGCCGACGAGCAGAGCGATGTTTGCGCCGTCGAAGGCCACGTTCGGGTCATCGGAGATGTCGATGCCCTGAAGCAGCGGGAAAGCGCAGTCGTCGAGCTCCATCGCGGTGCCCTCGGCGGCCTTTACCGCCTGCGGGATCTCGAGGAGCCGCAGCTTGACCGGCACGTCGGCGCCGAGGAGCTGACCGGAGGCGATGCGGAACAGCAGCGCGTAGCCGATCTGGCCGGCCGCGCCGGTGACGGTGACATTGACGGGAGTGCGGGTCATGGCGATCTCCTGCTTGCTTGCCTGGCGGTGGGTGTCCCTGGCCGTCTAGGGATCTCTTGGTATCGAGAGACTTCCGGCCGTCAGGCTATCGCCCCGTGCTGGGCGGCCGCTCGCGGGGATGAGGGGGGGGGAGAGCGAGCGGCCGCCGGGGTGCGCGGCACCCGTGGGGGGGGTGTTGTTCCGCCTGCCCTCGATCCGCAGGGCCATGCATAAGATTTTCAGCCGCTTTGTAGGTTGGTTTCCGGCCGCATCCGGACACGGACGGCGATTGGCCCCGGCGCGGATCGCCGCGTGGGGCGCGTACGGGGCGGCCGGGTGGCACAGGGCGTCGGGACCTGGGCGGAGCCGGCGGCCCGGTGCTCAGTTGTCTGCGGCCGTGCCGGCGTCGGTCCCCGTACCCGCGTCGGTTCCGCCCCCGGTTGCGGTCCCGGCGTCTGGCTGTCCCGTCCCGGTGCCGTTCCCCGTCCCGGCCCCGTCGGCACCCGTGCAGCCGCTCGGGCCCGCCTGCGTCCTGGCGCATGCCTTCACCGCCTTCGGGGACTTCGCGGCGACCATCGCGGTGTACGCGTCCCGATCGGCGTCCGCCGTACGGCTCTCGGTCCTGCGAGCGGCCGTGACGGTGACCTCGTCGCCCGGTGCGGCCTTGGTGATCCGGGCCCAAGCCGCGCCGCACACCTTGCTGTAGCGCACCTCGACGACCGCTGTGCCAACTGTCGCGTCGGTGACGGTCTCGGCGTACTCACCGCCGCAGCCCATGGCCTCCGGGTCGGCACCGGCACACTTCGCACCGGCGCACTTCACCCCGGCCGGAAGGTCGGGCGTCTTCGACGCGGTCGGTGAGGGACGGGGCTCGGAGGCCTCGCTCCCATCGTCCTTGTTGAGGCCGAGCAGCAGCACACCGGCGGCGACCACGGCCAGCGCGCCCGCGATCCCGGCCAGGAACATCGGTACGCGGCGCGCGCCCTGCCTTCGCGTACCCCGTCCGCCCCCGCCGCCGTGACCGCTCCGGCCGTCCGCGCCTGCGGAGTTCACGGGCCCGGCGGGGCCCGGGTGGCCGGCGCCGTACGGCTGCGCCACCGGGGCGGCCGCAGGGGCCTGTTCGGCATGCGCAGCTTGCTCGTCCTGCGCGGCCCGGGCGGGCTGCGGGGACTCGGCGGTCCGGGCGGGCCGGGCGGGGGCGCTCGCCGCCTGAGCCTGAGCCTGCGCCTTCCGCGCCCTCCGGCCCTTGGCGGACTTCGGCGGCTGCGGGCCGAATTCCCCCAATGCGGCACGGGCCTGGGAGACGCGGATCGCCTCCATCGTCACGTCGTGCCGCATTTCCGACCGGCTCCAGGCTCTCTCCGCCAGCTCCCACATCGTGGTGAGGTGACCGCTGTGCGTGCCGGTCACGTCCGCGAGCGCGACGATCGCACCCTGCGGCGGCAGAAGCCTGCCGTTGAGGTAACGCTCCCACGAGGTCCTGCTGTAGCCGGTACGGTCCGCGACCGCGGAGACGGACAGACCGCTGCGGTCGACGAGCCTGCGAAGCTGACTGGTGAACTCCCGTACCTGTGGGTCGAGTTCCTCGGGCAGCTCCTTCCAACGAGGCATGTGGCCTCCCCCTGTTCCCCCCGAATCGGTCTGTGGTCCTGGCGCGCTGGGCCCAAACGGCACCCAGGTCCGGATGCCCATGCACAGGATGTCAGCTCGAGGCCAATGGTTGCGATGTGGGCCGGAACACCACGTCCGGGACCGGACGCGCCACAGGAACGGGACAGCCGAAACATTCCGGTGATGGTTGTTGCACAGCCGCAGCACCGCGGCAGAACGGTCACCTCCGCGCCACAGCGCCCGTGTGAGCCTTGAGCCGCCCTTCCGCACACAAGATCCTCATGTGCGGAAGGGACGCGCCACGGGGGCGCGGCAGCGACGCTCCCTTCCCAACGCAACGGCGCCCGTCCTCACCCGGGGGAGAGGGCGGGCGCCGTTGCCTTCGGACGCTCCCCGTCGCGGGCGCCGCGCCGTACGCATCGGAAGCGCCGGACACATCGGAGGCACCGTACGCGTCGACGGCGGTCCGCGTCAGTGGCGCCGTGCGTGCGGCGCCGCGCGTGTCAGCGCACCACGGCGCGAATCAGATCCTGCAGCCAGGGCATCTCCAGCCACGGATCGGGCTGGATCATCATCGCCAGCAGCACGATCACGACACCGAGCGTGGCGTAGGTGACCATGTCCGTGAACCGCGACCGCACCGCCAGCATGCCGACCGACGGCAGGACACGGCGCAGCACCGCACCCGCGATCAGCACCAGCCCGATGATGAGCGTGCCGATGCGCGCGGCGTCGGCGGCGACGACCAGCAGTCCGGCCGCGGTCCCGCCGAGCACGGCGAGCAGCGGCCACTGGCGTGCCGGCGCCGGCGCGTCGCCGGGGGCGGCTCGCCCCCCGCCCTCGGGCCGCGCGGTGTCCCGCGTGATCCGAGGAAACCTGCGGCTTCCGGCGGGCCGGGACATCTCCTCCTCGCCGCCGGAGCGCCCGTCGCGCTCCGCGAGGCGGGCGCCGTCACCCTGTGCCGTGCCCGAAGCGGCGGACGCAACCGAGGCGACGGACGCAACGGAAGCGCCGGAAGCGGCCGAGGCATCCGTACGGTCCTCCCCGCCGCCCGGTTCGGCGGGACGGGTCGACGCGGCCGGACCACGTCCGGGGCGCGGCGCCCCGGGTGCGCCGTTCGCTCGCGCATCAGCAGCCATGGGTGCTCAATCCCTTCCCTTCCGGCGAGGGCATGGTTCCGAAGGTAGCGCCGTCCGCCCGGGGATCGGGCCCCTGGATGTCCGGATGTGCATCACATGGCGGAGCCCCGCCCCCGTAGGGCGCCCGCACGAACAAGACGCCCGCACGAAAAGGACGCGGGGCACGGGACGGCGCACAGGACACGTACAGCACAGGGACGTACGGACATCCGGCGGCGGTTCCCGCGACGTGGTTACGCCGGGGCGGCCCGGCGCTCCGCCGCCTCCACGACATTCTGCAGCAGCAGGGCCCGGGTCATCGGGCCGACACCGCCGGGGTTCGGCGCGACCCAGGCCGCGACCTCCGCGACTCCCGGGTGCACATCGCCGACGATCTTGCCGTGCTCGTCCCGGCTCACGCCCACGTCCAGCACGGCCGCGCCCTGCTTGACGTCCTCCGGCTTCACGATGTGCGGCGAGCCCGCGGCCGCCACGATGATGTCCGCCTGCCGGAGCTGCGTGGACAGGTCGCGGGTGCCGGTGTGGCACAGCGTCACCGTCGCGTTCTCCGACTTACGGGTCAGCAGCAGCCCGATGGAGCGGCCCACGGTGACACCGCGGCCGATCACCACGACATGGGCGCCGTTGATCTCCACCTGGTGGCGGCGCAGCAGTTGGACGATGCCGTTCGGGGTGCAGGGCAGCGGCGCCGGCTCGTTCAGCACCAGCCGCCCGAGGTTCATCGGGTGCAGGCCGTCGGCGTCCTTGGCCGGGTCGATGAGCTCGAGCACCCGGTTGACCTCGATCCCCTTGGGGAGCGGGAGTTGGACGATGTAGCCCGTGCAAGCCGGGTCCGCGTTGAGCTCCCGTACGACCGCCTCGATCTCGTCCTGGCCCGCGGTGGCCGGCAGCTCGCGCTGGATGGAGGCGATGCCCACCTGCGCGCAGTCACGGTGCTTGCCCGCCACGTACCACTTGCTGCCCGGATCGTCGCCGACCAGCAGAGTCCCGAGGCCAGGTGTGACCCCGCGGGACGTGAGCGCCTGCACGCGGGCGACGAGTTCCGACTTGATCGCGGCGGCAGTGGCCTTGCCATCGAGAATGTTGGCGGTCATGCCTCCATCCTCCCGGATGAGGCGGGCCGGGTACCAATCCGGTCTCACCGACCACCGCATGCCAGGACAAACCGCCCTCACGGGCTCGACAGCGGCCGTACAGGTCATGAGCATGGCCGGATAGAGCTGTCGCAATCGGGGGGCGCCGCGGCACATGGGTCTCCTTCCGGTGCGCATCGACCGTTGATCGCTCGGAGGAGCACATGAGTTACCCGCCCGGCCCCGGCAGCCCGTACGGCGAGCCGCAGCAGGGGCAGCCCTACGGCTACCCCCAGCAGCAGCCCGGTTTCCCGCAGCAGCAGCCCGGTTTCCCGCAGCAGCAGGGCTACCCCGCCCACCCCGGCGGCGGCAGCGGTTACGGCCTGCCGGGCGCTCCCGCGGGCATGCCGCCCTTCGCCGCCTGGGGCACGCGGGTCGGGGCCGCCCTCGTCGACTTCCTCATCACCGGACTCGTTCCGATGATCCTCATGATCGCCGGATACGCGCAGATCATCGGCGACGGCCTGGACTCCGCCTCGAAGTGCGACCCCGACGACCAGGCGTGCCTCGACAGCGCCGTCCAGTCCACGGCCGACGGGTCCGGCGGCGCGATCGCGCTCATCCTCATCGGTGCGCTGCTCAGCATCGTCGCGAGCCTCTGGCTGGTCTACAAGGAGGGCAGGACCGGCCGGACTCCGGGCAAGAAGGCCATGAAGATCAGTGTGCTGCGCGAGGCCGACGGGCAGCCCCTCGGCTTCGGCATGGCCTTCGTACGGCGCCTGTGCCACACCCTGGACGGGATGGCCTGCTACATAGGCTTCCTTTGGCCGCTGTGGGACGAGAAGAAGCAGACCTTCGCCGACAAGATCGTGAAGTCGGTCGTCGTCAGAACCCAGTGACGGGACATCAGGTGCACTGACAGGGACGGGACCGGGACCGGGATCCCGTGACGCGGGGCCGGAACACCGTGACCGGTGCTTCGGCCGCCGCGGGGGATCCGGGTGGACAACCCCGATGCTCCCGACGACCATGACCCGGCAAGGTACCGCGGCTGTACGGGGGGACGGGCCGCGGTTCCATCCGACCTCCGTGGGTCGCCGCGCCGTCCCCGCCCATCCGCTCGGAGGAACCGTGAGCCATCCCGACCCCAACAACCCTTACGGCGGGCAGCAGCAGGGGCAGCCGTACGGCGGCCAACCGTACGGCGGTCAGCCCCAGGAGCAGCCTTACGGCTACCCGCAGCAGCAGACGTCGCCGCCCGGCTACGCCTACCCGCAGGCCCACCAGGGCGCTCCGTACGCCGCATATCCGGGCGGAGTCCCAGGCGTTCCGGGCACGATGCCGGGCCAGGTCGTCGCCGCGCGCGTGCTGCTGTTCGTCGCCGGTGGGATCTGGGCGTTGACGGCCGTGATCGTCCTCATCTTCGGTGTCACCGCCCAGAACATGGGTGACGACTTCCCGGGCTCCGAGGACTTCGGCGATGTGGCGGCGGGGGTCGGGATCGTCCTCTTCCTCCTCTTCGGCGGTCTGGCCGCGCTGCACATCGCGCCCGCCTCGATGTTCGGCAAGGGGCGCGCCGGCACACGGATCACCGCGATCATCGCCGCGTCGCTCAACTCCCTGGTCTCCGTACTGGCGTTCCTCTTCGCCGTGACCGGCAACGGCAACCCGGCCATCGCGCTGCTGTGGGCGGCCACCGCGATCGTCACGCTCGTCTTCTGCTGCCTTCGCCAGGCGGGCGAGTGGTTCAATCGGCCGCAGTACTGAACGCGCCCTCCCGGCACCGGCCGCCGAGGACCCGGCCCGATCGGTCCGTGCGACTGCAACTCTCGGCCAGAAGAACGGAGTTGGGTTCCGCGTTCGGCGCCACCCGTACCCGGCCACCGGCCGTCCGGCATACGCGAGGGGCGCACCGAAAGACCACGGGTGCGCCCCTCGCGCCGCGTTGCGGGTGCGATCGGGCGCTCGTTAGCCTGCTGACCGCTGCCGATCCTTGATCAGGGGGAGCGTACGTGTTCAGCGTCATCGTGGTGCCCGACGGTTCCCGCGGCCCCGGCTCCCAGATCCGGCTGGAGCCGGGCGAGACCCTGCGCTTCGGGCGCAATGGTGAGGACCACACCGACCGGCCGCCGTTTCTGGTGATGAGTCATGCCGGGGTCTCCCGCTTCGCCGGGGAGATCACGGCCAGCGCCACGTTCTGGACGCTGACCAACCTCAGCGGCCGCCAGACGTACGTGGTCGAGAACCCGGAGGGCGCGGGCGAGCACATGAAGGTCGGGCCCGGCCGGCTCGAGGCCCCGGTCCCCTTCGAGTTCTCCCGCGTCGTCATCCCCGCCGGAAGCGACCTCGTGGGCTTCGACGTATGGGCTCCGCGCCACGACTACCTCGAGGCCACCGGCAGCACCGACGGCGAACCCACCGCCCTCCCCTTCCCGCTGGACCGCACCAAGCGCTACTTCCTCGTGCTGGCCGCGCTCTGCGAGCCGAGGCTGCGGGGCGAACCGCACGCTCCGCTTCCCACCACCGAACAGGTCGTGGAGCGGCTGAAACCCGCCTGGCCCGCGGTGAACCGCACCACGGTGCAGTGGAACATCGACTATCTGGCCGTCAAGCTGCGTCTCAAGCCCCCGGCCGAATCCGCCCTCCCCGGGCCCCGGTTGAACGGGAAGAAGGAGTCGCTGGTCTCCCTCGCGCTCCGCTTCGACCTGGTGCGTGAGGACGACCTCGAGGTGATCGACGGGCCGGTGCGGTGAGCGGCAGCGGCGGCGGTACGTCGTTCGCCGTCCAGGTGCCCAAGGGGTACCGGGTCGGCTGCTGGGAGGTGCGCGAACCGCTGGCCTCCGGCGCGTTCGGCAGCGTCTACGCCGCGCGGCGCCGCGGAAGTCCGGGCGCGGACGCCCCGTCCGACCTCCCCGAGTCCGCGGCGCTCAAGTTCCTCCCCACCGGCACGCGCACGCCCCGCCAGCTCCGTCATCTGGAGGATCTCGCCCACCGCGAGCTGGAGTTGCACCGCAGGCTGCGCCGACCGCGGCTGATCCGTATGTACGAGGCGCTGACCGTCGACGACCCGGGGAACCCGGGGCTTGACGGTGCGACCGTTCTCGTACTCGAACGTGCCGAGTGCTCCCTCGACGCCCTCCTCGCAGCGTCCGGTGAGTGCCCGCTGCCCGACGGCCCGGCGCTGCTCGCCCAGATCTGCGAGGGCCTGGCCCAGCTCCACGGCGCGGGCTGGGTGCACGGCGACCTCAAGCCGGGCAATGTGCTGCTGATGCCCGGCGGCTCCGGCGGTCGCGTCCCCTCCCGCGGGGACAGCCTCTCCGCCGGTGGCGGTGGTGGCGACGGTGGCGGCGGGCTTCGTGGCACGGGAGCAGGTGAACGGTCCGTACGGCTGGGCGACTTCAACCTCGCGGCCGAACTCGAGGGCACCCACGCCTACGCCCCCGCCTTCTCCACACCCGACTACACCCCGCCCGAACTGCTGTGGTCGGACATCGGCGAGCGCGGCCAGCAGATCCGTACCACCGCCGACATCTGGGCCTTCGGAGTCGTGGCCCATCTGGTGCTGGCCGGGACCCTCCCGATGCCGGGAGCCACGGTGGCCGCCCGCCGCGACGCCACCGTGCGCTACGCGCGCGGAGCCGAGGATCTGCGCCTCTCCCCCGAACTGCCGGACGGCTGGCGGGAGATCATCGGCGACTGCCTGGCCCGTACGCACCAGGAGCGGGCGGCACACACCTCCGACGACCTGCTGCGCCGGATCGGGAAACTGGCGGGGACGGGGCGTTCGCCCCGGCTGCCGCGCCGCCTGGTCCGCGGACCGCGCCGGGGCGGCCGCCGCCCGCGGAGCCTGGTGCTCGCCGTCGCGGCGACCGCCACGGCGGCGGTCGCGGGGGCGGGCTATGGGCTGGGGGTGCTGGGCGACGGCGGCGGCTCCAACGGTGACGGCGCGAGCGAGAAGGCCACCTCGGCCACGTACGGCAGGGAGGTGCTGCGGACCGACGCGGGCGTGCCGACTGCGTACCGCAAGCTCATCATCGAGGCCGCTCACGCCTGCACCCAGGCGGAGGTGACCCCGCCGCTGATCGCCGCCCTGCTGAAGGCGGAGAGCAACTTCGACCCGGATCTGTCCGACCCCGGGAAGGACGAGTACGGCATCGCCCGCTGGACGCCCCGCGTGCTCAAGTACTACCTCCCGCCCTCGCAGGTCCCTGAGACCGGCGACCCGAAGCCGCCCTTCCCGCCCGAGGTCTCGATCCCTGCCGTGGGCCGCTACCTCTGCGTCATCGCGCCCCGGCTGGACGCGGATCTGAAGGGCAACCGCGAGGTACTGGTCGCGGCCGCGTACCGCACCTCGTTCCGCAAGGTGAACGAGGCGGGCGGGGTGCCCGCCGCGTACCGCGACTACGCCGCGCGCGTCGAGCGCCACCTCGAGCAGTACACACCCCGAACACCCGCGCAGTGACCCTCGGAGGTCCGAGGTTCCACCTCGACCGGGACTGCGGTTGGCTGGCCGCACCGGAAACGGGGGGAGACTCCGGCCCCCGCGCCATGCCGCGCGGGGGCCGGAGTCATGTGGCGCACAGGACCGGCCGACCGTATGGCTGCCGGAGCCATCACCCCGAGGGCGATCCGCCCTCGCCGGGGGGGCGGTCAGTGGAAGAAGTGCCGCGTTCCGGTGAAGTACATCGTCGCGCCGGCGCGCTTCGCCGCCTCGATCACCTGCTCGTCGCGCACCGAACCGCCGGGCTGGACCACGGCCTTGACGCCCGCCTCCAGCAGCACCTCCAGCCCGTCGGGGAACGGGAAGAAGGCATCGGACGCTGCGTACGCGCCGGCCGCCCGCTCCTCGCCCGCGCGCTGGACCGCGAGCCGGGCCGAGTCCACGCGGTTGACCTGCCCCATGCCCACGCCCACCGTCGCGCCGCCCTTGGCGAGCAGGATCGCATTCGACTTCACGGCCCGGCAGGCGCGCCAGGCGAACGCCAGCTCGCGCAAGCCCTCCTCGTCCAGCGAACCGCCGCTGGCGAGCGTCCAGTTGGCGGGGTCGTCTCCCTCGGCCTGGAGGGTGTCGGTGTGCTGCAGCAGGACGCCACCGGAGATCGGCTTCAGGTCGCCCGACCGCAGCGGCGAGCCCTCCACGCGCAGCACCCGGATGTTCTTCTTGCGGGCCAGGACCTCGACGGCACCGTCCTCGTAACCGGGGGCGGCGATGACTTCGGTGAAGATCTCGGCGACCTGCTCGGCCATCGCGACCGTCACGGGCCGGTTGACGGCGATCACACCGCCGAACGCGGAGAGCGGATCGCACGCGTGGGCGTTGCGGTGCGCCTCGGCGACATCGTCGGCGACGGCGATCCCGCACGGATTGGCATGCTTGATGATCGCGACGCAGGGCCGGTCGTGGTCGAAGGCGGCCCGGCGGGCGGCCTCGGTGTCGATGTAGTTGTTGAACGACATCTCCTTGCCGTGGAGCTGCTCCGCATCGGCGAGCCCGCCCGGGTTGCCGTCGGAGTAGAGCGCGGCGCTCTGGTGGGGGTTCTCGCCGTAGCGCAGCACGCTCTTGCGCTCCCAGGCGCCGGCGAGGAACTCGGGCAGACCGCTCGACTCGGGCTCCGGCGCGTAGGAGCTGGTGAACCAGGAGGCGACCGCCACGTCGTAGGCCGCGGTGTGCTGGAACGCCTCGGCGGCCAGCCGCTTGCGCGTCGCCATGTCGAAGCCGCCCTCGCGTACGGCGGTGAGCACGTCGCCGTAGCGCGCGGGGCTGGTGACGACGGCGACGGAGGGGTGGTTCTTGGCGGCGGCGCGGACCATCGACGGCCCGCCGATGTCGATCTGCTCGACACACTCGTCCGGCGAGGCGCCCGAGGCGACGGTCTCCCGGAACGGGTAGAGGTTCACCACGACCAGCTCGAACGGCGTGATGTCCAGGTCGTTGAGCTGCGCGCGGTGGGAGTCCAGACGCAGATCGGCGAGGATCCCGGCGTGCACGCGCGGGTGCAGGGTCTTCACCCGGCCGTCCAGGCACTCCGGGAAGCCGGTCAGGTCCTCGACCTTGGTGACGGGGATCCCCGCGGCGGCGATCTTCGCGGCGGTCGAGCCCGTGGAGACCAGCTCGACCCCTGCCTCGTGGAGCCCGCGGGCCAGCTCCTCGAGTCCCGTCTTGTCGTAGACGCTGACCAGCGCACGGCGGATGGGGCGCTTCGTAGCTTCGGCGGTGGCGGTGGCGGTCACGGGATCATTACCTTTCGTCCCTCAATGCGGTAGCCGTTACGGGCCAGGCGCCCCACGACATCGACGAGCAGCTCTCGCTCGGTTTCCTTGATGCGCTCGTGCAGAGCGCCTTCGTCGTCCTCGTCCCGGACCTCGATCACGCCCTGGGCGATGATCGGGCCGGTGTCGACGCCGTCGTCGACGAAGTGGACGGTGCACCCGGTCACCTTCACGCCGTACGCGAGGGCGTCGCGCACGCCGTGGGCGCCGGGGAAGCTGGGCAGCAGGGCGGGGTGGGTGTTGACGAACCGGCCACCGAACCGGGCGAGGAACTCCTTGCCCACGATCTTCATGAAACCGGCCGAGACGACCAGGTCCGGCTCGTACGCGGCCGTGGCCTCGGCCAGGGCCAGGTCCCACTCCTCGCGCGTGCCGTGGTCCCCCACCCGGCACACGAACGTCGGAATCCCGGCGCGCTCGGCCCGCTCCAGGCCGGTGATTCCCCCGCGATCGGCGCCGACCGCCACCACCGTCGCGCCGTAGCCCGCCGGGTCGGCGTCGATGGCGTCGAGAAGGGCCTGGAGATTCGTCCCGGATCCGGAGACGAGGACGACGAGGCGGGCCGGGGTGGAGGGCTGTCGGGGCGAGGACACAGCGGGGCTCTTTCTCACGGGCACTGACGGGACCTGTGGGCCCGGGTCGAAGGACGCCGTCGTAGGGTCGTACAAGCGAGGGTTTTCCCGTAACCGGAAGACCCTACGAAGCCGCGGACCGCCAGCAACGATACCGGCACACCGAGCGGCCCCCGCGGGACGGGGCCACCGGGGGGAGGTAGCGTCTGAGGCACGAACCGTCCCGGCGGGCACGGAATGAGCGGGATGACGACACAAGGGGAAGACACACCTCATATGCCGGAACGACGCCGCCGCGCGGCTTTCCTCACGCTGCCCACGGCCTCGTCCTCCGATGTGCGACGGGGGGACTTCGGCCCCGCCGCGCTGCCGGGGGCGACCCTGGCGCTGCGCGTCCCCCGCTCCGGTGCCCCCTTCACGACGGGGGGAACCAGCGCGTTCCCCGTGCACACCGCGGCGGACGCCTCCGGTGCTGCGGCGCTCCGGCGCGAGCGGAAGTCGGCGTCCGCCTCCCCGCCGCCCGAGGACGAGGACAACCCCTTCGCCGCGCCGCCGGAGGGCCGGCCGGAGCAGGCGTGGCGCCCGCGCGGACAGCGGGGCGGCTCACGGGGTCCGGACGAGGGTCAAGGCCCGGACGGTTCGAATGGTTCGGGAGACACTGACAGTTCGGACGGCTCGGGCAACGATGGTGACGGCGCCCGCGACGACGGCCGGAAGCAGTCCCAGTGGGGCAGCCAGTGGAGCAGCCGGCAGCCGGGCCGCCAGAGCGGCAGTTTCGGAGGAGGCCCCGGCGACCGCCGGGCGAACGGTGGTCAGGGCGGCGGCCCCGGCGGACCCGCCGGACTGCGCTGGGACCCGACCGACCCGATGCAGCGCCGAGCCCGCTACGCACTGCTCGCCGGCATGTGGGGCTTCTTCTTCGCGCTGTTCAGCCTCCCGGAGATCGCCCTGCTGCTGGGCGCGCTCGCGATGTACTGGGGCATCAGCTCACTTCGCGGCCGGTCCGCCCGTCCGCGCGGGGGTGCGGGCGCGAACCCGAACGACATCGGTACGAGCACGGCACCGAGCAACCGCTCGGGGGCGGGCGGCCAGGGCGCGGGGGGCGGATCGCCGCAGAGCTCCCGGCCGCAGACCACGGCCGCCATCAGCGGACTGGTCACGGGCGGGCTGGCGCTGGCGATCGTGGCGGCGACGTTCACATTCCAGCTCGTGTACCGGGACTACTACGCGTGCGTGGACGACGCGCTGACGACCTCGTCCCGCCAGTCGTGCGAGGACCTCCTCCCCAAACAGCTCCGTCCGCTGCTGAACGCCGAGGACTGACCGGACGGCACTCCGGTATCCCCGGCTCCAAGGAGAACGGGGCCAACTGCCTCCCGCCCGCGTGAGAACGTGAGCCGCCGCCGAGCCCTCCGTGATTTGGGGGCGGCGGGCCACCGGGCGGCGGCGACGCCTCCACGGCGGTGAGACGACTGCGGCGAAGGGCCCCCACGGCGGTGAGACGACCGGGGCGAAGGGCCTCCCACGGCGGTGAGACGACCGGGGCGAAGGGCCTCCCACGGCAGGAAGACGACTGCGGCGAAGGACGTCCCACGGCGGAGAACGATGACGATGACGGCGACGACGGCTCCCACCGCGGGTGGATGACTGCGGCGACGTCGACGGCAGCGCTCACCCCATTACCTTCTTCGTGGCCCCGCAATGGGGCTCCCGGCCTCTGGAGCTGGCATGACTGGGTCCCCCTGTCGAGTGCATGGCCTGGGGGGTGG
>NZ_JBFAYQ010000039.1:0-66241 GCF_040681345.1 Streptomyces sp. NPDC051776 | reverse complement strand
TTCAGCACCGCGAACTGTTCGACGAGCAGGCCGCGTTCCCCACCGAACTGACAGCTGCAGCTTGACGCATTGGCATCGTGAGGTGTCTACCGCGACAACTCCGCGCCCGCCGCGCGCAAGACCCAGCCGCCCCCGTCCACCAACTCCTCCGGGAAATCATCTACGTGCTGGTCAGAGCCTGTGCCTGGCAGGCGTTGCCGCCGTGCTTCGGGGCATTGAGTCGACCGTGCATCGCCGGTTCGTCATCTGGTCCCGTGCGGGGTCTGGGCCGGTTGCACCAGAAGGTTCTCCAACTCCTGGACGAACAGGGCCTGGTAGAAATTTCTCGCGCGGTCCTCGACTCGGCCCATGCCCGCAGCAAAAAGGGCCAACTTGCTGGTCCGAGCCCCGTGGAGGGGGGCGGTTGGGGTGACGTGACGTCGCTGTTCGTCTGCTGCCGAGTCGGCGGGGGTGTTCTCTACTGCTTGGGCATGGCGAGGTCCCGGCGCGAAGTCGGGTTCACCACGGACTACAGGTCGTGGGCGGTCAGGGGTTTGCTGGTCAGCCAGCGGGACGGGGCAGGGCAGCGAGCGCGATGTCCTGCTGGCTCACATCACCGCCTGTGCTGGAGCCGCCTTTTCAGCGCGGGCGCCGCCGCCCTGCACATGGGTGAGCATCGTCCTTGTTTCTGCAGCGGCTTCCTGGCCATCGGCCTCAGTCTGCGCTGCTGTTGGCGTACGGGTTGGCGTACGCCAACCCACCGCCTCTTCGCACGCCACTGAACATGCTCGGACTCATATGACCAGGTCGACCAAGACCATCAGACTTTGCAACGCTCTGGGCACCGTGCGGGCCGTTCGGCGTCCCAGTCCCCGGCAGCGGGGAGCGCCGGGGAGGGGCACACCGCCCCCCCTGCTGAAGAGGTTCCACGCTTCACCAGGGGGAGGCGGTGCGGTTTCGCCTACCGGTAGACGGTGCGGAAGCTGGTGGACCGGTCAACGGCGATGCACTTGCCTTCGGCGCGGCTGCCGGAATCGATGGTGAGGGTGAGGTTGTTGGGGTTGTTGCAGTTGTTGTTCTGCCGACCTTCTTGGGCGACGTTCTGCTGGAAGAGGCCCGCGGTGGATGAGCCACCCTCGGCCTTGGCTCCTCCGCCGATGGTCGCGGTTTCCACATTCGCGGAGTGGTCGACCAGCTTGCAGTTCGCCTTGAGACGGCCTCCAGCAGGAGTCTCTGCAGTCCCGATGACTGTGCTGTTGGGGTTGTTGCAGTTGTTGTTCTGACGGCCCTTCTGGGCGATGTTTTGCTGGAACACGTCGCCGCCTGTGCTGGAGCCGCCTTCGGCGAAGGCTTCGCCATCCTTGACAAGCGTGTGTTTGTTGAAGGAGCCGTCCTTGTCCACGCAGCGACCCGACACCCGAGCGCCCGTCAGAACGACGGTCCCGTCGTTGGGGTTGTTGCAGTTGTTGTTCTGCCGGGAGGACTGCGCAACGTTCTGCTGGAAGAGACTCCCGGCCGTGGCGGAGCCTCCCTCCGCCCTGGCCTTCGCCGCCTTCCCATGATGATGGGGGTGACCGTAGTGGGCGGGCTTCGCCTTCCCGTGATCGGTGCCCTCGTGGGCCGGCTTCGTCTTCCCGTGATCGGTGCCCTCGTGAGCGGGCCTCGTCTTCCCGTGATCGGTGCCCTTGTGGGCCGGCTTCGTCTTCCCGTGATCGGTGCCCTTGTGGGCCGGCTTCGTCTTCCCGTGATCGGTGCCCTTGTGGGCCGGCTTCGTCTTCCCGTGATCGGTACCCTCGTGAGCGGGCCTCGTCTTCCCGTGATCGGTACCCTCGTGAGCGGGCCTCGCCTTCCCTGGATCGGTGCCCTTGTGAGCGGGCCTCGCCGTCTCATGGGCGGCATCCGTGTCGGCGGGCTTCGCCCTCTCATGGGCGCCGCCCATGTTGGCGAATGCCGGTGCGGATCCTGCTACGGCCCATCCGCTTACTGCTAGGACCAGCATGGTAGTGGTCGCGATCTTGTGTACCCGCATCCTCTGATCTCCTTATGTCATTGGCTGAGCAAGCCGCTCCCTGCCCCTTTCTTTGTTCAACGTCGTTCTGTCTTCCTGGGCATGGCCCCTACCGCGTCCCCCACCCTGATGGCCCCAGCCTTTCCCCCGGATGCTGAATCGCCCCAGGTTGATGGAGACATCGAAGACCCGGAAGGATGCCGATCATGGTTTCTCCCCATAAGATGTCGTTCCTTTGGCGGACAGGGTCGTTGTGTTGGTACGACGAATCGTGCTGAGCGTCTGGTGTCCCGATGACCTGTGGGAGTTGTTTCGGCGGGTGGTGCCGGAGACATTGGTGATACGCCCGCAGGGCGGTGGCCGTCGGCGTCGGGAATTGTGAGTGCCTGGCAACAATCGTGTTCGTGGCCACATCGGGGTGTTCCTGGGGCAGCTACCGCCGGTGTTCGTACCGCCCTGGTCCACCGTCTACCGGCGTTTCGCCCGGTGGACCAAGGCCCGGGTATGGGCCCGTCTGCACCGCGTCATACTCGATGACCTCGGAGCTCAGGGCGACCTGGACTGGTCACGCTTCGCTGTTGACTCCGTCAGCAACCGCGCCCTCAAAGGGGCAGCTGAGGGGACCGAATCCGACCGACCGCGGCAAGAACGGATCGATCCACCTCGTCGTCGACCGCGGCGGCCTTCCAGTCTCCGTCGCTGTCTCGGCCGCCAACTCACATGACAGCCTCGTTCTGCGGGGGCTCATCTCTTGGATTCCGCCTGTTCGCAGCCCTCGCGGGCCACGGCGCCGCCAACCCGCGAAGCTCCATGGCGACAAGGGCTACGACCATCTTCACCTGCGGCGATGGCTCCGCGAACGCGGCATCACACCCCGCATCGCCCGCCGCGGCGTCGAAGCCTTTCAGCACCTGGGCCTGACATCGATGGCCGGTGTCCAGAATCGTCTCGATCCAGTCACCTTGGCGACGTTCTGGTGCACGATCACGCGTTCGTCCTCGGGACAACGTCCGGTCCCGTAGACCGGGGACGGTGCGGCCGGCCGCGGCGACGAACGAGTGCCAGGCGGTGACCATGTCCAGGAACTCCACCGTCCGGTCGACGTTGCGGACTGCCGGCGCGACGAGGGCTCGTGCGTTCGACGTAGTGTGGGCTTGTCGACTGCGTTCGGCCTGGCACGGTTGATCTGGAAACGGGCGGTGTCGTCGCTCATCGCCTTGAACGCGACGTCCGGCCTGCGAAGCAGGCTGGACGCGGCGGTGGTCGCCACCGTCTCGTCGCGGGTGAATTCCTCCACCACCCGGACGTTGTCCTCCCCCGACACTATGGCCGCGACCTGCGGACGCTTGTTGAGCGACGTTGAAGGTGCGCATGAACGCGACGTTCTGGTTGTCGACGGGGCGAGTGAACGACCCCCGTGACCGTCAGGCCGCCGGGGTGCTTGTACGCACTTCTTTGGGCACCAGCGTTTCATGGCTCCACTGCGTACCAAGTTGATCTGGCTCCACCGGTATGACAAGGCAGTTCAGGCGGTGGTCCGGCTGGCCTGTGCATCGCATCTTGCTCGTGATCGAATAGGGGATGACTTCGTTCTGGACTGGTAAGCGGGTACGTCTGCGCGGCATCGAGCCTGAGGACTGGACGGCATTCATGGGCTTCGCCGTCGACGAGGAGCGGTTGGGAGACCTGCTGCATCCGCCTCGGTCTGCCGAGGGGTTCCGCGCCTGGGCGAAGGACCAGGCCGTCGCGAAGTCCGACGGCGACTGCTTCACCTTGGCCATCGAAGCCCTGGACACGGGGCAGATCGTCGGGGCTGTCGGCCCGCACTACGCAGATCCGCAGGCGGGGCGGTTCGAATACGGCATAACGACGGGTGCTGGGCACCGACGCAAGGGCTACGCCGCAGAAGCCGTGGTGATGCTGCTGCGATTCATGTTCGCGGAGCGGCGGTACCACAAGTGCGAAGCGCGGATCTTCGGGCACAACGAGGCATCGCTGGCTACTGCATCGCCGTCTCGGCTTCGCCGAGGAGGGGCGCCTGCGCGATCACGTGTTCTTCGCCAGCCGACACCATGATCTCGTCGTGACGGGCATACTCGCTGACGAGTTCGCGATGCTGCACTCTATGAGCGAACTTGAGTGAAGCCTGGTCTCCCTGTCGGGGATGCGCTGATGGAGGTCCACCGAGGCTTCAAAACTACCGTCAGCACCCTGCATGGAGGATTGCCGACCCGACTCAACTCAGGTGCGGACCTCCGGTGACCGCGGCGGCTGGACGAGAACGGGCGATGGTGCGGCCAGAACTGGGACTCGTCGGCCGGACCCGAAACGGACGCAGTTGTCGGTACAGCGGAACCACCCGTTCGAAGTGGGGCCAAATCACCTTGCTACTGGGGCGTGAATCACACCAATACACGTCCCCTTCAGCTCGGCAGTGGAGCCCAAACAACTCCGTGCACTGGAGCCCAAACAAGTGCTTACAGACAGCCGGGGTCGTCGTGAACGCGGTGTCGGGTTCGTCGTCACTCTGTCGCGTGGGTCTCGTGATGGCGACGCGGGTTGAGGACTCGTCGACGCTGCCCTTCTCCTCGGTGAAGGCGGCGATGAGGGATTGCCAGGCGATGTTGTTCACCTAGCCGGGCAGGCCGCGGCTGGTGAGGTGGACGCCTGGGCCGTACGTGCACCGGATCCCGGCCGGCGTCGGTAGGGTGGCCGATTCCGCCGGCAGTGGGACGTCGTGTGCGGTGGACGCCTCGCTCCCGTGCCCGCCTGGGCCAAGGCCGTACGTTCGGCAGAATGAGCACAGTCAGAAGGGTTTTCGGCGGCGCCCTGTTCCACGTGCCGCATCCACACGACTCCGCCGCCTGGCTGCGCGACACGCATCCCCACCCCCGGCTCCTTCCGGCAACGTTGGTCTCGGGTACGGGGCTGTTCATGTTGGGTGTGAACACGACCGGCATCAACACCGCACTTCGCGGGATGGCCGAGGACCTCGGTATGGGGACCGTTGCCCTGGGCTGGGCCGTCGGCGTCTACATGCTTACGGTCGCCGCGATGGTCGTACCAGGCGGCCGACTGGGCGACATCCTCGGGCAGCGGGTCACCATCGTGACAGGCAGTGTGGTGTTCGCCGGCGGAGCCGTGGTGGTGGCATCAGCCGACTCCGAATTGCTGCTGATCCTCGGTCGCATCCTGCAGGGCGTCGGGGCAGCAGCCCTCATGCCCTCGACGATGGCTGTCCTTCGGATCGTGTGGCCGCGCGAGAGGCAGGGCGTCGCCCTGGGCCTGTGGGGTGCGGTGGCCGGTCTGGCCTTCGCCGTGGGGCCGCTCATCGGGGGTGCCTTCACCGACGGGCCCTCCTGGCGATGGCTGTGGTGGGCCAGCGCGCTCTGGGCGTTGTCGGTGGCCCTACTGGCGGGTCTCGCCCTGCCAGGGCTACCGCATGGAAGGAAGGAGCACGCCGTCGATGTCTCCGGCACGCTGCTGCTGGCATTCTCCCTCGGCGCGCTGCTCGTGGGCCTTCAGCAGATTCCGGCCTGGGGTCTGACGTCGCCGGCGACGCTGACGGCTCTGTCCGTGGCGGTCGGGGGACTGGCGATGCTGGTGCGGGTCGAATCCCGTTCCGCTGCGCCGGTGCTTCACCTGCGGCTGCTGAAGAAGCCGCCGCTCGTTGCCGCGTGTCTGGGTACCGCGGTGAACACCCTGTTCCTGATCGGCTTTCTGTACTTCTTCAACCTCTACGCGCAGTCGCCGGAAACACTCGCGTTCTCGGCCGTCACCGCGAGCGTCGCCCTCCTCCCGTACGGAGCATGCGTTTTCGCCGTGTCGATGGCCATCGGCTCCCTGTGCGACCACGTGGGATACAGATGGCCGGTGGCCGCAGGCATCGCCCTGACCGGGGCGGGCTCGCTCTGGCTCTCGAAGGTCGGCGCACACAGCGGTTACGACGCGATCTGGCCCGGGACGCTCGTGCTGGGAGTGGGCGTGGGCACCACGCTGTCCGCCCCCTCCGCCGCGGGGCTCGGCGCCCTCGCAGGCACACACGCGGGAGAGGCGTCAGGCATCATCAACGTAGCCCGGTACGTGACGGCCGCTCTCGTGGTGTCCGTCGGAACCCTCGGCTTCCTCGCCGCAGGCTCGGAGCGACTGAACTCATCTCTCGACGAGGCGGGAACACCCCGCCCGGGAAACACAGCTGTCGATCAGCTCCTCTCGGGAGCGTCGAGGCCCGCCGAACACTTGCTGGACGAGCCCCACGGGCAAGCGCTCCGGCAGGCCACTGCCGACGCTCTGTCCCACGGATTCGCCTCGGTGATGTTCTGGCTGGGTGTCCTCGCTCTGATCGCGACCCCGCTGTGGCTGGTGCTGATGGGGCCGTCACGCGGGAGACGCCCACACTGATCACGCGTGAGCCCAAACCACCTGCCACGCCAGCACCGACCCGGCTTATCCGGCATGCAGTCCCTGCGATGCCGAGCATCGCGTGGTGAACGCCGTCGCCCTCCAGCCGGGCAGTGGGGTGCCGAGCGACTTCTGTTCGGGCCTCAGGCTCCGTGTCATGGCACTTCGGGAACGTACCAGGAGTATCGCGCGGCGCAGGCGCGTGCTCCGTGTCCGAAGGACCCCGGTGCCTGATCAACAACGGGGCGGGCGCCCAGTGCCTGCTTCAGCTGCCCTACCGCAGCCTCTTCAGTTGCCCGGCGGCCGCGGGTCCCGACGTAACCCTCGGCGGAGGTACTGACGTGGGCCGGTGTGCGGGGCGGCCCGCGGCGGTGGGCCGTTGAGCGTCGCCGGCGCTGTCACTGAACTGTCCGGCCCATCATCAGATCCATGCCAACGCGACGAGTTCTGCACCGCCCTCGAAAGCACCCTCCCGGCGGCAGCCGAGAACGGGTCTGACGACCGCCTTTCCTCGGGTTCACAACGAACAACGGAACGTTGCCAGGTAGCAGGCTCCCTCCGAGCGGCGTCCGACCTCGCCCCTCCCCTGCTCACCGTGGAGAGGAGCCAACCGGGCAGGCCATAAGCCCGCCCGCGTGTTTCCCGTCGGGGCGCTGGCATGGGCAACACTTGACGCAAGGTTGACCGCTCCGTGCCGATCCGCAGCGAACCGAGCAACTACGGTCCCTGACATGCCTCCACGACCGCAATCTCTGCCGGTTCTCCCGTACCGCAAACCGACGCGCGGGCGGGACTACTGGGTGCTCGACGACGTACTGCCCGACCCCGACGCCGTACGGGATCGGTGCCTGGCCAGGGAAGACTGGACAGAAGGCTATCCTCACAAACCCGAGAGCTGGCCGGGGTTGCGCGCCATGCCGGCACTCGAGCCGAATGAATTGGCGCACGTCGAGCAACTGGTGAGAAAGGCGACCGGCGTACGGGAAATCTGGGCCGAACAGCCTTCAGGCGGCGGCACGTTCAATCACAACTGCGTGCAGGTCGTCGGCGCGGGCGAGTGTGAAGCGCGTCCGCACACCGATTCGCGGGCGCTGTGCCGATATGCCGCAGTGCTCTACCTCAATCCCCATGTTCCGAAAGACTGCGGGACCAGCTTCTACCGCCAGAACCTGCCGGGCGGGTCCCTGGGCGGTAACCAGGTGGCCGCACCGCACAACAACTTGGTCGATGCACTGGGCACTAGGTTCGTCTCTCCGGACTCCTTCGTCGAGGACATACGAATCCCCCACCGCGCCAACCGACTGCTCCTCTACCCCGCCAACCTGGTCCACACCGCGACCGACTACTGGGGCCACACCCTGGAGGACAAGCGCATGACAGCTGTCTTCTTCTGGATGGCCTGAGCCCTCCGTTGCGGCGGGTCCCTCTATCGGCCCGGCCTCCTCAGAGGTGCGGGCCGATGGCATGAGGCGCCTCGGCGGACCGCCGGCCTCGCGAGTGCTTGGCGCGACCACGGGGGTTCCCTGCCAACCCCTTCCCACAGAAGCTGTGCGAAGCTCAACGGTTCATCTCTCGTCGTAGGGGTTGTGTGGCGCCGGAACCGGTCTGGCCTTGCTGACGTTGAGGAATGGGATAACGCCGTCGTTGACGGGATCCTTGGTCTGCCTACTGGTGTAGGTGCCGGTGACTTCGACCCAGGTGTCGGGTTGCAGGACGGGCGGAGTCTGTCCGGACAGGCCGATCTTGATGGGTTGGGCGTCGGCAGCGCAGCAGCTGAGGGTCATGCGGACGAGGTAGGGGATACCGCTGCGGTCGAGGGCGATGAAGCCGGTGATTTTGATCTTCCGGTCGCGGAGAGACCGTCCGTGGTCGTAGACCGCGCGGCCGGCGTAGTCGGCGACGCTGAGCTGGAGTGGGTCGCCGGCGCGTAGGACGGGAAAGCCCCAGGGCGGCTGCAGTGCCGTGCCGGTGCGTACGGCGCTGTAGGAGCCCAGTGCGGGTGGGGCGACCAGGATGATGGCGAACAGAGGCAGCAGGAGGAGCCAGGAGACTCGTGGTTCGGCGTGACCGCGCCGGTTGTGGTGCTCACGCTCGGACTGGATCTTCCGGCTCGCGCGCGCCCGTCGCAGCTCGTACCAGACGGTGGCGATGGCGGCGGCGATCAGGACGGCGCCGGCCACCAGCAGCAGCGGGCGCAGCCCGGCCTTGACGTAGCGCAGGTAGAGGTCGGTGAAGCCGGCACGCAGCAAGGCCCCGCCGATGAGGAACAGCACGGCTGCCTGCGCTTCCCGATTCACAACAGCACCGTCCCAGCCAGGACTGAAAAGAGGACTGCGAGGACGAAGGCGGCAGGGGCGAACCGCAGCGCGAACCCGCGGCCGAACGTGGCGGCCTGCATGGCGAACAGTTTCAAGTCGATCACCGGCCCGACGACGAGGAACGCCAGCCGGGCCGTGAGCGAGAACTGGGACAGGGACGCGGCGACGAAAGCGTCCGCCTCGGAGCAGATCGACAGCAGCACCGCGAGGGTCGCCAGCGCAAGTACCGACACGACGGGGTTGTCGGCCGCGGTGTTCAGCCAGCTCGCCGGTACCACGGCCTTGAGGATCGCCGCGGCCATCGCACCGATGACGAGGAAGCCGCCCGCGTGCATAACGTCGTGCCGGACGGATCCCCAGAAGGCCGCTCCTTTACCGAGGCCGTCGGACGCCGGGTGGGCCGGTGGGCGCAGCCAGTCGGTCCGGCCCAGCCGCTGCCACAACCAGCCCATCGCGCACGCCACGAGCAGACCCGCCGCGAACCGGGCCAGAACGATCTGCGGATTGCGGGGAAACGCGACGGCGGTGGCCGTCAGCACGATCGGGTTGATCGCCGGGGCGGACAGAAGGAACGCCAGCGCCGCGGCGGGAGTGACGCCCCGGCGCATCAGCGCCCCGGCCACAGGCACGGAGGCACACTCGCAGCCGGGGAGGAGGGCCCCGGCCGTCCCGGCGGCCGGTATCGCCAGGGCGGGCCGTTTCGGCAGCGCGCGGGCGAAGAATGAAGGCGGGACGAACACCGCGATGACGGCCGACAGCAGCACACCGAGAACCAGGAAGGGAAGGGCCTGCACGACCACCGCGACGAACACCGTCATCCAGCTCTGCATCACCGGCGCGGACAGCACCGTGCGGATCGGCCCCTGCAGCCCTACGACCAAGACCATCAACAGTGTCAGTACGAGCGAGGAGCTGGACCGTCGGCCCTGCGGATCCTCCGCGTCACTGCGTCCGGTTCGAGCCGAAGCTGCCTCGGTGGCGGTCACGGGTGAGGTACCTCCGGTAGGGAAGGCTTCGTGTGTGCGTTGACCTCCACCATCAGTACGCCGGGCCGGACACAGATTCTCATTCCGAGTTCCGTCAAGATGAGAGCGCGAGTGCACTACCCACCCGCGAACGGTCACGCCCGGACGATTGCCCGAGGCCGGACGACCGCCGTTCGCGTTCACTGGGGCACTGGGATCTCGAAGTGCACCATCGCGACCCCGGGTCGTACTCGCCCGTGGTCCGGGCGTCGAAGACCTCTTGGCCATGTTGCGGACTCGTAGCTGCGTGACGCCGATTCGTCGAAGGGGACGGCAGGACACAGCGGTTGGGTACTGCCGCCGTGAGTAGGTGTGGATTCCGTTCGCGAGGGCTTCCCAGCGGCACGGACCTCATACGCCTTGCGCCAGTCCGACGAGTTGCTTCTTGTCGATCTTTCCCACCGCTGTCATGGGAAAGGCATCCACGCGGACGACCTGATCGGGAAATTTGTACGCCGCCAAACCGCGCCGCCCGAGAAAGGAGGCCAGTTCCCTGGTGCTGGGCTCCTTGTCCGGGCAGGTCACGAAGGCAACCGAACGTTCTCCCCGCGCCGCGTCCGGAGCGGCAACCAATGCCACGGCTGTGATGGCCGGGTGCGTCAGTAGATGATCTTCCACTTCGGTCGCAGCAAACTTCTCGCCCCCTCGGTTGATCTGGTCCTTGACCCGGCCGACGACCACCAAGTGGCCGGAGGGCAGGCGGCGGACGATGTCGCCGGTGCGGAAAAAGCCGTCGGCGGTGAAGACTTTCGCGTTGTACTCCTCCGCGCGGTAGTAGCCGCGGAGCGTGTACGGGCCGCGCGTCAGCAGTTCTCCCGGCTCACCGTCCGGGACCGGCCGGTCGTCGGGACCCACGACGCGGATCTCGTCCGCTGGGGAAATGGGCCGACCCTGAGTCGAACAGATCAGGTCCTCGGGATCGTCGAGACCGGTGACGTTGATCAGCCCTTCGGCCATGCCGAAGACCTGCTGGACCCGGGTTCCGAGGGCAGGACCGAGGGCGCGGGCCCTGTGGTCGGAGAGCCTTGCTCCTCCCACCTGGAGCACGCGCAGGGTGGTCAGGGCATGGCCTCCCTGGTCGAGGTGCTCCTGCAGCCAGTGCGGCACGAGTGGCGGGGTGATGGAGGTGAGCGTCACCCCCTCGCGTTCGATGAGCCGGAACGCGGTCTGCGGGCTGGGATCGGTCGACAGGACGACGGTGCCGCCTGCCATGAAGGTGCCGAGCATGCCGGGACAGGCCAGGGTGAAGTTGAAGGCGATCGGCAGCACGGCGAGGTAGACGGAGTCTTCCCCCAGGCCGCCGGCTTCGGCCGCAGCCCTGGCGTTGTAGGCGTAGTCGTCGTGGGTGCGCGGGATGAGCTTGGGCAGTCCGGTGGTGCCGCCGGAGACCAGCAGGAGGGCGAGGTCGCAGGGCGCCGCCCCGCCGTTGTGGGGATCTCCTGCTGTCGTGGCGGCCCGGTGCACTTGCGTGGTACCGGGGGTGGGCTCCGGGCTGTCCATCAGGTCCGACAGGGCGATGAAGCCGGCGAAGGAGCCGGGATCGCCTGCGACGACGACCGTGGTCAAGGTGCGTTCGCCGGGCTCCCCCGTCTGGTCGTGCAGCATCTCCCGCGCAAGTTCCCGGTAGTCGCAACGGAGATGCCGGTCCGGGATGACGTAGGCGACCGCGCCTGAGGTGCGTATCAGGTGCCGTATCTCGGAGCTGCGGTGTGCCGGCATGGCGTGGACGGGGACCGCACCGAGGCGCTGGAGGGCGAACCAGACCAGCGGGAACTCGGCTTGGTTGGGCAGCTGAATCACCACACGGTCGCCTCGGCTGATGCCGATGCCTCGCAGGCCGGATGCCAATCGGTCGGCGCCGTCGTCGAGTTGCGCGTAGGTCCATCGCCGGTCGCCGTCCACGAGGGCGGTGCGGTGCGGCCGCAGTGCCGCCCACTGGCGCAGATACGAGCCGAAGGTCTGTCCGCGCCAGTATCCGGCCCGGCGGTACTGGCGTGCCGTGGCGTCGGGCCACCCCGGATGCGTCGATGTCATAGCGACTCCTCTCTTGCCGCCACTCGCCACTTGGGGGGTGGCGGGTTCGCGAGCGGCGTGTCTAGGATGCATACTAATCGAAATGAAAATCGTTTCGCATAGCGTTGGTGATGCGCGGAGGCGCCGGCACGTCGCTGCCGAGTCTCCCGATGTGAAGCCCCGTCAGGGCGGGAAGTTGGAAGGGGCCATCTGTGAGCGATGAGTGTTCCGCCGCCGAGCCGGAGCGGTTCCGCCGCCACACGGAAGCAGGGAAGGGATCCGGTGCGGCACGGTGCCCGTCGACGGATTCCGGTTCGGCCGTGCTGACACCGGACGCCATCCGTTCCGATGTCGCGCGCGCTTTGGAGATACCTCAGGACGAGATCGACAGCGAGCGTGACCTGTTCGAACTCGGCCTCGACTCACTCACGTTGATGACCCTCGTCGGGGCCTGGCGCGGTCGCGGGTCCGAGGTCACGTTCCAGGATCTCGTCGAAGCCCCCTTTGTGGATTCGTGGGTGGCGCTCCTGACGAAGTACGCCGACGGGCGGGGGGCAGTGGATACCGGCCGGGTGGCGACCCCGCGCCCCAGGGACGGCATCGCGGAGGGAACGCCCTTTCCCCTGGCGACCATGCAGCACGCCTACTGGGTGGGCCGGCAGGACGGCCAGCCGCTCGGAGGTGTCGCGGCGCACTTCTATGCCGAGTTGGACGGCGAGGGCGTGGACCCCGACCGCCTCAGCCGCGCACTCGAGGCGTTGGTGCAGCGCCACGGGATGCTGCGCGTGCAGTTCGACAGCGAGGGACGGCAGCGGATCGGGGCCGCTTCCGGCGGCCTCATCGTTCACGACCTGCGTGAGCAGTCGGAGGAGCGGACCAGCGTCCTGCTGGAGGAGTTCCGCCGGGACAACACCCATTGCCGGATGGACGTGAGTGCCGGAGAGGTGCTCAGGGTCGGCCTGTGCCTGCTGCCCGGTGGACGGACACGACTCCAGGTCGATCTCGACATGATCGCAGGCGACGCACTCAGCCTGCGCGTCCTGCTCTCCGACTTGCGCCTGCTGTACGAGGACCCCGCCCTGCAACTGTCCGATCCGGGCCTCGGCTACGCCGACTACCTGGCCGATCGCGCCAGGCGTCGCGGGTCCCTGCGCGAGGAGGCTGCCGCGTGGTGGCGTGAACGCGTCCCCTGCCTCCCGCCCGCACCGCAACTGCCCACCGTCGTGGATCTGCTGCAGCCGGTCTCGGCCACCGACACCGGACTGACCCGCACCCGGCGCCTGCATCACTGGATCGGTCCGCAGGCCCGTGCCGCACTCGCCGAGCGTGCGCGCAGCCACGGCGTCACGACGTCCGCGGCTCTGGCGGCCGCGTTCGCAGAGGTCATCGCCGTATGGAGTGACAGCCAGCGCTTCCTGCTCAATCTCCCGGTCTTCGACCGGGAGATGCTGCAACCCGGCGTCGCCCAGCTGGTGGGGGACTTCAGCAGCTCGATCCTACTGGACGCGGACCTGCGTCAGGAGCTGCCCTTCGCCGAACAAGCCCGGCTCATCCAAGAACGGATGCAATCGGGCGTCGCGCGGGCCGCGTACACGGGCGTCGAGGTTCTGCGTGACCTCGCCCGGCACGAAGGCGGCCCGGTACTCGCACCGGTGGTCTACACGAGCGCCATCGGTCTGGGGGAGATCTTCGAGCAGAACGTTCAGACGTGCTTCGGCAAGCCTGTGTGGATCATCTCGCAGGGGCCCCAAGTCGCCCTGGATGCACAGGTCACCGAGCTCGACGGCGGGTTTCTTCTGAACTGGGACCTGCGTGCGGGGGTGTTCGTCCCCGGGGTGCCCGACGCGGCGTTCGACGCCTACCGCCACCTCGTGGACACCCTCGTGGACGACGAGGCGGCGTGGTCGCGCCCGGTCGGGCCGCTGCTGCCTGCTGGCAGCCTCGCGGCGCGGGAGCGGGCGGCGCTGCCACCGGCTCCGGCCCCCGGCCACGCTCTGCACTCTCGGTTCTTCCGACTTGCCACGGAACGGCCCGACCACGTCGCCGTGGTCCGTGAGGACGGCCGGCGCTTGAGCTACGGGGCCCTGGCAATCGAAGCCCGACGCGTGGCGGCGCTGCTCCGCCGCCACGGCGTACGCCCTGGAGACACGGTCGCCGTCACCCTGCCCAAGGGGGCCGACCAGATCGTCGCTGTGCTCGGCGTGCTGGCAGCGGGAGCCGCCTATGCTCCTGTCGGTCTCGACCAACCGGCCGTCCGCAGAGCCCGTATCCACGGCGTGGCCGGTGCCACGGTCGTGCTCACCGACAAGGCCCACGCACACCTGTCGGAGCAGCTTCCGGGGACGACCGTACTGCCCCTGTCCGACGCGCAGGAGGAGATACCCGGCCCCGTAGCGCTCGCCCGCCCGGAGGATCCGGCGTACCTGATCTTCACTTCGGGGTCCACCGGACTGCCCAAGGGCGTCGAAGTGCCGCATGGGGCTGTGGTCAACACCATCGACGCGGTGGGCGATCTCTTCGGCATCGGGCCCGACGACAGCACAATCGCCCTGTCCTCACTCGACTTCGACCTCGCCACGTACGACCTGTTCGCCTTCCTTTCGGTCGGAGGAAGGGTCATCGCGGTGGGCGAGGAACATCGCCGCGATGCCCATCACTGGGCACGGCTGGTCCGCGAGCACGGCATCACGGTGATCAGTTGTGTGCCGGCACTGCTCGACATGCTGACAACGGCGGCCGACGGTGCTGGGGGCGGACTCGGCCCGTCCTTGCGCCTGGTGATGCTGGGCGGTGACTGGGTCGGCCTGGATCAGCCCTCGCGCCTGCGCTCCCTGGTACCGGGCTGCCGCTTCGTCGCGCTGGGCGGAATGACCGAGGCCGCCATCCACTCCACGGTCTTCGAGGTCGACGAGGTGGGGGGCGACTGGCAGTCGATCCCGTACGGCGTGCCGCTGCGCAACATGCGCGCCCGTGTGGTGGACGAGCGCGGCCGCGACTGTCCCGACCACGTGCCAGGTGAGCTGTGGGTCGGTGGGCCCGGGGTGGCGACCGGCTACCGCGGAGACCCCGAGCGCACCAGGGACCGCTTCACCGAGTACAACGGAGAGCGCTGGTACCGCACCGGTGACCTCGCCCGCTACCGACCGGACGGAGTCCTGGAATTCCTCGGGCGGGCCGACCACCAGGTCAAGATCCGGGGGCACCGGATCGAACTCGGCGAGGTCGAGGCAGCGCTGGAATCCCACCCCGGTGTGCTGCACGCGGTCGCCGCCGTGGTCGGCACTCCCGCTCGGAGGCTGGCGGCGGTCGTCTCACCTGGAACCCCGGACGCCCTCTGCCCGGACAACGCCCTCAACCCGGACGCCCTGCGCGCCTGGGCCGCCGCACGGCTGCCGTCCTACATGCTGCCCGAGCATGTGACGATCCGCGGCACGATGCCGCTCACCGCCCATGGCAAGCTCGACCGCTCAGCCGTCGCAACGCTCCTGGACGATGCCACACGTGAGCGGACCGAACTCCAGGCGCCCTCGGGCCCCGTGGAGGAGGCAGTGGCCCGGCTCTGGTCCGATCTACTGGGCCGGCCCGAAGTGGGCCGTCAGGACAACTTCTTCGCACTCGGCGGAGACTCCCTGGTCGCCACCAGAATGATCGCCCGGCTCCGCGCCGACGGGATGACCGGGGCCGGGGTAGCCGAGCTGTTCAGCACACCGGTGCTTCGTGATTTCGCCGCACTGCTGGCCTCCTGTCCCCTCGAGGAGCGGCTCCCCGGCGCCACCGCCGCGTCTGCGGACACGGAGCACGCACACGAACCGTTCGCGCTCACCGACGTCCAAGCCGCGTACCTCACGGGGCGGCAGCGCGACTTCACACTCGGCGGTGTCGGCACGTGGCACTACAGCGAGTTCGACGGCCCCGATGTCGACCTCGGCAGGCTGGAGTGCGCGTGGCGCACCCTGGTCCAACGGCACCCCATGCTCCGCGCCGTGGTGGTCGACCATATGCAGCGGGTGCTGGAGGTGGTGCCGGAGTGGTCCATCCCTGTGACGGAGGCGGGCCCCCGGGACACCGTTCGCGCCCTCTCGGAATTGCGCGAGGCGATGTCTCACCAGGTGCGTGACCCTGCCCGCTGGCCACTCTTCGACATCCGTGCCGTCCGCTACCCGGACGCGTCCGGTGTTCCTCGTACCCGGGTGGGCATCGGTGTCGACTACTTGGTGCTGGACGCACTGTCCATCATGACGCTGTACCGGGAACTGAACCTCCTCTACGCGGATCCGGACAGCGAACTCCCCCCGGTGGACCTCACCTTCCGCGAGTACCTTTCCCGGCTTCCGTACGACCCGGAGAGGGCCGGGCAAGCGCACGAGCACTGGGGACGACGGCTGGACGAACTGCCCCCGGCTCCGGCGCTGCCCTTCCGACAGGACCCCGCCCTGTTGGCTGCGCCGCGCTTCACCAGACGGCAGACGCGAATCGACGCGCAGACCTGGCGTGCCGTCAAGTCCCGGGCGGCCGATCACGGTCTCACCCCCTCAACGGTGCTGCTCGCCGCGTACGGCGAGGTGCTCTGCGCCTGGAGCGGCACCGGGGCCGTCGCGGTGACCCTCACGCTGTTCAACCGGCAGGAGACCCATCCGCACATCCACCGCGTCCTCGGTGACTTCACCTCGCTCGCGCTCGCTGCCTACGACCGGGCCGACAGGTCATGGCTGCCCGCCCTCGAAAGCCTCCAGCGTCGGCAGGCGGAGGACTTGGACCATCAGGCGGTGCCGGCCTCCTGGCTACTGCGCGAAAGGGCTCGGCGCGAAGGGACACCCGACGCGGGTGCGGCCGTGGTGTTCACCAGCGCCCTCGGCGTGGGTGACGCCACCCTGGCCGACCCCGCCGCCGGCTTCCCCCCGCGCGTGTGGGGCGTGTCCCAGTCGCCCCAGGTCTGCCTGGACCACCAAGTCACCGAGGAGAACGGCGCATTGGTGGTCACCTGGGACGCGGTTGAGGAGCTGTTCCACGACGGAGTGCTGGACGCCATGGTCGCCGCGCACGCCCGGCTGCTGGACCACGCGGCGCTGGGCGACTGGTCGGCCCGGCTTCCCGACCTTCTGCCCGCAGACCAGCGCGCGGAGCGCGTGTCGGCAAATGGCACCGAGCCTGTTCCGCCCGGACTTCTGCACGAAGCCTTCTTCGTCCGGTCGGCCGAACGTCCCGAGCGCACCGCGCTGCTCACCTCCGACGGGATCACGGTCGGCTATGGCGAACTTGCCGAAGCCGCGCTGCGCACCGCGGCCGCACTGCGAGAACGCGGCGTCGGCGAGGGCGACTTCGTGGCAGTCAGCCTGCCCAAGGGGCCGGGGCAGCTCATCGCAGTCCTGGGCGTGCTCGCCGCGGGCGCGGCGTTCGTCCCGATAGGCGTGGAGCAGCCGGCTGCCCGCCGCGACCGGATCCTGGCGGCCGCCGGAGCACGGTTGACCATCGGTGATTGCGGCATCGGACCGGCGGACCCATCCGGGTTGGTCACCCTGCGGGAGGCTCTCGCCACCCCACCCGCCGACCGCCCGTGCCCGGTCCCGCCGGACGCGCTCGCCTACGTCATATTCACCTCGGGCTCCACCGGCGATCCCAAGGGCGTGGAAATCACCCACGCAGCAGCCTGGAACACCGTGGCGGACATCAACGCCCGTTACGGCGTCGGACGCGATGACCGCGGACTCGCCCTGTCCGCACTCGACTTCGACCTCTCCGTCTACGACATCTTCGGCCTCCTGGCGGCCGGGGGCTCCCTTCTGCTGCCCACCGAGGAGCAGCGGCGTGAGCCGTCCGCTTGGCCCGAACTGGTGGACCACTACGGCGTCACCCTGTGGAACACGGTTCCCGCGTTGCTCGATCTCCTCCTGGAGGCCGAGGAGCAGGGGCCCGGCCGGGGTTCGCTCCGGAGCCTGCGCACCGCGCTGATCTCGGGCGACTGGATCGGCCCGGACCTCCCCGGGCGGCTGAGGGAACAGGCCGGGCCCGCCTGCCGATTCGTGGCCCTGGGTGGCGCCACCGAGGCATCGATCTGGTCCAACGCCTTCCCCGTCGAGCAGGGCGACGACGTGCGGGCCTCCATTCCGTACGGCCGTCCGCTCACCGGCCAGCGCTACCGGGTCGTCGGCCCTGACGGCCGGGACTGCCCGGACTGGGTGACCGGAGAGCTGTGGATCGGTGGAGCCGGTGTCGCGCGAGGGTACCTGGGGGATCCGGAGCGCACGGCCGGCAAGTTCGTTCAGCACGAGGGGAAGCGCTGGTACCGCACCGGGGACCTGGGCCGGTACCAGTCAGGGGGGCTCCTGGAGTTCCTCGGCAGGATGGACAGCCAGCTCAAGATCGCCGGACACCGGATCGAGGCGGGTGAGGTCGAGGCCGCGCTCGAGGCGCACCCGAGCGTTCTCCGGGCTGCTGTCGTGGCCGCCGGAGAACGCACGTCCCGCCGCCTGGTGGCCTTCGTGGTTCCGGCCGAGCACGCTCCCGGCGAGGCGCGGCTCCCGGAGGAAGACCTGCGGCCGTGGCTGGCCAAGACGCTCGCCCCTTATGCGTTGCCGTCACAGACCATGGCGCTTCCCGAACTTCCGCTGACCGCCAACGGCAAGGTCGACCGTGGAGCCCTGGCAGGCCTGGCCGACCAGGACGCGACCGTTTCGCCAACCGGGGCGGAGCCTCCCCGCGAGGGGACGGAGACCGCGATCGCCGAGCTGTGGGACGCCCTCCTGCACGCCCCGACACGGGACCGGCACGCCAACTTCTTCACCGTCGGCGGGGACAGCCTCTCCGCGATCAGGCTCGCCTCAGCGATCGAGCGACGCTTCGGGGTCCGTGTGCCAGTCCGTGCCCTGCTTGCCGCTCCCACCATCGCCGCCCTCGCGACAGAGGTCGACGGAGCCCTCTCCACCACACGGAACCTCACGGAATTCGGAGCGCTGTGAACACGACCGAACTGCTCGCCCAGTACGAACGAGACGACGTCCACCTGTGGGCGGAGGAAGGACAGCTGCGCTACCGCGCTCCCAGGGGGTATTTCACCGAGGAACGCCGCGCCGAACTCCTCCGGCACAAGCAAGCCGTCCTGGAGCACCTCGCACACGCCGAGGAGCACCGGACCCTGCGGCCCGATCCGGACCACCGCCACGAGCCCTTCCCTTTGACCGACATCCAAGCCGCCTATCTGGTCGGACGGGCCGACGCCTACGACTACGGCGCAATCGCCTGCCACGCCTACGTCGAGCTGAACTGTCCGGGACTGGACCCGCAACGGGTCACCGAGGTGTGGAACACCTTGGTGGAACGGCACGACATGCTGCGCGCCGTCGTCCACCCCGACGGCTACCAGGAAGTTCTTCCTCACACCTCTGCTACGGCGGTCGACGTGGGGGTCACCGAAGCATCCGCGGAAGACCTGGACACGGCCGTCCTTGCCGTCCGGGCCCGCCTCTCTCATCGCGCCGGTCCCACCGATCGGTGGCCGCTGTTCACGGTGCACCTGACCCGAGCTCCCGAACGCGCGGTCCTGCACCTCTCCTTCGACATGCTCACCGTGGACCACGCCAGTCTCCGGCTCCTGCTCACCGAAATCGACCTGCTGTACAGCGGTTCCGCCACTGGCCTGCCGCCCCTGACCGTGGGCTTCCGTGACTACGTCCTGGCCCGCCGGGCCCTGATGGAGACACCCCGCTACGACCGCGACCGCGCCTACTGGAGGTCCCGGCTCGAGGACCTCCCGCCTGCTCCGGAACTGCCCACAGCCGAGGGGTGGGCGGCCCCCACGGACGTCGGGGACCCCACCGACCGCACCGCGCCGGTGCGCTTCGACCGCCTCGAGCGGCTGCTGCCCGCCCGGACCGCGGAGCTCCTGACCAACCGGGCACAAGAGCGCGGGTTGACGCCCTCCGCGGTCCTGCTCGTCGCCTATGCGGAGACCGTGGGCCGCTGGGTCCGGGTCCCGCGGTTCACCCTCAATGTGCCAACGGTCGAACGCCTTCCGCTGCACCAGGACATCGAGCACATCGTCGGCGATTTCACGACGATGGAGCTTCTGGCTGTGGATCTCACAGAGCCCGTCTGCTTCGCCGAACGGGTCCGCCGCATCAGCGACCAGCTGCTGAAGGACCTGGAGCACTCCCTCTTCACCGGTTCCGAGGTTCTGGCCGAACTCTCCCACCGGGCAGGCGCACCCGTCCTGATGCCGGTTGTCTTCACCAGTGCCCTCGGCACAGGGCGCCCTTCGGGCGGGAACGCGCCGCAGGTCCGGTACGCGGCCACCCAGACACCGCAGGTGTGGATCGACTGCCAGGTGATGCGACGGGGCGACACTCTCGCCCTGTCCTGGGACGTACGCGACGGCGTCCTGCCCAGCGGCCTGGCCGAGGCCATGTTCACCGGGTGGGTCGCTCTGGTGGAGCATCTTGCGGCCGACGAGGAGGCCTGGGAACAGCCGGCACGCGTCGAACTTCCGGGCGAGCAGGCCGAACGACGCACCCGGGCGAACGACACCTCCCGACCGCTCCCGGACACATTGCTCCACGAGCCCGTCATCACCTCCGCGCTGACCACCCCGGACACTGTGGCGGTGGACAGCCCCGATCGCACCCTGACGTACCGTCAACTCGTCGCGCGTGCCGCGGAACTGTCCGAAAGGCTGGTCGGATCCGGGCTCCGGCGGGCAGAACCGGTCGCAATCTGGATGGACAAGGGGTGGGAGCAGGTGGTGGCCGTGCTCGGCACCCTGCTCGCGGGCGGAGCCTATGTCCCGGTCGACACCGCTCAGCCGACTGCACGCCGTGACACGATCCTCGCCGACGCGGGGGCCCGTACCGTGCTCTCCCAGTCCTGGCTGCTGGAGCATGGCGACCTTCCGGACGCGCTCACCATGCTGGCCGTGGACGAACTGCCTGAGAGCACGGATCCCGTGGGCCCCGCCGAGCGCCGCGCCGACCCCGACGACCTCGCGTACGTCATCTACACCTCCGGCTCCACCGGCACACCCAAGGGTGTGATGGTCAGTCACCGGGCCGCAGGAAACACCATCCAGGACATCAACCGCCGTCACCGAATGACGCCGGAGGACCGGGCCCTCGGCCTCGCCGGACTCGGATTCGACCTCTCCGTCTACGACCTGTTCGGTCCGCTGTCAGCCGGTGGCGTGCTGGTGCTCCCGGAAGCGGCCCGGCGCGGGGACCCCTCGCACTGGGCCGACATCATCGCCCGATCCGGCATCACGGTCTGGAACTCGGTTCCTGGCCAGCTGCACATGCTGTGCGACTGGCTGCGCTCGGCACCCCCACAGGATGAGAACACCCTGCGCCTGGCACTGCTGTCGGGTGACTGGATTCCTGTCACGCTTCCCGACGAGGCGCGCACGACATTTCCCCGCCTGCACATCGAGGCCCTCGGCGGAGCCACCGAGGGCGCCATCTGGTCCATCGCCCATCCCGTGACCGAGGTCGACACCACCCGCCCGAGCATCCCCTACGGGCGCCCGCTGGCGAACCAGGGTTTCCATGTCCTCGACCACGCGATGCGGCCGTGCCCCGACTGGGTGCCCGGCGAGCTGTACATCGCGGGCGCGGGGGTGGCTCTCGGCTATCTCAACGACCCGCAGCGCACCGCGGAGCGTTTCCTCACGCACCCGGAGACCGGAGAACGGATCTACCGAACCGGTGACCTCGGCCGCTATCTGCCGAGCGGGGACATCGAGTTCCTCGGACGGGAGGACGCGCAGGTGAAGATCCGTGGCTACCGGGTGGAACTCGCCGAGGTCGAGGCCGCCGTGCAGTCGCACCCCGCGGTCGGTTCCGGTGCGGTCGTCGTCGACGACTCGCCCGCCGGAGGCAGGCGGCTGGCCGCATTTGTCGAGCCCGCCCGGCGGGACGGGGGCGGTGACGCAACCCGCGGGGTGGCCGATGTCCACGACGCCGCGGCCCGGGCAATCCGGGATGCGTCCGGTGACCTCGACGCGACCGCTCTGACCGCCTTCCTCGACGCCCTGGACGACGTCGCGCTTGCGGAGATGACCCGAGTCCTCCAGGCGGCCGGCCTCTTCCAGGACACCACCCCGACGTCGGAGGACGAGGTGATCGCAGCACTGAGCGCCGCTCCCGCCCACCGGCACATCGTGCGTCGCTGGCTCCGGGCGCTGGCCTCCCGCGACCGCCTGATCGCCGGAACTCTCGGCACCTACGGCTCACTCCGCCCTGTCTCGAAATCCGACCTCGAGCGCGCCTGGCAGCACGCGACCGAGCTGGAGGGCAGGGTCGGCTGGAGCACCGTACTGCTCGATGTGATGCGCACCTGCGCCGGCCGGCTGCCGGAGCTACTCGCCGGGCACGTGGACATCCGCGCCCTGCTCTTCCCCGGAGCCGGTCTGGAGGCCGCCGACGCCGCCTACCGGGACAACCTGGCCATCCGCCACCTCAACCACGCGATCGTCAACGCCGTGAGCGCGATGGCCGCACAGCACACGGGAGAGGAGCGGCTGCGGATCCTTGAGGTCGGCGGCGGTGTGGGCGGTACCACGGGCCAGTTGGTACCGGTACTCGCCCACCACGGAGTGGACTACCTGTTCACCGACGCCTCGCCGTTCTTCCTGAACGAGGCCCGCGAACGGTTCGCCGACCATCCCTGGTTGCGTTACGAACGGTTCGACGCGGACGAGGACATCCGATCCCAGGGGCTTGCACCCCACTCCTTCGACGTGGTGATCTGCGCGAACACCCTGCACGCTGTCTCGGACGCGGAAGCGGCGCTCGGCAGGCTGCGCGAACTACTGGTGCCCGGAGGACACCTGGTGTTCGTGGAGAACACCCGCGATGTCCACCCGCCCCTGCTGGTGTCGATGGAGTTTCTCGAGGTCGCCGGCCGCACCTGGACGGACCTCCGAGCCGACAGCTGTCAGTCCTTTCTCACCCGCCCCCAGTGGCTCGATCTGCTCGACCGCTACGGCGCCACGGACGTCTGCGTCCTGCCCGATCGCGATGACGCGCTCGCTGCCACCGGCCAGGAGTTGTTCCTGGCGCGGCTGAAGACCGACCGTGTCCACACCTCCACGGGCGAGTTGGCCAGGCACGCCGCCACCCGCCTGCCGGAATACATGGTGCCCTCGCACTGGCAGGTCGTCGACGCCCTGCCGCGCACGGCCAATGGCAAGACCGACCGGGCACAACTTCTCGCCTGGCTCCCCAGCGAAGCCGCACAGCCTCAGGGGCCGGCCGAAACGGCTCCGATGGACGAACTGGAGAGCCGGCTGGCCGAGTTGTGGGCCTCACTCATGTCGGTCGAGACCATTGGCCGCGACGACGACTTCTTCGCTCTGGGCGGCGACTCCCTCCTGGTCGCCCGCATGGTCGGACAGCTGCGCGAGCGCATACCGCAGGCGGCCCACCTCGAGTGGGAGGTCGTGCTGCGGCACATGCTCCGCCGGCCCACCGTCGCCGGACTCGCCGAGTTCCTGCGTGACCTGACCGGAGCACAGGCGAGGGAGCAGAGCCACGACACACCTCCCTCCCCCGTGGTGCACCTGCATGGCGGCGGCCCGCCGGAGGAACCCACCACCGTGCTGGTGCACGCCGGTACCGGCACCGTCATGCCCTACCGCGCCCTGATCACCGAGATCCGACGGCGCTGCCCAGGACTCGCCAACGTGGTGGGCCTCGAAGTGCCCGACCTCGACGCCTATCTGGAGGCGCCGCCCGAGGGATTGATCGAACAGCTCGCCGCGGACTACGCCCGAGCGCTGCTCGGAGACGGCTGCAGCCGGTTCCACGTGGTCGGATACTGCCTCGGCGGACTGATAGCGACCGAGGTGGCCCGCCATCTCGCCGAGGCCGGTGCCGAGGTGGCAAGCCTGACGGTCATCAGCAGCCACAGCCCGCGCTTCCGTCTGGACGACGAGCTGCTGGCCGAGTACTCCTTCGCCGTCATGATGGGCATCGACCCCGCGGATCTCGGATTTCCGGCCGACGGGATGGGGGTGGCGGCCGCGGCCGACGCCGTACTGGCGGGCAGCCCCGGCGTACTGCCCGACGGGGGCATTGCGGCGCTTACCGATGAGCACGCCGATGTCGCCCGGTGCTTCCGCGACCTCGCCTCCGTACCGCGCACCACGCGCACAGCCCGGATGTGCGAGGCGGTGCCCGCCTCGGCGGGCAGCTTCGAACCCGACCACATGACACGGCTGTTCCTGGCCTTCCGGCAGAGCGTCTTCGCCATCACGCGCTACGACGCCGAACCCTATGCGGGCGATATCACGTTCCTGCGGCACAGCGGGGCCTACCCGTTTCCGGGCAGCAAGGCGGCCGTCACCACGTACTGGGAGGAACTCGCCCTGGGCGAGCTCAGCATCGTCGACATCGCAGGCGATCACTTCAGTTGTCTCTCGGTCGACCATGCGCCCGCGGTGCTGAAGCTCCTCGAAGAGCTGACCGATGGGGAGGTGTCCCGATGAGCGACCGTCCCGTGATCGGCATCCTGGGCGCCACGGGTGCCGTGGGCCGGGCCGCCGTGTGTGAGCTTCGAGACCTCGGCTACACCGAACTGCGCCTGGGCGGACGGCGGCTGGATCCACTCGAGCAGGTCTTGCGGGAGGAGCTCGGTGGCACGGGTACGGCGATGCGAGCCGACCTGGAGGACGCCCGGAGCGTTGTGGCCTTCTCCGAGAGCTGCTCGACAGTTCTCAACTGTGCCGGTCCCACATACCGGTGGAAGGCCGCAGCGGCGCGGGCCGCACTGGAGGCCGGAGCCCCTTGCGTCGATGTCGCGGGAGACGACCCGGCAGCGGAGGAGCTGACGCGCGAGCGAGCGGCGGAAGACGCCGGCCGGGCCGTGGTGCTGTCCGCCGGGGTGATGCCCGGCCTCTCCAGCATCCTGCCCCGCTGGCTCGCCGCACAGGAGCTGGACACCGTCGCCGAACTCACCGCCTACTGCGGCGGGTTGGAACCCTGCACGCCGACCGTGGCAGAGGACCTCATGCTCTCGCTCACCACGGGCGGGGCCCAGGGTGCCTCGTACGGCGAACCGCTGGCCGCATGGCGTTTCGGGCACAGGCAGCCCAGGGCGCTGCGTGCGGACGAGAACACCGAGGCACCGGGCTTTGCCGGCCGCGTGGCCCTTCAACCCTTCCTCAGCACGGAGACCGAGCGGCTCGCCACCACCCTCGGACTGGACCGAGTGGACTGGTTCAACGTGCACCCGGGGCCCCGGTCCCGCGCCGTAATGAACCTTCTGCCCGTCATGTTGGCACAGGGCGTCGACCGCCCCGGGCCCGCGGCCCGCCTGATGCGCGACGCCGACCTGGACCTGGCGGGCCGCAGCCCCTACTACGTCATGGACTTCACCCTGACCGGCACGGTCGCCGGGGCCAGGGCCCACCGCCGCTTGAGCATGCGCACCACGAGCAGCTACCGGCTGACCGCTGTTGTGGGGGCACTGGCAGCCGACGCCGTGGTGCGCGGCACGGTCCCGACCGGCGTCCACTTCGCCTGTGACGTTCTCGATCCGGCCACCGTCGCGACGTACCTCGTGACCAGCGGCGCCGTCTCCCGGTTCGCACGCTCACTTCCGGCGCCCCTGCCGGTCGGCGGGACCGGCCACGCGGAGGCTGCCCTAGAGGAGGGCTCGCTGTGACCCGGACCGAGCCGCTGCGTGTCCTGGTCTGCGGCACCAACTTCGGGCGCTTCTACCTCGAGGCGGTCCGTGCCCGCCCGAGGTACGCCCTGGCCGGACTGCTTGCCCGTGGCTCGGCAGCCTCCCGGGCTCAGGCCGAACGCCTGGCCGTCCCGCTGTACACCTCCGTGGACCAGCTGCCGCAGGGCGAGGTCGACCTGGCGTGTGTCGTCGTCGGCTCGGCCGTCTCCGGTGGAGAGGGGACCGAGCTCGCCCAAGCCCTGATCGCCCGAGGAATCCACGTACTGCAGGAACACCCCCTGCATCTCGACGAATTGACGGCCTGCCTGAAACTGGCGAGGCAGCACGGTCTTCAGTACCGGCTCAACACCCACTACTCGCACGTGGCGCCGGTGCTCGCCTTCACCGGGGCCGCGCGCCGCCTGCTGGCCCGAAGCAGGCCCCTGTTCGTGGACGCGGCCACCCCCATCCACCTGATGCACCCCCTGGTGGACATCCTCGGTCGCGCTCTCGGCACCCTGCGACCGTGGCGTTTCGCCGATCCCGCTCCGTTGCCCGCGCAGAGTGGCCCGCAGCCGTTCCGCACCCTCCAGGGCGTCGTGGGCGGCGTACCGCTGACACTGCGAGTGCACCATCAACTGGACCCGGAAGACCGGGACAACCACGCCCTGCACTGGCACCGGGTGACCATCGGCACGGACGGTGGCGTCCTCGCCCTCGCCGACACCCATGGACCGGTGCTCTGGAGTCCACGTCTGCACGCCGACCGTGACGCGGACCGCCACTTCGTGCTCGAAGGGCCCGGCACCGAGCAGCTGGACCTGCCCATCACCACGGTCTTCGAGCACTCCTCAACGTTCCGGGGGATGTTCGAGGAACTATGGCCACAGGCAATCGGACGAGCACTCGACAGCCTGGCCGACGCCATCGACGCGGGCGGGAATCCGCTGCGGGCCGCCCAGTACGACCTGACGGTCTGCCGTATCTGGTCCGACCTGGCAGCGGTGTTGGGGCCGCCCGATATCATCCGCGGCACCGCCCCGCGCCCGTTGCCGGCCAGGGAACTCTTCCCGGACCGCCGGGAAGCAGCCGCCGCGACGACACAGCCCGTACCGGTGAACGGTGCCCCGGCCGCCACGCCACGGCACAGCCCGTCCGAGGGGGCGGACGGCGGACCGGCCACCGAGAAGGAGGCCGCCGACCCGTCACCGCCCGCACGGCCGGCCCCTTACACGCCCTCCGCCGAGTTTTTCGACCTCATAGCGGGCCCGCACACCACCACGGGAAGCGCTGCCGCGGCGTGCCGCGCGCTGTCCGGTGTGGACCCCGGTGACGGTCCCGTGGTCGACATCGGAGCAGGCACCGGACTGATCACCGAGGCCGTGGCACTGGCGCTCCCGCATGCCGAACTCCTGGCCTGCGAGCCGTCCACCGGCATGCGGGCCGTGCTCACCAGCCGGGTCTTCGCCGACCCACGGCTGCGTCCCCGCGTGACGGTCACCGACGGCTCCGCACCCGATCTGGAACTCCCCGACCGCATCAGCGCCGTCCTGCTGTGCGGGGTGCTGGGCCATCTCGACGCCCAGCAGCGCCGTCGGTTGTGGCGTCGGCTCGGGGAAAGGCTCTCGCCACGCGGTCGCGTCGTCGTCGAACTCATGGGCGTCACGTCGCCGGTGACCATGCCTGAGACGAAGATGGCCACCGCCCAGGCCGGGCGGCACCGATACGAGTGGTGGTTCTCGGGCTCCCCCTACCCGGACGAGGTTGCGATGCGTCTGCGCACGACGTGGCGCATTCATCAGGCCGACGCCCCGCCCCAGAGCCCGCCCGTGCGCGAGGTCCACGACTCCTACCGATGGATCCCGTTCGGCCTTCAACGGCTCGAGGAGGAGTCCGGTTTGCGGGTGAGTCCCCTCGCCACCCGGCCGGGCGCCCCACCGATGGCCGTCCTCACCCCTTTCCCCCAGGGGACGTCCTCGCCCGCAACGACGTCCCGATTCCGAGCGACCGACAAGGACCACTGATGAGTGCAACCGCGCAGCTCGACGCGCAATCCGAACCGCCCGCGGAGCCCGCGGCGGACTCCAAGCACACCGCTCCGCACGGAACCGCCACGTGGCTGGTGGGAACGTGAGCGCCGGTCGTCCCCCAGCCCCCGCAGTCCCGCGTCCGGGCCGCCTGGGGCCGTGGCTTCGATGCTGGGCTCCCCGCCCCAGTGCCGGAATCCGGCTCATCTGCCTGCCGCACGCCGGGGGCAGCGCCGGCTTCTACCGACCCTGGGCCTCCCTCATGCCCCCGCAGGTCGAACTGCTCGCGCTGCAATACCCCGGGCGGGAGGAGCGCTACAGCGAGCCCATGATCGACCGGATGGAGACTCTGGTGACGGCCGCGACCGACGCACTGGAGCCGATACTCGACCGCCCGTACGCCCTGTTCGGCCACAGTATGGGCTCAGCCGTCGCCTGGGAACTCGCCGGCAATCTACGAGCCCTGGGCCTGCCCGCCCCCAAGCGGCTCCTTGTCTCGGGGCGTGCGGCACCCGGCGCGGCCCCGGCCGGAGCCCTCCACCGCGGTGACGACGATGCCCTCTGCACCGAGCTGCGACGGCTCGGCGGCACCCACCAGGAGGTCCTCTCCGATCCGGAGCTGCGGGACGCGGTCCTCGGCTGCGTCCGCAACGACTACCGGCTGATCGAGACCCATCGCCCGAGAGCCCGTCCCCAACTGGACTCCCCCATTGCGGTGTTCACCGGAGACGCCGACACCGAATTCGACACCCGGTCATTCCCCGACCGCACCGGCGGGTGGTCAGCGCTGACCACATCGCGGACCAGGGTCCACACCTTTTCGGGCGACCACTTCTATCTGGTTCCCCAGCGAGACCGGGTGGTGGCCGCGGTGCTCCGGGCGCTGGACCCCTCGCTCGCGGCCGGGCCGTGGCCCAGCACCCCGTGAGCGCCCCGCTTCCCTCCCGGCCCGCCGTGCCGCTGGCGCTGCCCTAGCTCGCACGGAGCACTGAACCCCCAGGAACCACCCCGTGATCGACTACTACGCCCCCTCAGCCGAGTTCTACGACATGGTCGCCGTACGACACACCGCGAGCAGCGGTCCACCCCTCGCCCGGGTGCTGACCGGCCTGGACACCTCCCACGGCCCGGTTCTGGAGATCGGTGCGGGTACCGGCCGCATCACCGAGGTGATCGCCGCCACGCTCCCCGATGCCGAGATCCTCGCCGCCGAGCCGTCGCCCACCATGCGTGCCGTGCTCACCGCCCGGATCGCCAAGGAGGCCGACCTGCGCCGCCGGACCACCGTTCTGGACGGCGCCGCACAGGACCTGAAGCTCCCCGACCGCCTGTCAGCTGTGGTCGTCTTCGGCGTGGCCGGTCACCTCGACCAGCCTGAACGTACCGCCCTGTGGCGGCGTCTGGCGCGACGGCTGCCTGCCGGCGGACCCATTGTCGTGGAGCTGATGGGCGTCTCGGCTCCGCGCGCTATTCCGCCGGTGATGTCCCTGCGCGAAACCATCGGCCGCCAGACCTACGAGTGGTGGATCGGCGGTGAACCCGCCGGCGGCGACGCCATGCGCTTCACCACCACCTGGCGCGTGCTGCGCGAAGGCCGCACCGTCCGCGAGGTCGAGGACAGCTACGACTGGCACACCTTCGACGTCGCCCAGCTTGGCCGCGAGTCCGGCATGACCAGCCGCAGGATCACCGAGGCCGGCGGCCACGCCATCCCCGAGATCGGAGTCCTCATCGCATGACCCACCAGGCACCGGAGTCCATCACCGTGCACCGGGTTGAACTCGCAGGCGCTGAGAGCCCGGAGCAGTCCCCCCCGGCGGGGAGCGACAAGCGCGGAAACGTTTCCGGCCGACCGGCCGACCCCTCTGCCGGTTCCCCCCGCGCGAGCACCGGCGGCACAGCACCCCCTCCCCTGCGCCGCATCCTGCAACGCGTCCGTCGTCCGCTTGCCCTGGCCGTCGGCCTCCAAGCGGTCGCCACGGTATGCGGCATCGTCCCCCTCATCGCCGTGGCCGAGATCGCCGCGCGCCTCACCGGCGACGCCGCGCCGAGCGACGACCGCGTGCGGCCGCTGGTCGTCCTTGCCAGCCTCGGCGCCCTCGTATCGCTGGCCTGCGGATATGCCGCGGGAGTGGTCGCTCACCTCGCCGACAACCGGATGCAACTCGCGCTGCGCCGCGAACTGGCAGAGCAGGCCGGCAGGTTGCCCCTCGGTCGCATCACGGCCAACGGCTCCAGCCGGATCAAGAGTGCCGTGAAAGAGGACGTACGTGCCCTGCACGCACTGGTCGCGCATACCGTCCCGGACGTCACGACGCTGGTCACCGCTCCGGTGCTCGCCCTGACCTACCTCTTCGCCGCCGACTGGCGTATGGCGCTGGTCAGCGTGGGCCCCCTCCTCCTCGGAGGGTTCCTGTTCGGCCGGGCGATGTCCGGGGCCATGACCCAGATGCAGGAGTACGGATCGGCCCTGAGCCGCATTTCCTCGGCAGCCGTGGAGTTCGCCTGCGGTATCACCGTCGTGAAGGCCTTCGGCCGTGAGCGGAGCGCTCACGCGCGCTTTCTCGCATCCGCCGAGGCGTTCTCCGGATTCTTCCGCCGATGGGTGCGCACCACGCTGGCCACCTCCACCGCTGCGCTCCTGGTCGTGTCGCCGGTCGCGGTGGTGGTGCTGCTGGTCGTCGTGGGGGCGGCCCTGGTCGGCAGTGGAAGCATGCCCGCTGCCGACCTGGTCCCGTTCGTCCTGCTCGGGCCGGTGGTCAGTACTCCCATGGGGGTCGTCGGCACCCGCATCCAGCAAATCCAGGCCGGGCACGCAGCAGCAGCGCGTATCTGCGCCCTGCTCGACGCTCCCGTCCTGGCTGAGCCGACCGCCCCCGCCACACCGGACGGTGCCCGGATATCCATGCGCGGGGTGTCCTTCTCCTACGACGGGCGCACGGACGCCCTCACCGGCATCGACCTCGATCTCGAGCCGGGCACCGTCACGGCCCTCGTAGGGCCCTCCGGGTCCGGGAAATCCACCCTGGCCGCCCTGCTGCCGCGCTTCCACGACGTGACGGCGGGCAGCGTGAGTGTGGGCGGAGCCGATGTGCGGGACATCCGGGCCGCGGACCTCTACCGCCGGGTCGGCTTCGTCCTCCAGGACGTGCGGCTTCTGCGGGCCACCGTCGCCGACAACATCCGCCTCGGGCGCCCGGAGGCGACCGACGAGGACGTAGTGCGGGCAGCACGGTCCGCACGCATCCACGACCGGATCGCGACCCTGCCCCAGGGTTACGACACGGTCATCGGTGTTGACGCGCAACTGTCCGCGGGAGAAGGCCAACGCCTGTCCATCGCCCGGGCGCTGCTCGCCGACACCCCCGTCCTCGTTCTGGACGAGGCGACGGCATTTGCCGACCCGCATTCCGAGGCACAGCTCCAGGACGCGCTGTCGGCCCTCACTTCCGGGCGCACCATGCTTGTCATCGCGCACCGGTTGGCGAGCATTCGCTCCGCCGACCTCATCGCCGTCCTGGAGCACGGGCGGATCGTCGAGCGAGGCCGCCATGAGGAACTCCTTGCGGCCAAGGGCCGCTACGCACGGATGTGGCAGTCCCAGCAAACCGTGACGCAGGCGGCCGCTGTTCCGCCACCGGCCGAAGGGCTGCCTGGTGCGGATTCATCCGAAGACCACCGGGAGGACACGACCCGATGATCCGCCACCTTCTCGGTGCTCTTGGACCCGAGGGTTCAAGGCCACTGAAGCGCCTGCTCGCCCTGATGACCTGTGCGGCCGTCCTGCAGGGCGTCGCCTTCGCCCTCGTCGTGCCCGTGCTGCGTACGCTCCTGGGGGACGGCCCCGACCCGGTGTGGCCGTGGCTGACAGCCCTGATCGCGTGCTCGCTCGGCTACGCCGCATTCCAGGCGGCCGTGCTGAGCATGGGCTTCACCGTCGGTTCCGACATCTCGCGGGTGTTGCACCAGCGCTTGGCGGACCGGGCACTCGCTCTGCCGACCGGCTGGTTCACCGCCGGCAGGGCCTCCGAACTGGGCCGTCTGACCAGCCAGAACGTCATCCAGGTGATGAACGTGCCCGCGCATCTGCTCCGGCCACTGACCAGTTCCCTGGTCGCGCCCGCCACGATGCTCGTCACCAGCTTCTTCCTCGAGCCCCGGATCGGGTTGGTACTCCTGGCCTGCGCGCCCGTTCTGCTGTCCGTGCACGTGTGGAGCACCGCGATGGTGAACCGCCTCGACCGCAAGCGCGACGGAGCGATGAGCGAATCCGCCGACCGGGTACTGGAGTTCGCGCAGAATCAGCCCGTGCTGCGGGCCTTCGGCCGCACCGTCGACGGCTACACCGCTCTCGACCAGGCCCTGTTCACCGAGTCCCGAGCCGACCGCGAACTGATCGTGCGCGGTATCCCGGGCCTGGTGTCCTTCGCCTTCGCCACCCGGATGCTTCTGGTTCTGGTCCTGTTCCTCGGGACCTCATGGGCTCTGGACGGTTCGCTCGCCGTCCCCACACTGATCGCCCTGCTGGTGCTCACCGGCCGCCTGGTCGACAGCCTCTCCACCGCCGCAGAGCTGGGCGCCGGCCTCCGGGTTGCCCGCAATAGCCTCGAGCGGCTGAACGCGGTACTCGACGAACGGCCTTTCCCACAGCCGACGACGCCCCGACGGCCGACCCGCACCGACGTGCAGTTCGACCGGGTGAGCTTCGCCTACCAGGACGCCACCGCCGTCTCCAATGCCGTCATGGCACTGCACGGCGTGACCTTCCGGATGCCCGAAACCGGTCTGACCGCGCTGGTGGGCCCCTCCGGTTCGGGCAAGACCACCGTTGCCCGGCTGATCGCCCGCTTCTGGGACACGACCCAGGGAACGGTCCGCATCGGCGGCGTCGACGTCCGGGACGTTGCGGGCGACGACCTGGTCGCCATGGTCTCGGTCGTCCCCCAGGACGTCTATCTCTTCGAGGGCACCATCGAAGAGAACGTCCGGGTCGGCGCACCGGAGGCGTCCGCCGCCCAGCTGCGGCGCGCAGCCGAACTGGCCGGACTCGACACGCTCGTGGATGAGCTTCCCGACGGCTGGGCGACGCCTGTCGGCGAAGGCGGGACCGCGCTCTCCGGTGGCCAGCGCCAGCGCGTGGCCATTGCCCGCGCCCTGCTGAAGGACGCGCCGATCCTCATCCTCGACGAGGCCACCGCCGCGCTCGACCCCGAGAACGAGGCCGTACTGCAGACGACCGTCGCCGGCCTGGCCCGCGAGAAGTCGCTCCTCGTGATCGCCCACCGCTTGCAGACCGTCCTGACCGCCGATCAGATCCTCGTGCTGGAACAGGGCCGGATCACCGAACGCGGTACGCACGACCAACTCCTCCCCGCCGGCGGCACCTACACGGCGTTCTGGCAGCAGCGCACCAGCGCAGAGGGCTGGCGCCTGGCGGCAGCCCCATGAACGACCCGGCGGCGACGCCCCCGACGAAACGGCCCGCCCGGCGGCAGGCACAGAAGGAACGAACACCATGACGATCAGCACGCTTCCCAAGGCTTCGCTGAAGTGGGCCCGAGCCGTACCGGCGTTCAGTGAGCACACCATGCTCGAAGCTCCCGCGGACCCTGCCGCCGCGGCGGTCCACCTGGCGGCGGCCATTCCGGGCGAAGAGCATGCGGTCTACGAGCGCGAGGGCACCTGGCACTTCGCCGCGGGAACGGCGGCCACGGTGACCGTGAGCCCGCGCCAGGCCACCTGCCGGGCCGCCGGCGGAATCTGGACACTGCCTACGCACGGCAGGCCCGTCGACCGGGTCGCCGAGGCCCTCGCGGCGCTCGGACACGAGGCGGGCGAGAGCCGGCGCGTGTACGGGTGGGCAGCCTTCGAACTGGCCCATGTCCTGCACACCACCCTTCGCCAGACCGCGGATGAAGAGCCGCTCATTCATCTGCTGGTGCCCCGCGTGGACGTCGCCCTCACCCCAGGAAGGGCGCAAGTCCAGGCGGTGGACGGCTCCTGGACGGCCATGATCGCCGACGCACTCACCGCCATGCCGGACACCGCCGCCGCTCCGGCACCGCGCCCGCTTCCCGGAGCCGAGGACATCATCGCGTCCGGTCGTATCGCGTACCGCCGAGCCGTCGCGAGGACGATCGAGGACATCGGTGCGGGGAAGATCAGCAAAGCCGTTGTGTCCAGGGCCGTGCCGTTGCCCGACGGATCACAGACCGATCTTGGCGCTTCCTACTACGCCGGACGGCAGGCGAACAACCCGGCTCGATCCTTTCTCTTCGACCTGGGCGGCTGGCAGGCAGCGGGATTCAGCCCGGAAACCGTCGTCGAAGTCGACGAGGACGGGCGTGTCGTCACCCAGCCCCTCGCGGGAACGAGAGCCCTGGGCCAGGACGCCGACGAGAATCGCCGACTGCGTGCGGAACTCCTCGAAGACTCCAAGGAAGTGCACGAACACGCCATCTCCGTACGGCTGGCCTGCGAGGAACTCTCGACCGTCTGCCGACCGGGCTCCGTCGCGGTCGATGAATTCATGACGATCAAAGAACGGGGCTCCGTCCAGCACCTCGCGTCACGCGTCGTTGGCCGACTGGGCGACGAGCACGGCCCCTGGTCGGCGTTCGCGACCCTTTTCCCCGCCATCACCGCCACCGGAGCCCCCAAAGCAGCGGCGCTGTCGGCCCTCGCCCGCCACGAACCGGGAACTCGCGGCCTCTACGGTGGCGCGGTCTTCACTGCAGACGTCCGCGGCAGCCTGGACGCGGCTCTGGTACTGCGCTCCATTCTGCGGCGCCACGGCCGCACGTGGCTCCGCGCCGGAGCAGGTGTCATGGGCAGTTCCGACCCGGACCGCGAGTACGAGGAGACCTGCGAGAAACTGCGCAGCGTCGCACCTCATCTCCGTCAGATACCAGGTCAGCAGAAGCATTCGACGCAATCGTGACCAGTGCGGGACATGGCCGGCCGGTGCGGGCCGACGATTGGTGGTCAGCGTGATCAGCCGTCCGATCCGGCACGGGCCCCCCTGGCGGGCGTTGCGAAGCCTCGCGCGGGGAGGCCGGTGGGAGGTGAGGGCACTCCGGCCCGGCAGGACGATGAGCACCCGCCGGTCCTTCTCCGACCGTACCGACCAGGACCCTGCCTCGAGGGCGGCCCCAGCGGGGCAGGGCGTCGGTGCCTCCGGGCTGTACGCGCGCGGGAAGACGCAGGGTGTTGGCGCGCGTCAGTCCTTGCGGCAAGCTTCCAGAGCCCTGGCCGTGATCTCCCAGGGGGGAAGCCCCGAAGCACGGGCGGCGGAGAGCACGTCGTCGTGCTCCGGCTTGGCACCGTAGGGCCCGCGCTTGACGCGTACCGGATACCCCCCGACGTCCACGATCTCGGTGGTACGAGGGAGTGCCGTGCGGGTGACCGTGCTGGTGCGGATCCCGAGTGTTCCGCTCTCCGCGAAGAGCTTCTCCTGGAGGCGATGGGCGTCCTCCGGCTTGCACAGCACATGAACGACATGGGCGGGTCGGCCCTTCTTCATCACAGCCACGGAAGTCCAGGCATCCAGCGCTCCCTCGTCCAGGAGCTGCGAGATCAGCCGACCGAGCAACTCCCCTGTAACGTCATCGAGGTTGGTCTCCATCAGAGTCAACTCTCGCGTGCCGTCAGGACGTCCGTTCGTTCCCAGTACGGCCTGAAGGACGTTCGACCGCCCCGGGAAGGTCATGCCGCCCGCGCCGTAGCCGGTTCGCTCGATGCGCATCGACGGCATCGGGCCGTACTGGACGCCGATAGCACCCAGCATCGCTGCTCCGGTCGGGGTCACAGTCTCGGCAGAGACATCGATGCCGCGTGTCTGCGCCCCCGCCAGCAGAGCGAGGGTCATCGGGGTCGGTACGGACAGAATCCCCTGGCGGGTGTCCACCTGGCCGGAGCCCACGCCCACGGGTCCGCAGTGCACCTGGGTGATGCCGAGAGAATGGAGTGCCGCGGCCGTCCCCACAATGTCCACTACCGTGTCCATCTGGCCGATTTCGAAGAGTTCGACGTCTTCCGGGCTCCGATTGTCGATGGTGCCCTTGGCTTCGGTGATCGCCTCGAGAGTGCGCGTCGCCAGAGTGGCGACAGGTTCGGAGGAGACGTTGCCCACCAACCGCATGATGTCGACAGCGCGGCGTGCGTCCACACCGGGGTCGTCCACGGTCACCAGTGCGCGCAGGGCACTCCCTACGCGCTCGGTCTCCAGGTGCCAGCCAGTGAGTCCGGTCGAGGAGATCGCCGCCCGGACCGTGTCGATCGGTGCCCCGAGATCGAGGAGTGCACCGAGCAGCATGTCCCCGGACAGCCCCGTGGTCGGATTGAGCCAAAGAATCATTACCGTGCTCCTGCTGTGTGGACCATTCGGTGGGCGGCCATGGCGGCTGAGAACCCGGAGTCGATGTTCACCACGGTCAGGCCGGCGGCGCACGATGTGAGCATGGCCAGCAGGGCCGTGACACCCTCGAGCGCAGCGCCATAGCCGGTCGAGGTCGGTACTGCGATCACGGGGCACGCCACGAGTCCGCCGACGGCACTCGCCAGAGCGCCCTCCATGCCGGCGATGACAATGACGGCGTCCGCGGCCCGCAACTCGTCGGCGACGGCCAGCAGCCGGTGGATGCCCGCGACGCCGACATCGCGTTGGGTGACGACGCGCATCCCGATGGCTCGGGCGACTTCCGTGGCCTCGGCCGCGACGGGACCGTCCGCGGTACCCGCCGTGACCACCGCGGTGGTGAACCTCGTCCGCGGTGCCGGACGCCAGACCAGCAGACGGGCATCGGCATGGTGACGTCCGCCCGGCACCTGCTCGATGACCGCGTCGGCCACAGATGTCTCGACGCGGGTCACGAGGACCGGACCTGTATTGCGCTCCAGCAACCGGGCGACGATGGCGACGATCTCATCGACGCGCTTGCCCGGTCCGTAGACGATCTCCGGTAGGCCTTGCCGTGCCTCGCGGTCGGTGTCGACGCGTGCGAAGCCGAGGTCGGCGTAGCCGGGCGAGGCGTTGGAATTGGCGCTCGGGCGCGGTCGAATCCCGGAGGGCGGACCGTCCTGGGAGATGAGGCCGGACACGGGTGCACCTTTCGGAAGGGGACGGTGAGCCACCGGCAAACAGCCGTGACGCGTGAGGGGACTTCAGGCAGAGGCGGGGGCCGATGCGGGCATACCGAGGAGGACATTCATACGGCCGCTGCTGAAACCGGCGAGGTCGAGGGCACAGAAAGCGAAGCCGGCACCGCGGACCGCGGAGTCGACCCGTTCGCGAAGGGCGGCTGCCCGCTCGATGTCACGCGCCGGCACCTCCAGCCGGGCCACGATCCCCTGGCCATGTGAACGCACCCGGCACTCGGTGAAGCCCATGTCCTTCAGGGCGACTTCTGCCCTCTCGATGCGGCCGAGCACCTCCTCGGTGACCGTGTCCCCGTACGCCACGCGAGACGCGAGACAGGCCGCCGCGGGCTTGTCGGCCGCTTCCAGGCCCAGAGAGCGTGCCATCCGCCGTACGGATGCCTTGTCGAGCCCGACCTCCACGAGCGGGGCGATGGCAGCCCAGTCCTTGGCGGCCCGCAACCCCGGCCGGTGGTCGCCGAGGTCCTCGATATTGGTTCCCAAGGCCACGGCTGCCCCGAGCAGATCGGCGAGAGGGGCGATCGCCTGGAAGAGCGCGTCCTTGCAGTGGTAGCACCGGTCCGCCCCGTTGGCCCGGTACTCGGGACGTTCCTGTTCGTCCGTGCACAGTTCGAGATGGCGCAGCCCGTGACGGCGGGCGAAGGAGCGCGCGAACTCCCGCTCGGCAGCGGGGAGGCTGGCGGAGACCGCGGTCACGGCGACGGCCCGGTCGCCGAGGACGTCGCCGGCTACAGCGGCCAAGAGGCAGGAGTCAACACCCCCCGAGAAAGCAACGATCAGGCGTTCCTCTTCCGCCAATCGCCGTCTCAGCCGTTCGAGCATGTCGTCGGCCGACGCGTCCGTGCCCACAATATCCGCCTCAATGAGTCATGTTCGGTTTCGAGGTGGCCTCACGATAGGGCGCGGAAACGTGAGAGGGCGGGGAACACGCGAAAGGAGACCCGACTCAGCCGTGCGCCTTCGCCCGTCCACCCGAAAAGGCCAAACGGGGACCCACGGTGGAGCAATGACGCTCCGGAACTCACGCGGTTCGCGCGTCGCGGCCGATTCTCCGACGGTCAACTCGCGCGATTCTCCGCTGGTGCGCTCGGGGAGTTTCGGGCATGGATACTCTCCCGCGGCGACTCGCCTCTGATGATTTCCGCAACACATGGACCGCCCCCAGGTCAAGGGCCCGAACACGAAGAAGACCGGGACCACCCGGCGTAGGTCGTCAACTCCTGTCCACGCTCACGGGCAACATACACATCTGTATTCGCCGTTCGTGGCCACAGGGAGCAGACGGTGTGTGCCGCCTTGGAGCGTCAAGCCGAGGTTTTCCGATCGGTGTCCGTCCCCGCGGGCTGCGTTCTCCGCGGAAGGAGCGGTACGGCCGCGGCCGCCAGGAACAACACCCCGCCTGCCACGTAGTAGGCGGCTGAGACGGCAGTCGTCGTTGCCTGCTTCAGAGCGGGCAGCAACTCCGCCGGGATTCCTGCCGGCGCCGCCGTTCCCTGCTCGGACGCGGCCACCGCCTTGCCGATCGACCGTTCCACCCGATCGTACTGGGACGTGGGAATGCCCGCGTATCCATCCAGCGCCTGCCTGAGCCTCGCGCTCTGCTGCTGGGCCACGACGGCGCCCAGAACCGCCACACCCAGCGCTGCGCTCACCTCCCTGCACGTCTGGATCACCCCCGCTGACGCGGCGCGGACTTCGTTCGGGACACCGTTCATGCCCGTGGTCCAGGCCGGCGCCACGGCCAGCGCGATGCCGGTGCCGAGCGCGCAGTAGGACGGCACCAGCGTGGCCACGCTCTGCTCGTGAAGCACCGAAGCGGCCCACAGCAGAGCTGCGGTGCACAGGCCCATTCCGATGCCCAAGGGCACCCGCGGGCCGAGACGGTCGTAGAGCCAGCCCCCCAGAGGTGCGCACAGGACCGTGGGCAGCGTGAGGGGAAGGATCCAGAGGCTGGCCTCCAGGGCGGTCTTACCAAGGACGTCCTGCAGCCAGATCACACCGAACACCGAGAACCCGACGAACGCGAAGCGTGCAGCGGAGACGACACCCGTACCCACGGAGAATTCCTTGAGCCGGAACAGTTCGAAGCGGAGCACGGGGTCCGGCCGTCGATGTTCACGTACGAACAGAAGGACGAGGAGGGCCGCACCGACGAGCATCAGTGAGAGGACGGCCGGGGAGAACCAGCCCCAGTACCGTGCCTGCATGAGGGCCAGGACCACGCCCACCAGCCCCGCGAACAGCAGGGGCGCACTCGCCCAGTCCACTCGTTCCGAACGTCGTGGCACCGAAGCGACCAAGCGGCGTGTCAGGATCACGGCGGCAATGCCCAGGGGAGGGTTGATGAAGAAGATCGCGCGCCAGGAGAACGCTGTGGTGATCGCTCCGCCGATGAGCGGTGCCAGACTGTAGAAAGCCGTGGACGCACTCGCCGAAAAGCCCAGCGCGCGGCCGCGTTGCTTCTGCCCGAACTCCTCCACCATGATCGCGTAGCACGCCGGGCGCAGGATCGCGCCCCCCACGCCCTGCGCCGCACGAGCGATGATCAGCCACGGTTCCGTTTGCGCGAGTCCGGCGGCAATCGAGGCGACGACGAACAGGATCGTGCCGAAGTGGAACGTGCGCGGATGACCGAACACGTCCCCCGCGCGCCCACCGATCGCGCCGGCCCCGGCGAAGCCCAGAAGGTAGGCGGTAACGATCCACTGGACGCCGGTCGCCGAACTGTCCAGACTGCGCTGAATGCTGGGAAGGGCCACCAGAACCACCAAGGCATCGATGGCGATCATCGACGAGGCCCCGGTCATCACGGCCAGTACCGCCCACCGACGCCGCCGCTGCGAATGCGGCCGATCCATGCGCCTCCCTTCCCCAGCCTTCTGCGACCCGCGCGACACGTCCGGGGACCGTGGGCGCCGGGCTGAGCGCGCCGACGTAACGAGCGGCCTATCAGGCGCGGCTGCCCGGTTCCAGGTTCGGCGCTCCGCGATCGGACCGTAGAACCACTGAAGACTTCGACGGCTCCACCCGCAGGCCCGACACGTCACTTCTCAGGCCAACGGCCCCCTGGGCGGTGACCGAGCGGCGACCCGTCGGACAGCGAGACAGGCGACGGACGACCGATCGCTACGGACCGGCGACGCCCGCATCGACGGGCTCCCCACCCGCATGAAGCATGTGACTGGCCACTGGCCGTTCGTGCAGCATCACGTCAACATGCTCGGCCGGTCCTTGCCAGCTTGCCGACCTGCCAGGCGGCCTGCGCCCTTGCGCGGGTCGGACAGCACCGACGAGGGAGCTGAGAGCCTGCTGTACGCCCACGGCCCCCAAGACCCGCCGCGCGCCCCCGGATGTGAGACTGAAGGCATGCTCCTCCAGTTCCTCACTGCGGCCGGCATGCTCGCCGTGCTGACGATGATCCCCGGGCCGGACATGGCCGTCGTGACGAAGCGGGCTGTCTCTTCCGGATGGCAGGACGGGCTACGGACGGTCGGCGGCATCACCGTGGGGCTGCTGCTCTGGGGGGTTCTCACGGTCGCGGGCCTCGCCGCGGTCCTGGCGGCCTCTGCCACCTCGTACACCCTGGTCAAGCTGGCGGGGGCCGCCTACCTGGTCTTCCTCGGCATCCAGGCGCTGATCCACAGCCGACACCTCCGGGCGAAGGCCGTGGGCACACACCCTGACGCCCCTACCGGCGCCGCCTGGCGAACCGGCCTGGTCAGCAACGTCTTCAACCCCAAGATCGCCGTCTTCTACACCGGTCTGCTGCCGACGCTGGCGCCGTCCGGACTTTCCCCCCACACCGGTATGGCACTACTTGTCCTCATCCACGCTGCGTTGACCGCCGTGTGGCTCGGCGGCTACGTGATGCTGCTGGCCAAGGCCCGCGTCTTCTTCCAGAAGCCTGCCGTGCGCCGGGCCATGGACCGCGTCACCGGCATCGTCCTGATCGGGTTCGGCCTGAAGGTCGCCACGACGCAGCCCTGACCACTCCATCATTCGGGGGGGGCGGAGGACCTCCGTCGGGGTGGTCGACCGGATCGATCAAGGGCTGGAGGTCCTTGGATCACCTGCCAACAGCGGTCCAGATCGCTGCGGGCGATGATCGCGTCAGCGGGGTCTGGTGCTCTTCCTTGTTCCCCTCGCAGGCGGTCAGGCTCAGGGTTGCCAGCAGGACGGCGCCTGCGGTGGCGGTAAGGGCTCGAATGCGCATGATGTCTCCGTGTCGTCTGCTGCTCGTACGGCCACACCGAGTCCCCGCGGCACTCGGACATGGCCACATCACGTAGTCAGTGAGGATCCCGTCCCCGTCGAAATGGGCGGGCCCGCCCAGAGCGCGGTGGACGCCCCAGGGATCAATCCAGGACAGGCCGGAGAAGACATCAGACGTCTGATGAAATGCCTAACCGATTCTCCACTTCTGCCGAGTCACGGCTCATCAAGCTCCACCGGATACCGACCAACCGGTCACAAACGGGCGCCAGCCCTCCGCCGACTACACCCAGCCCGGACAACGCCACCGGCTTCACCGCCCCATCAAAAGGGCCGGCAACCGGATCTTCGGTCCTCCCCTTGGCCCACTCCGCCAGAGCGGCCTTGCGTCACTTGAGCCGCCGCCGACCGTAACCCGGAGGCTCGATGCCTCCGGGGCTACGGCGACTTCAGCCGGACTTGATGTACTCGACGACGGTGGACTCCACTTCCAGCCCGGTGGCACGGCGGCCTCCGTCACAGCCGGGCGACGACAGTTCAGGCGTGCGTGGTGAACGAACTGGGTCGAGGAAGGAGCCATCGAGGTCCTTGCGCCGAGAGTGTTCAGTACTCCTGGCAGCGCGTCACCGCGCGCACCACCAAGCCGTCACACGAACTCGACCTCGATCCACGCTTGGGATCACCATCGCCCGGGCTCCTTCGTCGATCCGGCTCTCCGATCCGTGGGACACGGGAGTCTCCGGCAACCCCCCGATCAGCCCAGTAGCGATGCCGGGACCGCCGGGCGGACTTGTAGCCGGCGCTGAGGCGTTCCCACCGGGCGCGTCCGTCAGTTTCGTGCGGCCCGGGCACCGCGCTCTCGTCCGTCCCCGCGAGGGATACGGAGACGGACGTGGCGCCGCTCTGACTCAGATACGCGTTCAGACGCCGATGCCTATGGCGGAGACGTAGGCGTAGGCGATGTATTGCCGATTCGCTGTTGAGTGGCGGCTGTTGCCGGTTCAGCGCGCCAACTGTCAGCAGCTCCTGCGACCATCAGCGCATGTCTGCCCGTCCCCTGAGCACGCGGCCGCCGTCGCTCACGATCTGCTCGTGGTCGGCACCGACCTGGAGATGCAGCGTGCTCCACGTCCCATCGGCGCGGTGACGTTCGGCTGGCGTGCGGATCAAGCGGAGGCGACGATATGGATGTCAGTGGCCTCCACGTGACACATCACGACGACGCGCTCAGCCCTCCAACGCGGCCCGTTGGGCATCGGTTAACAGCAGAGGCGGAGTCTCGGTCCAGGACGACTCATGCCTGGCTCCACCCTTCGCATCGAATGCTGGGCTACTACGGTCTGGGCCACCCGGTCGGCGAAAGCGGGAACAGCGTCGGTCATTGGAGATCGGCGCAGACTCAGATGGCGAATCCACGGCGTTGGGGGCGGCCGAGCATTCCGGCCCTGATTAGGTAGAGGGGCAGATTGCGCACGGGGTGGCGATTGGGATCGGGGTTCTTGCCGTTGCCGAGGCGGCGCAGCTGTACGCCGTACCAGAGCAGTTCGCCCATGCCCTCGAACTGTTTGATGCCCAGCTTGCGGGGCCGTATGGGGCGGGCTCCTGATCCTCCTGCGAGCAGGCGCTGCGGCAGGTCGGGCTCCATGATCAGGGGGCGGCCGAGCCCCACGACGTCGATCGCGCCGCTCGTGATCGCTTCTGTCATCACCGACGTGCTGCGGAATCCGCCGGTGACCATGAGCGGCAGGTCGGCGCCCGCGTGTGTGATGGTGGTGCGTACCCGCTCCGCGTAGTCGAGGAAGTAGGCTTCCCGTGCACGCGTCGATGCGCGGATCGCGCCATCGGGAGCGCCCATGAAGGCGACCGACTCGAAGGTGCCGCCGGAGATCTCCAGCAGGTCGATGCCTTCCAGTGCCAGGGCCAGGACGACCTCGGTCGATTCGTCTTCGTCCATCCCTCCGCGTTGGAAGTCGGCGGAGTTGAGCTTCACGGATACTGGTGTGTGCGGGCCGAGTTCGGCCCGCACGGCGCGGACGATCTCCAGCAGCAGCCGCCGCCGCTTGACCGGTGTGCCGCCCCAGGCGTCGGTTCGGAGGTTGGTCAGCGGGGACAGGAATTGGCTGAGCAGATACCCGTGGGCGGCATGGATCTGCACGCCGGTGAAGCCCGCCGCCACGACCGTCCGCGCGGCGGTGGCGAAACGGTGGATCACATCGTCGATCTCGGCCGTGGTCAGAGCGCGGGGTTTGCCGTACACGCCCAGGGTCGAACCAGCGGTGATCTCAGAGGGCGCGACGGACCCGCCGTTGAGTGCGCGTGGCGCCTGACGGCCAGGGTGGCAGAGCTGCACCCAAGCTTGCCCGCCACCCGCGGTGGCCGCGGCGGCCCACTCGGCGAGCAGTTCGATGTGGCGGTCGTCCTCGACCGCGACATTGCCGAGCTCACTTAGCGCTCGGCGGTCGATCATCACATTTCCTGTGATCAGCAGTCCTGCGCCGGAGTCCGCCCAGCGGCGGTAGAGCCGGATCAGCTTGTACGTCGGTGCCTGGGTCCGGTCACTGAGTCCCTCGCTGAGGGCGACCTTGGCGATCCGGTTGGGCAGGCGGGCACCGCTGGGCAGCGTCAGGGCCGTGGTCAAGTCAATGGACATCATGCAGCTTTCTGTGGCGAGCGCGGGCTTCCGTGCTTCCCGTTTTGAGAAGCAACCTCTAGAAATATAGGCACCCTATACTTTTAGAGGCAAGGTGTTAGAGTTGAGACATGGCCACATCGACCTCCTCGGACCGCCTCACACCGGCCTCGTCGTCACCTCGGCAGAGCAGGCGCAAGGCGGCGACGCGCAAACGCATCGTCGACGCCGCGGAAGAGCTGTTCGCCATCGATCCAGAGGCCGCGACGGTGGCGCGGATCGCCGACGCTGCCGATGTATCGGTCGCGACGGTCTATCAGCACTTCGTCGGCCGCGACGACGTACACCTGGCGGTGGTCGAGCGTGCGGTCGCCGCCGCCAAGCACCACCTGCTGGCGGCCTACGACTCAGACGGCCCGCCGATGGTCCGCTTGGCCGCCGCTGCTGCCGCATACCTGCAGTTCAACTTGGAGAGCCCGCACCTGTTCAGGGTGATCAACCTCCGTCAAGGCCGGTCGACCTCCGACAACCCGGTCGCCCTCGTACTTGCCGACCAGGTCGATGAGCTGACCAAGAAACTCGCCGACGTGATCGAGCAGGCGGTCGTGGACGAAAGCCTGCGGCCTGTCGATCCATTGGCCACCGCGCGGTTCTTGTGGGGATCGATGAACGGCGTGTTCGGGCTCGCTGTCCGCCCCGACCGACTGCGGCTGACCTCGGCCGAGCTCCTGGAGACCGTCCTCCAGGGAACTCGGATCCTTCTCGAGGGTCTGGCGGGACCCGCCATCCGAGACGAACACGGACACATCAAGGCAGAGTTCCTCGACTACGCCGGATCCCAACTCGCCCGTCTCCTCGATCCGAGGCACGACGCCGCACAGTGACCAATCCCCGTGCTCTCCTCCGACAACGCCCACGAGCATCGAGCAATCATCACTCGTGCTGTGACGGCCTGGGTACTCTAGTCAGACATCGTTGCCTGAGCCGGCTTCTTCGGTAGTGGCAGTGGCGGGCGATGGCTTGGTGCTGTCTGCGTCACCGGGAGCGGTTCAGAGCATGGGTGTCTCGTCCGAGGCGGAGTGCGGGAGGGGGGAAGGAGCGTGTTGAGGAGAGGGAAGATTCCGCTCGGAAGCCGCCTTTGCCTCCTTCGCTGGCGTCTCGCCGATCCCTGCCTCGTCCGGGCTGACCAACCGACATCGGCTCACCGCAGCGGAGACCGGCAGCTCAACCGGGCCATCTACACGATCACCCTGATCCGGATGCGTCTCGACCCCACGACGGAGACGTATGTGGCACGCAAGGTCGCAGAAGGGATGCCCCCCCGTGTTGCCCAGCGATGCCTCAAGCGGGTGGTCTGCCGTCAGATCTTCAAGGCCGTTGAGTGCACCGATCGCAACCCACTCGGCAATGTCGAAGGACTCGCTCAAGCGGCTTGACAGGACATAGCAGCCTCGGGGAACGCTTTGGCCAAGCCGGCCCGCTCTCATGCATCCCACTGTGCGCTGCATGAGCGTCGGCACCGCGCCTTCGCCCCTACTGTGTTTGCGCAGGCCGTAGGGGTGGAGGCGCCGGCTGTCGTTTCGGCTGGCGTGGGGTGGTGGCGGTTGGTGTACTGGTTGAGGGAACACTGCGAGGCCTGGGGTGGCCTGGTGGTGCAATGCCAGTGAGTTCCGAGGTGAATGGTGATGCCGCGGGTGGCTGCACGGTTCGGGCTCGTTTCGCATAGGTGGCCGTTCACTGGACGTGATGAGGAGTTGCAGGCTTTCTCCAGGGTCCTCTCCGATGGTGACTATCAGGCGTTTGTGATTCATGGGGCGGCTGGGGTGGGCAAGTCGCGGCTGGCGGAAGAGTGCCTTTCCCTGGCCCGGGTCCGGGGGCATCGGTGCGGTCGTGCTGTGACGAACGCAGCGGCGGGTGTTCCGCTGGGCGCTTTGGCGCATCTACTACCGGAGGCCTTTGATGCCTCCGACCCTGCACCGGCCTTCCGCTCCGCGCGTGATGCTCTGGAGAGGGGGGCGGGCCGCGAGGGGAAGCGTCACGTGCTTCTGGTGGATGATCTGAATCTGCTGGATGAGACGTCGGCGACACTGATTGGCCAGCTGCTGGCCGCGCAGTCGGTTTTCTTGGTCGCCACGGTGCGATCCGGTGATCGTCTGGATCAAAGTGCTTCCGGGCTGCAGTCGGGAGATGCGGCCTTGCGTGTCGACCTGCTCGATCTGAGCCGGGAGAAAACCGAGCAACTGCTCACGGCCGTGCTCCAAGCGCCTGTTGAACCCCGGTCGGTGAGTCTGCTCTTCGATGGCAGTCAGGGCAACATGCTCTTCTTGCGGGAACTCATCCTGGGTGCCCTGCAATCGGGCACCCTTCTCCATGACGGTGAGATGTGGCAGCTGACCGGGCCCTTGGCCGGCACGCATCTGCTGGGGGATCTGCTGAGGAAGCGCAAGGAGAATGTGAGCAGGGCGGCACACGAGGTGCTGGAGCTCCTCGCGCTGTGCCAGCCGGTGGGAGTCGGAGAAGTTCCGGAAGCGGCGGTGGACGAACTCGCAGCAGCCGGACTGGTTGATATGACGCTGCAGGAACGTCGGCAACAACTCACCCTGACTCACCCGATGTACGGGGAGATCGTCCAGTCCGGGATCTCCGGATGGCGGCGGCGAAACCTGCTCCTGGAACAGGCCCAGCGAACGCGCGCCCACGGGGCGCGGCGACGCGAGGATGTCCTGCGCATAGCCAGCTGGGAGCTGACTGCCACTGGACAAGCAGAGCCACAGTTTCTGCTGCGGGGGGCGAAACTGGCCCGCTACGCCCATGACTTTCCCCAGGTCCGGGAGCTTGCCAGCGCCGCGTGCTGGGTGGACGAGGGCTGCTGGCCCCGCCTCCTTTTGGGCGAAGCCCTTTATGAACTGGGGGAACTTGAAGAAGCCGAGAAGGTACTCCAGCAGGCTGCAGACCGGGCCAGAGGCGAGGAAGAGCACATCCTCGTCGCGATGCAACGCATTCGCAACATGCTGTGGGGGCTGGAACGCCCCGAAGAGGCCCTGGAGATCACCACAGAGGCAGCCGAGAAGGTGACGTCCGCGGAGGGCCGTGCCGTGCTCGCCGCAGAACGGGGAAACATCCTCTGCACCTCCGGCAAGGTCCGGGAAGCACTGGATGTATTGGAAGGCCTGGAGGGCGCAGCCGACCACCCGAACCTGCGAGGCCCTTCGCAGTTCGCGCATGCGTACGCGCTCATCGCCAACGGCCGGGTCGAAGAAGGCCTGCAGAGTGCGCAGACCGGCTACGCCCAGCGTCTGCGGCTGAGCGAATCGGCAGCACTGCCCCATCCATCGCAGTACATAACTGCCATCACCTTCGGCCTGCAGGAAGCAGGCCGCCTCGAGGAAGCGTTCGCGCTCGGCCAGCAGAGCTGGGAGGACGCCTCCGCCGACCGCATACTCGTCGGACAGACCTGGAACGCAACCGCACTGTCTCGCGTCGCACTGATGCAAGGGCGGCCGGCCACTGCCCGGCGCTGGGCCGCCCAAGGTGCGGCATTGGCCCGTCAATATTCCTTCAACGGGCCCCTGTTTCTGGCGCTGGCCCGGCTCGCCGAAGCAGTGGCTCTCCTCGGCGACGTCGAAGCAGCCCAACGCGCCCTCGATGAGGCAAAAGGGCTGCGTCCTTGGAGCTCATTCGCGGCCGAAGAAGAGCGGGCGGAGGCATGGCTGGCGGCAGCCCAGGGTGACATCCCGCTCGCCCTGTCCATCCTCGCCCAGGGCGCCACCGTGGCACGCGAATCCTCTCTCACCAGCGAGGCGTGTGTACTGATGGATCAGGTACGGCTCGGCGATGCCCCGGCTGTCGCGGACCGCCTCGCAGAGATCGCCGGCATAGGGGACGGGAAGCTCACCGACGCACGCGCCCAGTACGCGACCGCATGCGTGAACGACAATCCCGAACAACTACAGGACTGCACCCGAAGGTTCAGCAGCTACGGAACAAACCTCCTGGCCGCAGAAGCTGCCACAGCCACAGCCCTGGCCTGGCAACGCAGAGGCTTCCCCCGCGAAGCGGCCGCGGCCCGCAGCCGCGCAGCAGACCTTGCCGCACAGTGCGAAGGAGCCCGGACACCTGGCCTGGTCGACGCATTTACAGTCACCCCTTTGACCCGCCGCGAAAAGGAAATCGCCCTCCTGGTCGCTGAAGGGCTGCCCAGCGCCAAGGTCGCCGAGCGCCTGATGATATCGAAACGCACAGTCGACAACCATCTGCAGAGCATTTACCGCAAACTCGGTGTCACCGGCCGACGCGCCCTGAAAGACACCCTGCAAACACCTGAGTCCCCCAGAATCCACGCCACATCCAAGTCCCCGCAGCCTGGGATACGCTGAAGGGGACGGCAAAAGGGTGAAGCCTGCTCGTCCGTGCATCCGGCGCGCGGTCCGCTTGAATTTTGGTGTTGGCGCCCTCGGTGGGGCCGTTGCTGTGCGGAAGCGTGAGCGCGGCGATGACGGCGTCGCAGTCTCGGTCCAGGCCCCGGGCTATGGCGTGAGCCAGTGCTTTTGTGTCACTGGCCAAGATCCATTACGCCTGGTTCGTGGTCTTCGGCCCGACTGGATATGGAACGGCCTTGGTGAGCTTGCTGGTCTGATGAGTTCAAGTTCGCGCTGCTCGGGGAAGTCTGCCCGCGTTCTCTTTATTCTTTGGAGGGAATTCCGTTGGCTGGTGCTTGCGGCTGCGCCGTGGTGTAGGAGGTGATGGGGCCATCGCCGTTGTCGGTGACCTGTGGTGTCCCCTGAAGTGCCAACTTCGATCCCTTGATGGTCCCGATCTGCTCACCTTTGTAACCGGAGTGCGAGGTGGAGCTGTATTCGAGGGGTACGAGGCCCGGTCCTGTGAAGCCTCCCTTTTCAAGGGCTTTGACGAGGGAGTCTCTAGTGAGGTCTTTGCCTGCAGCTTGTAGAGCCTGAGCGAAGGTGTAGGCCTGGGACATGCCGTAGACGATGTTCAGATCGAAGGGTGCCTTGGGGGTGTACTGGTTGTGGATGCGTCGGAAGAGCTTGATCCAGCTGTTGGAGGTTTCCGTGTTGGGCGGGAGATACGAGGCAGTGATGATGCCGTCCGCGAGATCTCCTGACCCTGCATTGCCGCCTACCTGTTTGGCGTACGTTTTCAGAAGTGTGTTCAAGTTGGTTGGGTCCGCGCTGACGCTGCTGACTACGGTGGTCGGCTTGTAGTTGAGCTTGAGCGACACCAGTTTGAAGAGTGCGGTGTAGGCGGGAAGAGCGAAGATCACCACAACGTCGGCCTTGCTTGCAGCGATGGCTGATACCTGTGGCGCGATGTCCGTGCCCTTGGGCTGATAGCTTTGGCGGCTGACGACCGAGTCCGCGGGGAGAGCTTTGTCGAGGCCCTCGACCCCTTCATTGCCGAAGTCGTCATCTTGGTAGAAGTACGCGACCTTCTTGCCCGGGTACTGATGCTTGATGTGGTTGCCGAGGATTTTTCCTTCGATGATGTAGTCGGGTTGCCAGCCGAAGGTCCGCGAGTACTTGCGGGGGTTGTCCCAGCAGGCGCATCCTGAGCCGACGAACAGGTCCGGGACTTTCTGTGCGTTGAGGAAGTCGATGACCTTTGTGTGTGTGGGCGTGCCCAGCCCTCCCATCATGGCGAAGATGCGGTCTTCGAGGACGAGTTCTTTGCTGGCTGTGACCGTCTGTGTGGGGTTGTAGGCATCGTCACGATAGCGATATTCGATCTTGCGGCCGTTGATGCCTCCTTCGGCGTTGACGTGGTCGAAGTAGGCCTTGGCGCCTTTGGAGATGTTGCTGTACCCCGGTGCCGCCGGGCCGGTCAGCGGCTGGTGGCTACCGATGACGATCGTGTCGTCCGTGACACCTTGCGTGGCGCCACTGTCAGATCCGTCACCGCAGGCGCCGAGCAGGCACACCAAACCGGTGAGCGATGCGATGACCCGCAGCTTCACTCTGCTTCGTCCAGTTCTCTTCATGTCGCCTTCCTCAAAAATCTGGTGGTGACTTGGGTGGTTTGCGCCGGCTGCGGTATGACACTCGTTCACGGGCGCCTGCGAAGGGTTCGAGTGAGGCGTGCAACTGCCCCGTGGATCCCTTGCGGGAATACGATGATCGAGAGCATGAGCGCCAGGCCGTAGAGTGCGAGCGGAAGGTTGTCGTAGAAGCCCTGGGAGAGGTGGAGGGCTTCGGCAACGTTGCTCGCCCATTGGGGCAGCAGAACCAGAACGGCTGCCCCGCAGACGGCACCGGTCAGGCTTCCCAGACCGCCGATCACTGCGCCGGCGAGGAGGGAGAGCGACAAGGCCAGTGCGAAGGCACCGGGGGCTGCGACGGATGTGATGATGGCGAGCAGGCTGCCTCCCAGGCCGGCGCATCCGGCGCTGACGATGAAGGCGAGCACTCTCAATCGGGCAACACGGATTCCGCAGAGGGAGGCAGAAACCTCGTCGTCCCGTGCGGCACGCCAGGAGCGTCCGGTGCGGCTGTGTTTGAGGTTGGCGAGCAGGATCAGCACTGCGGTGGCGCATGCTACGGCGATCCATGCGTGCCAGCGTTCGAGCGGGATCTGGGATGCAAGGCCTGCTGGGGGTACGGGTGGGGCGACGACCAGACCATTTTCGCCGCCGAGGGTGTCCCGGAAGGGGTGGTAGTTCGCCAGTGCGGGCAGCCCCACTGCGAGAGTCAAGGTGGCGCCGGCCAGGTAAGGGCCCTGGAGGCGAGCCGTCGCGGTGCCCACCAGCGCTCCGGTCAGTGCAGCCGCTGCAGTGCCGCCGGCGAGCGCCGTCGGCATGGGCCAGTGCAGGTCGGTGAGCAACAGGGCGGTTGCATAGGCCCCGACGGCCATCAGTGCGCCGTGTCCCAGGGAGATCTGTCCGCTGGTACCGGTCAGGACGGTCAGTCCTGCAACGCCGCACAGATAGCCGGCGCCTGTGGCGAGCTGGAGGTTCTGATAGGGAGCAAACGCCAGCGCGCAGGAGCATGTTGCGAGCGCTGCCAGCGCTCCCAGCAGAAGATGCCGGGCAAGGGTCCGGCTTGCCACAACCCGCCGCACCTGCGCGGCGCTGTTGCGGGTCATCGTCGTGGCGGAGGAAAGAGGGGAAGTGGGCACCGCGTCACACCCGTCGCGCGGAAGTTCGTCCGAACAGGCCGCTGGGGCGGACTGCCAGAACCACGATGAGCAGGACCAGCGCTCCCAGTAGGGCCGTCTCCGACCCCAGATAGCCCGATACATAGGAGAGAGTGAGTCCGACCAGCAGTCCGCCCACGACGGCACCGGAGAGGCTGTCGAGTCCTCCGACGATGGCGGAGACGAACCCGAACACGAGCACGGCGTCGAACTGGTTGGGGCCGACGAAGGTCGAGGGTGCTACCAGGACTCCGGCGACTGCCCCGAGGGCTCCGGCAAGAGCCCAGCTGAGCGTTGAGACACCTGCGATTCGGACGCCGAACATGCGGGCCACCTCCGGCGCGAAAGCGGTGGCGCGCATACGAAGCCCCACGGCCGTGGCATGGAAGAGCACGACCAGGAGTGCCACGATGGCGAGGACGGTGGTGATCGTGAACAAGTCGGACGGTGAGAGCAGCAGGCGAGCCTGTCCGATGGCGAGTCCCCTGACGCTGAGAGCTGAGGGGAAGGATCTGGGTGTTCCACCCCACACCATGCCGGTGACAGCCTGGAGAAACAGCAACAGGCCGAGGGTGACGATGAGGGCGTTCAGCGCAGCGGTGTGCTCCACACGCCGCATTAGCACGATTTCGACTACCGCTCCGATGAGGAAGCCGGAGATCACCGCGGTGGTGAAACCGGCCCAGTACGATCCGGTTTCATTGATCACTTCCAGTGCGATGGAGGTACTGATCAGCAGCATGCCGGCCTGAGCGAAGTTCAGGATCCGGGTTGCTCTCCAGATGAACACCAAAGCGAATGCCATGGCTGCGTAGATGAATCCACTGGTCACGCCGCTCAGGGTCAGGTTGAGGAAATACATCAGAACCCCAGGTAGACGTGGCGTAGTTCGGCTGCGGTGGCCAGTCGTGAGGCTGCGCCTGTCACAACGACCCGTCCGAGGTTCAACACCACCCCGCGGTCGGCAATGGACAAGGCACTGTGCGCGTTCTGTTCCACCAGGAGCACCGTGATGCCCTGCAGTTGCGACAGCTCTCTCAAGACAGCGAAGATTTGTGCGACAACCTGTGGGGCGAGTCCCAGTGACGGCTCATCGAGGAGCAGCACCCGAGGGCGGGCCATCAGTGCGCGGCCGATGGCAAGCATCTGCCGCTCTCCCCCCGAGAGGGTTTCAGCGAGATGCCGCCGCCGCTGCGCCAGAGGGGGAAAGAGGTCGAACACCTGATCAAACCCGGCCGCTGTGTGGGCTCTTCGTTCCCGGAAGCCCCTCCACAGGCCGCCGAGCAAGAGGTTGTCCTGCACGCTGAGTTGGGCAATGACCCCGCGCCGTTCGGGAACATGCGCGAGCCCGAGTCGCACGATGTGCTCCGGCGGCAGCCCGGTGATGTCGACCCCCTCCAGTACCACCCGGCCAGCACGGGGAGACACCAGGCCGTGGATGCAGCGCAGCAGGGTGGTCTTGCCGGCGCCGTTGGCACCCAGCACAGCAGTGATGCACTTCTTGCCCACCGTCAAGGACACCTCATCCAGCGCGGTGGCCCTGCCATAAGTGACAACGAGATCACGAATTTCGATCATGGAATTTCGTGCCCCGGCGGTGGGGGTGTGCCAACCGGGGCACCGAGGTAGGCCGCCACGACCTCGGGATTGCTCCGTACTTCACCAGGTGTTCCGCGCGCGATAGCCCTTCCGGAGTCCAGAACAAGCACCTTCTCGCAGACGCTCATGACGAGATCCATGTGGTGCTCCACGACGACGATCGCCATCCGCTCATGTAGCCCCGTGATGAGCGCTTGGAGATCGCGCATTTCGGTGTGCGACAGGGCGGCAGCGGGCTCATCCAGCAGCAGCAGTTCGGGCTCACTCACCAGCGCGCGAGCCAGTGCTACCCGCTTCTGCACTCCGTGGGGCAGTTCAGTGGGCATCCGGTCTTCTGTGTCGGCCACGCCCAGGTCGTGCAGAGTGGTACGCGCTCTGTCTGCCAGATGGCGTTCGTCGCGGTCGGAGCGTGGAAGACCAAGCAGGGCGGAAAGGAAGCCGCTCCGCGCGCCTGTCGTCGCGCCGGCCATCACGTTCTCCAGTGCGGTCAGACCGGGGAACAACCCGAGACCCTGTAGGGTCCGGGCGATGCCCAGTCCGGCCAGCTGATGGGGCCGGGGCCACGGAAGGCGGCGGTCCTTCCAAAACAGCGCGCCACCGGTCGGCCGGACAAATCCACAGACGGCATTGAACACGGTGGTCTTACCTGCTCCGTTCGGCCCAATGATTCCGAGCACGTCATCGGTTCCCACCGACAACGACACGCCTTCGAGTGCAGACAGCCCTCCGAAGGAGACGCTCAGATCTTCGATCCTCAAAAGGTCACCCACCCCTCCCCCTCCGTCAGGAGTCTGCCAGGACTATGCGGGCAAGAATGCATGGTCCTGTGCAGAGTTCTCAGCGCGCTGTCGGCACGGGAAAGCGGCAAGGCGTCACGCTGCTGCTCCGCTGCTGCTCCCATCCATCGCCTCCCGCCAATCCAGGCCTATATGGCCCGTTTGCCTACATCATCTTAGATCGCAGATCCTTGTCGAATACGGGCCTGCGTCGTCGTGTCTGATGCACGCTGCCTGGAGGCTGTGACGATTCCCCCGGGCATAACAAGCGATGCCAGGGTGACAGCTGGCTCGTAGCCCCAGGCCTGTCGGCAGCAAAGCCAAGCGGTACTCGTGGCAGACAGGGGCCTTTCCCCACCTGAACCGAGCAAGCCCACCGGCAGAAATTATCGTGATCGGTACCGGGCAGCCTCAATGGGAGTCTGGGCCGGGACGGTGGGCATGGGCGTGCTTATCCTGACCGCATTCGGCTTCGGACCGACCGTTGCCTGATTGGCTGATGTGCCACGGCGAGCCGATGCGTGTGCGGTCTTGGACCGTGTCCTACATGGTGAGGTTGCGGAAGCGTTTGTAGCAGCAGAGGGCGGCGGCGAGGCCGAGAAAGGCCAGGTAGTTGCGGGGATGGCGTTCTATCGGTGGTTGAGTCGGCGGTACCCGGTCAGGCAGGACATGATGCGTTCGATGACCCAGCGATGCCGGCCAAGCGCGAAGAGTTCTCGACGCCGTGGTGTGCGATGCGAGGCGTGATACCCCCTTCGCGGAGCCATCGGCGCAGGTGGGATAGTCGTAGCCCTTGTCAGCGCGTAGGCGCCTTCACCCGAGGTCTCGGGTGACGAACGCGGTGGCGAGGATGCGCCGGGTGCCACGCTCGACCTCGTCAAGCAGCCATAGACAGGGGGGAACTCCAGGGTGTCTCCGGAGGGTTTCGAACAGCCGGCGCAGCGGGCCGTCCGGACCCTGCGTCGCGTCCTGGCCGAAGACCGACGCAGCCGGGCGCATCGGGGCGGGCAGGCCGAGGCGCGCCGCTGTCGTGATCGACCGCATGATGACGGACTACTCCTGCAACGGGACCCCTGGTACTTGATCACATGGCTCGACACCACAGTGCTCTACCAGAGGTCCCGTTATTTCGTCATCACCGGCTTGACGAACCACCGACCGGCCAAACGCAACCAGCGTTGTCCTCAACAAAACTTGGCGATCATGAATACTGAGAGAACCCCGGTGTCAGTGTTGCGCTCACCCACCCTTCCGATGGTCTCGCCACGGCCTCAGGAGAACGGATCGAATGGAATTCCACCAGGCTTGGCCTTCATGAGCTCAGATGAGAAAGCGCTGTCCTTGAGCCCGAAGTTTGCTTCGCCGAAGTCAGCCTGCGTCAGGATATCCCGGACGCCATCGGGGTAGTAGTCCCAACCCACCAATGCCGGGTATTGCCATTTCCCGTAGTGATTCTCCGGGGTTTCATCGAAGGCTGCGCGACGGAACGCATGCGTTCCTCCGCCATCCTTGTGATAGACGACCTTCGCATGGCTTTCCTCCCAAGCGACCTCACTGCGAGGATGGGTTGAGTAGCCGCCGTGCGCAGAAGTGGACACATACCGGGGAATGCCATCCTTTACCCAAATGAGGATGTGTTCCCAATCGTGTCGGTGACCGAAGGCATCGAGGCCAGCGACGACTTGGTCTTTCTCGAAGTAGTAGGCGTACATGAAGGCACACCAGCCGTTGTTGCACTTCTTGCGAGAGTACGAGTTGGTACTATCCAGATCCCATATGTCCCGGCAGTTGCCGTTCAGCGCGCCGGAGTTGTTCAGCCCTTCAGCAACTCGCCCGTCAGGCCCGATAGCCGGTGTGGGGTAGCATCCGTCTCCATCGGAGTCTGTGGCTGGCTGGAACTGGCCTTCGTCGAACTCCCATACCGACGGAAGTGCTTGAGGTGGCTCAGCGGCGAACGCGGATGAAGGGAAAGCGAAGACCAGGACAACAGCACCGAGTAGGGCTCGTAGTGCGATTGAGCGACTGAATCTTCGTCGATTTTTAGTTGACAGGGTGTCAAAGACTGGCAAGTTCTACTTCTCCTGACGGCCCATGGGAATCCCATGGTCTTTAATATGGGACGGTCGAAGTGGAGGCTCTACGAAATGACGCACCTTCACGAGTTTCTAGTGAAGGCGCCGGTCTTTGTGTGAGATGGAGAGAGTCAATGAATCGGCTCCTCTTGGGCCTCATCGTTGTAGTTGTGGTGCACCCCCAACATCCGCCAAGTGGCGGATTGCTCTCAATAATCGACAACCTTTCACTCGTCCGATCCTCGGCAGCCCGGAGATGACTCTCGTCATGAAGCCGGGGAGGCCATCCAGAAGTGAGCATGACCTCCAGCGCATACGTCAGCAACTGTGGACCTTCGAGCCGTACTTGCCCCGGCCGACAGGATTCGGACCGGTCAGCTCCTCCTTTTCAGCGCCCGCATGTTCACCGAGTCGATCGCGCAGGGAGACCAGTCAAGATCGCCCGGGAGAGGCGCTCGCCCAAACCCCGAACGGCCGCACGACCCCAACAGCGGATCGTGTCGGGAAATTGGCGGTGCCTGGACTCGGCCGACGATCAGCTCACCGTGTGGTTCGAATAGCTCATCGCCCGGCTCAGCATCCGCGGCGAACGGAAGAACAGACCCGCAGTTCATTGCGGCATGCTCGCGCCGGTAAGCGCCGATGTGATCCGTCCGTGTCTGTCCCCGATGACATGAGATGGCCTGGTCCGGGGCCGACCAGGGCCGGTGCGGGGCACTCGGATCGCTTACATCATCGTTGTGAACCGGGTGCAGTCGTTGGTGTTGCCGCCGATGACCACCAGGGCGAACGGGCGGCCGAAGGCATCGCAGGCCGGATGAATCTTGCTGGCCAGGCCGCCTCGCGACCGTCCAAGCGCCCGGCGCCCCGTTTCGGGCTCCGGCGGCGTGGTGGTGGGCCCGCACGACCGTGGAGTCGACCGACAACAGTCAGTCGATGTCTCCGGCCGCATCCGCCTTCGCCTGCGCCGCCTGGAACAGCCGCTCGAACGTGCCGCCATTGGCCCGTCGGCGAAGCGGGAGTGCAGCGTGGCCCGTACGGAACTTCCACACGAACCCGTTGAGGACCGTCCGGTCGTCCGACCGCTTCTCAGCGCTGGCCCAATTTCTCAAGAGCCCGCGCGGATAGGCGGCGTGGAAAGCCTCAGCATCATGTGGCTCGGCGAACCGCCCACATGCATGGCGAAGGGCCAACAAGGTGAACCTCGTCAGCCTGAAGCCCGGAAAGGCACCCCACATCACAGAGGGCAGGTCTGATTGTGCGCGACCCAATCTGACGGCCAGTTCGGCAGATCCCTGTCCTGATGCTGCCGAAAACCCGTCCCGCCTCCGCACCGGCAAAACATCCGAGGAGCAGGAACAACGATGGCGCCCGATCCGACTATCGCCCATGTGACCATGAGCCTGGCTGCCTTCGCAGCCACCGGGGCCACCCCGCGTCCGTCCGGGGAAACCCTGGAGCAGCAAACCAAACGCATCATCACCGGCATCAACGCGCAACTGAGCGATCGCAGCCTTGCGACGCAGGGCGCGTGGGAGCTGGTGTGGCTCGCCTTGAGCGAGGCCAACGCCAATATGGCCTACCTCGCACGAAGCACCAACGGCTCGAACGAGTTCGCCGTGGTCGCTCGCGGAACGGACGCCGATCTGACCGACATCCTCGAGGACCTCGACGTCGGCACGGTCGTCCCGTTCCCCGAAAGCGGATCGCCGAAGTCCATCACCGTTTCCAAGGGGGCGATGGATGCGTTCCAACGGGTTACCAAAGCCCGCTCGATCGCCTCACCCACCCCGAACGCCACGCTCGCTCAGGCTCTCGCTGTCGCCCTCAAGGCGGCGCCCTCCTCGCCGCAGCCGACCGTCTATCTGACCGGTCACAGCCTGGGTGGTTGCATCGCCACCATGCTCGCGCCGTACCTACAGGCACAGACCCTCCCGAAACAGCCGAGGTTCGCGGTGATCACCTATGCCGCTCCCACCGCCGGCACGCAGAGCTTCGTCGACTACTTCAACTCAGTGCCGTGGATCATCAACGAGCGCCAGAACAATGCCTACGACCTGGTACCGCACGCGTGGGCCGATCTCGACACCACCGCCGGCTGGTACCCGAACCCGGGACCGCAGGCGACCAACGAAGTGAAGCTGCTCATCGGGACGATCTCCAAGCGCACCAAGGGCAACGTCTACGTCCAGCCCGGCACGCTCTACCCGATGAACACCAGGTACACCAGCCTTGCCAAGAACCTGGTCAACAAGACCACCCAGGACTTCCTCGGCCAGGTCGCCTTCCAGCACGCCAACTCCACCTACCTGGACCTGGTGGGGGCGCCTGCCGTCCCTTCACCGCCGGTGGTGACCGACGTAAGCCCCACCTTCGGCGCCGCAGGCGACACGGTGACCATCAACGGCAATGATTTCAGTCCGGACAGCAAGGTCGACTTCGGCCACTTCGCCTGCGCCGACGATGACACCGTCATCGACCCCTCCGGCCTCAAGATCACCACCAAGGTCCCCAACGGAACAGGCGTCGTCCACGTTCGCGTCACCAACACCCTCGGCACCTCCCCGGCCGTCGCCATGGGGCAGTTCGCCTATGGCGGTCCTGCACCTGTGGTGGTCAGTTCGGTCAGTCCGACCAGCGCAAAGGTCGGCACCCCGGTCACCATCAACGGCTCGGGCTTCGCCAATGGCGCCACCGTGCACTTCAAGGACAAGGCATCCGACTCGGTCGAGTTCGTCTCCACCGGCCAGATCACCGCAACAGCACCCGGTCAGCTCGACGTCCAACAGACGGTGAACATCACCGTGACGGTCGGCAAGGCCACCTCTCCCACCAGCCCGGACGACGAGTTCACCTACACCGGACGGTAGCCTCCGCACGCCCCGCACCAGGGGTAGCCCCTCGAGCAGCCCGGACCCCTGGCCGCCGACAGCCGAACCTGCCGGGCGAGGGATCGCCGCAGGGCCGTTCGCCCTGCGGGGGGGCAGGCCACGGAGCAGTGCGGCGGGGCTGCCCCGGGGAGCGGCGGCGACCACCGCGTCCTCGCGGATTTGGTCGACGCCGACGGTGCCCTGCCGGCCATCGAACCCGGGGTACTGTTCGAGGGCGACGACCTGGGCAAGTGGCTGGAGCTGCAGAAGGTTCCGGGCACCTGGGCGCACCCGTCGGCCGAGCAGCAGGAGCGGCTGTCCGCGCTGGGCGTGCAGCCGGCCGAAGCGCCGTCTCCCGCCCCGGCAGCCACGTGCGCCGAAGGCTCGAGTAAGGCGCAGCAGCCGTTCCAGCGGGGCGTGGAGGCGCTTGCGCAGTGGGTGGAGAGGGATGGCGCGGACCGGCCGGTGCCGCGCGGTCACAGCGAAGAGATCGCGGGCGACGGCAAAACGGAGCCGATGCTGGACGTGTGGGTCTCACACACGCCTCGTAGTGTCCTGCCAGGCCGAACTGGCAGCAGTTGGTGACGTTCCGGTGCGAGTGACGCGCCGGAGCCTCCTCATGAGGACCGCAAGGGGTCCGTTCGGCCCACTCGGGCAGGGCGGCGGTGCGTCCATGAATCACCGCCGGCCGTAGCCCCGGAGGCTCTATGCCTCCGCGGCGTAGGCTGCGTCTTCGCCGACGCGGCGGGTAAGCCGGTCCAGCGTGGCTACGGTCTTCAGTCTCGGCGTGCCGCCACAATTCCTGGCTCACGGGACGCGACGGGCATCCACAGAGCCAGCCTGGCGCTGATGCAGAGTCACTTACGAAGTGCGTGCGTGGACGCCGACCGCAACCACTTTGGCAGCCGCGAACTGCGGTCCAGGCTCCAGGTGTTGGCGCCCCGGCAACAGGTATGCGGGGGAGCGCTTGCGGACGATTCGCCAAGGCATCGGGACATGTTCGGGTGGGACGGTCAGCTCAATTCGCCGTGGACATCCCCTCATCGCGGTTCAGCCCTACCGGGTTCCGAATTCTCCCCCCGGGACCTTGCGTGGCAGGAGCAAGGTTGCCACCAACGTTGCCAGGAACACGACACCGAAACCGAGATAGAGGGAAGCAGAGACGGCTAGGGTCACAGACTCCTTCAGTTCAGGAAGCAGGTCCGCCGGGATACCGGCGGGCAATTTTGCCTGGTTCTGTATCGTTACCGCCTTGCCGATCGAGCGCTCCACTTCGTGAAGATGGCTGATCGGGATACGGCCGTCGCGCTGGAGGACGGCCGAGAGGCTTGAGCCCTGCACGTGTGTAACGACCGCGCCCATGACTGCAAGTCCAAGCGCGGCACCCATCCCACGAGTCGTTTCGAGAACGCCTTGTGCCTGGCCGCGCAGTTCTGGTGGTGTCACGTTGAAAGCGTCAGTAAATAGCGGGGCAATGAGTATGCCGATCCCGGTCCCAACCGCAAGGGAGGATCCCACCAGCCACGAGTATGACTCATAGTGAAGAGTGACCGCGGCACACAGGAGCCCGCCGGCCAGCAGCATTCCTCCTGCTCCCACGGGCATACGGGAACCCACGCGGTCGTAAAGTGCACCGCCCAAGGGAGCACAGAGGAGCACGGGCAAAATGATGGGCAGCGCAAACAGGCCGGACTTGATGGCTGAGAAACCGAGAACGTCCTGCATCCAGATGACAAAGAAGACTTGGAACCCCAAGACTGAAAACTGAATTGCTGTGAGCAGTCCGGCGTCGGCACTGAAGTTGCGCAGGGCGAACAACCGGACCTGGATCAACGGATCAGCCAGACGCGATTCCCGTTTGATCACGGTCACGAGGATGAGTGCACTGGCCGCCAATAGAGAGATGAAGGTCGGCGAGAGCCATCCCCACTCCCTGGACGTCATCACAGCAAATACCAGGCCCCCCAAACCGAGCATGATCAATGGTGCACTTCCCCAAGGCACAGGACGGTGTCTCATCTTGCCGGCAGGTAGAAGCATGCGAGCGAGAGCCAAGCAAGCCAGCCCGAGGGGTAGGTTGATGTAAAAGATCGCTCGCCAGGAAAACGTCGTGATCAGTAGTCCACCGATCAACGGCGCCATACCCATGAAGAGTGTGGACGCGCTGCCGGAGATCCCCACTGCACGACCTCGCTCCTGCTGGCCGAACTGGGAAGCGAGAATCGTCTCGGAATTTGGCCGAATCAATGCCGCGCCCGCGCCTTGGGCAGCGCGCGAGGCGATCAGCCAACCGGTCGACTGGGCCAGGCCGCCGGCAGCCGAGGCCGCAACGAAAAGCAACATACCGACACGCAGGACGAGCAAGTGACCGACAGCGTCTCCGGCCCGCCCGCCCAAGGCGACCAATCCAGCGTAGGTGAGGAGAAAGGCGTTGACGAACCACTGCAGATCAGTAGGCGAGGCGTCGAACTCCCGTTGCATCGCAGGAAGTGCGACGAGAACGGCCAGAGCATCGATCCCGATGATCGCTCTGGCCACGATCATGGCGCCCATAACCCACCATCGGTGGTGCTCCTCCCTGACGCGCAGTCGCCTCAACGCAAACCTTCCGGAGATCCCTTGCGGCCAACGAGCCCCAGGCTAGGGGCTATGAGTGTTCGAAAGCCCGGAGGCACACTCGCAGTTCATTGCCCAGCAGGCGACGCCGACGTCGATCTCATACCCCACGACGCTTCTCGGTCTCCACCGAGCGGGATCGCAATGGTTCGGGTCGAGGGCCTTCAGATAGCACTGAGCCTCTCTCCTCAAGGCTCCGCATCTGACTCCCGACCTGGACAGACCAAGGCGTCGCTACTCCATCGGAACAGGAATTGATGACTCAGGCTGGATTAGGCACCGGTGCCGACTTCAGCGCATTGCCGGGACGTCAGGCATTACTGACCGAAGCGCCCGGGTCGGGTCGCAGGATCCCACCCCTACGGTGGGTCGCCCTTCCCGGTTCAGCCGGGGCACCAGCGGTGGTCAGCCTCCTCTGGGAGCAGTCAGCGCGTGGGCCTGGGGAAGACCGTGATCAGACAGGATTCGTTGCCCCGACGGGGGCACTACCTTCGCCTACGGTAGGCACCGCGCGGGGCAATTGTTCGGCGACACGCGGCCCCGGCTGGAGCGACCGCACGTGCGAGGGCGCTGCTCTTGCCGCCGTGGCGGGGGTTGTCTGCTACACCACATCCGGACGCGAGTGCTGCAAAGCGCGACGCCGGGCTCGAAGACGATGACGCCGCTTGGGCCTCTGCGAAATGGGGTACCGACGTTGAGCGTAGTCAGCTATATACGGTTCGGTCTGCGTGGGGCAAATATTGAGGCCACTGCGGAGATTCACGACCCGGCAGAAGGTGCGTGCGCTTCCAGCGCCGGTCTCCTCAGCTCGACGAACGCACAGGCCCAAGATGTCGAGCGTTGGGCCCAAGGTGCGATAAGCGTGCGTTCAGAGGGGTTTTTGTTGTTGATTCATATACGGTTGCATCGCGGCTCACTCTGCTTCAGTGATCGCCTCGCATCCAGCACCCTGCTATCGACGAAATTGAGACCTAATTGATTAGATCGAACATGCACGAACTAAACGTCACTGCTTCGAGGAGACTCACGATCGGAGGCCTACTCTGGACGTCGCTGATTCAGATCTTCGCGGTAAATGCGATTGTCCTTTCCCATGCTTCGAGTCAGAACCTGGAAGACCACATCATTTCGGCGCTCGGAGTTACACATTGTGGCCGTATTGAAGGGTTTCGCTTTTGTTCGCCCTGGCATGAAGCCGCCGACGTCGCATGGATCGTTGGGGGGCTCTCCCTCTGCCTGGGAGCTGTACACAATGCGGCGATCTTTACACCAAGCCGTGTCAGGAATCTGGCGTTCGGTGCACTGATCGTGAGCGGACTTGGCCTCGTATCCACTGGCATGAATCCATACAACCTACGACCTACCGAGCATCTGCTGTCCGCCGGGGTCTGCTTCTTCAGCGGGGCGGTGGGCGTCCTGTTTCTGGGGAGCCTCTTCCGGGGGGCGAACCGGCCTTACTGGGGCGCGATCGGCATCGCCTGCGCTGTTATGTCGATCATCGCCGCCACGCTCACGGCGCTCAGACCGGACCCCGGGGTTCAAGGGGTTTTCGAGCGAGTGTCTGCATGGCCCAGCCTTCTGTGGCTCATCGGCACGGGATTGTTCATCACCGTCTCCGCGCGCAGAGCAGCCGGGAGCGGTGTCGGGTGACGCGCAGCACAGGGCCTTGTCCAGCTGCCCCAACGAGCTCGTGCATGGTCGGCGGCGGCACGTCGAGACCTTGATCGTCGATCATGGTGGGTGATGCGGAACCGGACGCATGCAGCGATCATCTGCAGTTCAGAGATCACCGGGCTGGACTCTGCGGTGATCGTCGAACTCGTAGCAGATATCGGCTCGTTGTGCCGCGAACGGCACCAGGCAGCACTCGCCTCACGACCACGTCGGCGAACTGTCGGTGCTGGTGCCTGACACAAGCTCGTCGTTGTCGGTCGGCTCCTGACCACGCTGGTCCATCTCCGCCACGGCGCCACCCATGAGGTGCTGGCCTGCTGGTTCGACGTCAACCGCTCCACCCATCAAGCCTGCGATCAGTGAAGTGCGGCCGCCCCTGGCACAGCAGGGCTGCACCATCGCGCCCGGCCTCCGGCTCCGCACTCTTGCCGAGGTGGTCGACCACTTCGGCAAGAACGAGAAGACCGGAATCACGGGCGCCGCCCCGCGGGCTGGCAAACGCAACCGTGGCGGCCTACGAGGGCCTTCTGCCCGCCGTGTGACCAGGTGGCTGTGCCAGGCCTGATCAACGCCGACCCTCTCCTCCTCCCCCGGATAGTTTCAGGCCACTCCCGCAATGCCCAGCCCGGGCCATGGCTGGGCCCTGACTGGGCTTTCCCGTGTGGACACGGCCGGTGGAGCGAAACTGTGGCTTCCTGCCACCTGAGTCTTCCTGAACCGCAACGAACACGTCCTGGGCTGTCTACGCCGAGTAGCAGTCCGAGAACTCCGGGTGCCAACCCCTGGCTTGTCAGATTCGATTCCGCGAGTTATATAACCAATTATCGCTATATGGGCATCTGAGTCTGCAGAGAGGTGTGGTTGTGATGCTCATGCGAACGGATCCCTTCCGTGAGCTGGACCGGCTGACCGAGCATGTGCTGGGGACCGCTGCGCGGCCCGCGGCCATGCCGATGGATGCGTTCCGGGACGGTGACACCTTCATTGTCGAACTGGATCTGCCCGGGGTGGCCCCGGAGAGCATCGACCTGGACATCGAGCGAAACGTGCTGACCGTCAGGGCCGAGCGCCGCCCGAGTGCCGCCGAGGACGCCGAGTTCGTGGTCACCGAGCGCCCTGCGGGAATGTTCAGCCGTCAGCTCTTTCTGGGCGAGACCCTGGACACCGAGCGCGTCGACGCCTCCTACGAGGCCGGCGTCCTGCGGTTGCGCATCCCCGTCGCCGAGCAGGCAAAGCCCCGCAAGATCGCCGTAAGCGGCGCCGAGTCACGCAAGCAGATCAGGAGCGGCTGACTCCCGCGTCAACGGCAGGCAGGGGCTCACGACAGCAGCCGTCGGCCCCTGCCGTCCTGACCGGGTCACCCCTCGCGCGGGTGCGGACTACCGGAGGGAGACGATGCGTACCCCATGGGAGACGTTCCTGACAGCGGTCCATGACCGGGGCCAGTACCCCACCCGAGCCGAGGCCGAGCGCGCAGCCCGCGTCGTCCTGGCGCTGCTGGGAGCACACTTGGTAGGAGACGTACGGGCCCGGCTCGCCGCCCGGCTCCCCGAGACCCTGGCGCTCATCCTGCTCAACCCCCTGCAAGCACACGAACCCCTCTCCCCGCAACGGTTCGTACGGGCCACCGCGGCGTGGATCGAAGGTGCCACCGAAGGAACCGCGGCCTGGGACGTCAGCGCCGTCCTGAGCGTCGTGGCCGACACCATCAGCGACGATCTGCTCAACCAGCTGCTCCTTCAACTCCCAGCTGGTTACGACCTGTTGTTCGGCAAGCCGTTCCGCGGGCCACGCTGATCGCCGCCCGCTCTCGGAGAGCCGACCTGGCCGGCACTTCCGTCAGGTCTTCTGCGGCACACAGGCGGGCAAGCTCCCGGTCATGCGCTGTTGACGGGCTCGCGCCGAAATTCGGGCACGCCCCGCTACGCCTTCCGGGGTTGGCAGCAACACCATGGCGAGGGGTTGATGGAAGTGGTCGCGGTGCCGGCTGCTCAAAGGGCGTGGCGTCAGGTGAGGCGCCGTTGGTGGTTGCTGTCCCGGCGGAGCTGGTCGGTGTGCCGGTTGATGCCCTCGATGCGGGCCGCGAGGTCGGGGTGGCTGTCCTGCAGGTGCGAGTGCGTATCGGCGAGCGGACCGACCAGACCTGCGGCGTCGTCGGCGGCCAGTGCATGGTCCAGGTCCCCGATGGGTGCACGTGCCGAGGTGGGGAGGTCGGTGAGGGCGGTGATCTGCCCGGCGAGGCGGCGCAGGTCCGCTGCGTTGCGGCGGGCCCAGACATCGACGCTGCGATCGGCGGCGCGGCGGTCGCGTGTGGCCTGGATGCGCTGTTCGCCGGTGCTGCCTGCGGCGCCGGGGCGCAGACGCAGATAGCGGCGTTCGGCGGCCTGGCGGCTGGCGACTCCGAGCGGCTGGGCCAGCTGGGCCCAGCTGGCCCCTGCAGTGCGGGCCGCCTCGATCAGGCCTGTCTCCCAGGCGGCCAGGCGTTCGCGCACGTCACGGAGCAGTGCAAGGGAGGCGAGCGCCTGCTCCGCGTCCGAGCCCCTGTCCTCCTCGCTCGGCGCGCCCGCTTCGGCGGCATGTGCGATGCGTACCGCTGTGGCGATGTCGATCAGTGCCTGGTGGGTGGCGAGAAGAGCCTGGACCCGGCCCCGCTCTGGAATTTGCTCGGCTTGGTCCACGGCGGCCTCCCGGATCGTCAACGTACAGGCGACTTTACAGTTGTCATCGTTTCGATGACATGATACAACCGTTTCAAGTGAAGCGCATTGGCTGAGTTTTCAGCGAGCCGATGGAGGTGTGACCCCGATGTTGATGCGCACTGACCCCTTCCGTGAACTGGACCGTCTGGCCCAGCAGTTCATGGGAACGACAGGGACCTGGTCACGGCCGTCCTCGATGCCGATGGACGCCTACCGCGAGGGCGACACCTACGTGATCGCCATGGACCTGCCCGGTGTGTCCGCCGACGCGATCGAGATCGACGTCGAGCGGAACACCCTGACCGTCAAGGCCGAGCGCCGGCCCCTCGCGCACGCCGAGGACGCCCAGGTCAATGTCTCCGAGCGCCCTCTGGGCGTGTTCGCCCGCCAGGTCATGCTGGGCGACAGCCTGGACACCGAGAACATCCGGGCCCACTACGACGCAGGAGTCCTGACCCTGCGCATCCCGATCGCCGAGCGGGCCAAGCCCCGCAGGATCACCGTCACCGCGGCGGACAGCGACCAGAAGCAGATCACCACCTGATCCGCTCGGTCACCGCGCAGAGCACTCGGCCGGGATGTGCCCGGGGGCGGGGGTCCCTCCCCTTCACCCCTGCCCCCGACGCACAGCCGGCCCAGGCGCAGACCCGGCCCGGGCGCACAGACGGCCCAGGCGCACAGCTGCCCAGGCACAGCCGGCCCAGGCGCCTGGGCGCCTGACGCCGACCGACCGATCGTCGTGCGTGCACCGTCGGCACGCCCCGGCCGGGCGCTCTGCCACCTGATCGAGCCCAAGCGTCCTACGCCTGCGAAACCACTCCTACGCGAGAGAAGAAAGGCGGCCTTGTGCCATGTGCGCCCAGCCCCATTTCGACCGTCCGGCCCCCGGCATGACTTACGAGCAGATGCTGGAGCGCGTGCGCTACGACGGCGCGTACTCCACCCGGGAGCAGGCCGAAACGGCCGTCAGCACCGTACTGGCCGCCCTCGGGCGCCAGCTCGCGGGCGATGAGCGCGTCGACCTGGACCGCCCGCCTCCCCACCGAGGCCGCACTGTGTTTCACCCGGCAGGTCCCGGCCACCGAACGCCTGGCCGGCTGGAAATTCGTGAAAGACCTCGCCGACCGGACCGGCGGCACTCCAGCGACCAGCCGCTGGGACGCCGGTACCGTCCTCAACCTCGTCGCCGAACTCGCCGGCCACGAACTCCTCACCCGCATCCTCACAAAACTCCCCAGCGGATACGCCCTCCTGTTCGGACGAGCCGAACTCATCCAAGCCGCCTAATGGGACTTGCCGGGTCGTAGAAACTCGGTGCCGTAGCCGCCAGCAGGTGAGCACTTTCATCGCCTGAAGCACGTGACTTCTGAGGTC
>NZ_JBFAYQ010000038.1:0-66345 GCF_040681345.1 Streptomyces sp. NPDC051776 | reverse complement strand
AAGTTGCACCTGCGTCATGCATGACGATCTACAGGAACCCGCCCCGCTGCGGGAGCGGAGCCCACAGATTGATCACAACTGGATACGCCCCCTAGCCCGCGTCGTAGTCGCGGCCGAGGACGACGGTCACATCCGCGTTGGGCGCGCCCTTGCCCTTTTTGACCGCGCTGCCCGGCAGGCCCAGGGTCTTGGCGACCTCCTTGGCCTTCTCCGCCTGGGCCGCGTCCGCGTAGGTCACCTGCGAGGCCACCTGGGCAGCGCCCGCGCGGCCGCCGTCCACGAAGGTGTAGCCGCCGTTGACCAGGGCGACCTGGGCGCTGCTCGCGGCCTGTGCGTCGCCGCTGGCGTTGCGCACGCTGACCCGCGGGGCCGCGCCCGGGTCGGTGTTCTTGACCGTCCCGCCGAGAACGTCCTTGACCACGCCCTGTGAGACCTTCTCGCTGAGCGTGCCGTCGGCCTGGACCGGCAGCAGTTCCGTCGCGTACGACCCGCCCTTCGCCTGCTCGGCGAGCTGGGCCAGGGAGGCGCCGAGCTGGCTCTCGGTAAGCGAGGGGTCCGGGATCTGGTTGAGCGACTGGACGGTGGAGGTCGCGGCGTCCTCACTGCTCGGGAACTTGCGGAGGACGGCCTGCATTACCTGGCCGAAGCGTTTGAGTTGCTGCGTCTGCTGCTCGCCGCGCCCCCGGTGCGTGGCGTAGGCGACGGCGGCCTGCCCCGAGAGGGTCTGGCCCTCTCCCCGCCTCACCAACGGAGCCTCGCCCTTCTTGGCGGCCGGCACGGTCACGTCGGTGTCGACCTCGATGCCGCCGATCGACTCGACGAGGATCTCCAGGTACGGGGTGTCGAGACGCCAGCTCCCCTTGATGTCCGAGCCGAGGAGGGAGTCGAGGGCGTCCCGGGTGGGTGTGGTGCCCTCGTCGACCACGGACTTGCCGAGGGTGGTGCTGCCGCCGTCGTCGGTGGCCAGCGCCATCGAGTTCGGCAGCAGGACCGTGGTGCCCTTCTTGGTGGTCTCGTTGTCCACCAGCAGCGCGGTCGAACTGCCGCCGCCCCTGGTGGTCCGCAGGTGGACGACGATCACATCGCGCTTCTGCGGTCCGCTCGCGGCCCGGGCCCCGGGGTCGGACCCGGGCAGGGCGGGCAACTTGCCCGCATACCAGAGGTAGCCGACGCCGCCGGCCAGGGCGATGAGGGTGACCACGACCAGCGCGACGATGCGGTTGCGGCCCCTGCGCTTGCGTTCGTCTCGCCGCTCGGAGCGGGTTTCGGCGAACTTCAGCCAGTCGATGACGTCTTCGGAGTCCTCGTCGTTCTCCTCGATGAACGAGAACTGCTCCGTGCGGTAGCCGCCGGGGTCGCCCGGACCGCGGCCGCCCGGACCGCGTTCGCCCGGCCGCGCCTGGGCCCGGACGCGCGGCTGCTGCCCGGTGTGCGGGGGCTCGGGCGCACGGGGAGTGGGCGGGGCCGGGGCCTGGCGCGGCGGCGGGGGCTGCGGGCGGCCGTAGGCGTCGTACGGCTGCTGCTGCGGGATCCACTGCTGCTCGTCGACCTGCTGGGCCGACTGCTGGGGCATCCCCTGCGGCTCGACGTAGGGATAGCTGTATCCCTGCTGCGGCTGCTCTGCATACGGGTCGTAGTACTGCTGCGTGTACGGATCGTAGGCGTAGCCCTGATCCGTCTGCTGCTGTGGCCGCTGCGTGGCGTAGGGGTCGTAGTACTGCTGCTGATACGGGTCCTGGCCGTGCTCGGGCCCACCCTCGGCGTAGTGCCGCCCGGAGTGTGCGTCGTTCACCAGTGCCCCTTCCCGTGCTCGGGCTGTTCGCCGTGCTCGGCTAACCGGCGTCCCGGTACAGCCCGCGCTTGTTGATGTAGCGCACCACCCCGTCCGGCACCAGATACCAGATGGGGTCGCCGCCCGCCACCCTCGCCCGGCAGTCCGTGGAGGAGATGGCCAGGGCCGGCACCTCCACCAGGGACACCCCGCCGTCCGGCAGGCCGGGGTCGTTGAGTGCGTGTCCGGGCCGGGTCGCACCGATGAAGTGCGCCAGCGAGAACAGCTCGTCGGCGTCCCGCCAGGTCAGGATCTGGCCGAGGGCATCGGCACCGGTGATGAAGAAGAGATCGGTGTCGGGGTTCAGGTCGCGCAGCTCGCGCAGGGTGTCGATGGTGTACGTCTTGCCGGCCCGGTCGATCTCGATGCGGCTGACCGAGAACTGGGGGTTGGAAGCCGTGGCGATCACGGTCATCAGGTAGCGGTCCTCGGCGGGGGACACCTCCTGATGGCTCTTCTGCCAGGGCTGGCCCGTGGGCACGAAGACCACTTCGTCGAGGTGGAACCGCACGGCCACCTCGCTGGCGGTGACCAGGTGGCCGTTGTGGATGGGGTCGAACGTCCCGCCCATCACACCCAGCCGCCGCTTCGCCGGACCGCTCACAGCAGCCCCTCCCTGGTCGCCCATGCGCAGAGCCTACGACTCAGCGGTCCCGATTGAAGCGGGTGGTGATCCACAGCAGGAGGAGCAGGGCGAACAGCGCGCCGCCACCCGTGAAGTACGGGCTGAGGCTCTCGTGGTTCCCGCCGTGCTCGCCGCCCTCGGAGGCGAGCGTGACCAGGGCGTGGGCGGGCTGAAGAAGACTCATCGTCGGCAGGCCTATCCAGTTCGTCGTCGGACACGGAACGCGCGAGCGCGTGCGTAGCGCCCTCATCGTAAGCGGGCGATCCACAGCTTTGGGCCTAGGGTGGGGTCTACTGGGGGACGGGCCACGACGAAGGCCGACAAGGGGGCCACGCATGACCGAACACAGCCAGGAGCGCGCACCGAGCCGCAACCGCAGGCGCTTCCCGGGGATCTCCTCCCGGGCCTACGAGCACCCGGCGGATCGGTCCGCACTGGTCGCGCTGCGCAAGCTGAGCGGATTCGACACCGTCTTCAAGGCGCTCAGCGGACTGCTGCCGGAGCGCAGCCTGCGCCTGCTGTACCTGTCCGACTCGGTGCGGGTCGGGGACCAGCAGTTCGCCCACCTCAACACCATGCTGCGGGACGCCTGCTACATCCTGGACCTGGAGAAGGTCCCGCCGATGTACGTGACGCAGGACCCGAAGCCGAACGCCATGTGCATCGGCCTGGACGAGCCGATCATCGTGGTCACCACCGGGCTCGTGGAACTGCTGGACGAGGAGGAGATGCGGGCGGTCGTCGGCCACGAGGTGGGCCACGCCCTGTCCGGACACTCCGTCTACCGGACGATCCTGCTGTTCCTGACCAACTTCGCCCTGAAGGTCGCCTGGATCCCGCTCGGCAACATAGCGGTCATGGCGATCGTGACGGCCCTGCGCGAGTGGTTCCGGAAGTCGGAACTGTCGGCCGACCGCGCCGGTCTCCTGGTCGGCCAGGACCTGCAGGCCTCGATGCGAGGCCTGATGAAGCTCGCGGGTGGCCACCATCTGCACGAGATGAACGTGGACGCGTTCCTCAAGCAGGCCGAGGAGTACGAGGCGGGCGGCGATCTGCGCGACTCCGTACTGAAGATCATGAACGTGCTGCCGCGCAGCCACCCGTTCACCACCGTGCGCGCCGCGGAGCTGCGGAAGTGGGCGGCGGGCCGCGACCACCAGCGGATCATGGACGGCCACTACCCGCGCCGGGACACCGACCGGGACGCATCGGTCTCCGACTCCTTCAAGGACCACGCGAACCACTACGCGGACCATATGCGCAACAGCAAGGACCCGCTGATGGCGCTCGTACGGGACATCGCGGGCGGTGCTGGGGACCTGGGCGGAAAGCTGCGGGACGCCTTCACCGGCGGCCGGCCGCCGGGCGGGTCCGGTGGGTCCGGTGGGTCCGGCGACAGCCCGACGGGCGGCAACGGCACGCCGCCCGGCGGTGACACGGGCGGCTCCGGCTCCTCCGGCTCCACGGACAAGTCCTAGCCGCCCCGACTGACAAGTCCCAGCGGCTGCGGCACCGCGTTCCGGAGGCGCGCGAACAGCCCCTGGATGCGGGCGTGTTGAGAGATCCCGTTCCCCCCGGTCCACCGCACCCCGGCGGCCGGGGGGAACGTCGCGTTCCGGTGCGGGCTCCGAGACGACGGCTCTCGGCGTGAACTCCGGCCGCATGCTCCCGACATGACGGAGAGTGCCGGCGACCGCAGGCCTACGGAGTCGGTCACTTCGGCGTCAGGACCCCGCACACCGCCGCCGTCGGGCGTCCCGGCGCGTACGGGTCCGTGACCGCCGGGCTGTCCGCCCTGGCGCTCTCCCCTGCCAGCAGCGGGCTCAACCGCCCCGCGGTGTCGGAGGAGCAGGCCAGCGGGCCCGCCTGGAGGTACGCCTGGACGACCTCGACCCGGTGGTCCCTCAGGTCGTCGCGGTCGAACCGCAGCCGGACCTCGCGGCGCACGGTGAACAACGAGGCATCCCCGGCGGCGCGCTTGCCGTCGGCCTTCGCGGAACGCACCGCGTAGACGATGGTGTGGTCCCCGGTGACCTCGAGCTCGCCCGGGCTCGTCTCCGTGACGCTCAGGGTGCCGTGGACGCGTATCCCCGGGTCGGCCAGCGCCACCTTGGCGGGGTCGAGGCGGATCAGCCAGCCGGTGGCGGCGTGGCGCCCGTCCGCCGCCGGGCGCTCCACACTGCGGTCGAACTGGGCGAGCTGGTCCGGGTCGATGAGCACCCGCACGGAGCGCACCGCTCCGCCGGTCAGCACGTCCGGATCGAGCGCGGACCGCACGACGTACTCCTTGGCCGCGTCGAGGGCGGCCAGGACCTGGCTCTCGGAGAAGCTCCTGCTCGCCCGGGCGGCCGGAAGAGTGACTCCCTCGGCTCCGGACCGGTATGTGGCGGCCGGGCTGCGGCGGAACAGGTCCGGGGGCGCTCCGCCGGGCACGGTGCCGCGCGGCGCGAGCGGTATCACGCTGGTGCGCAGGGGCTCTGCCGAGCGCAGGGCCTGCTGCTGGTACGGGTGGCGCACGCCCATGTAGATCGCCGTGGCGAAGGCGAGTGCGATGAGGATGACCAGGACGAGCGCCTGCCGGGACCCGCGCGCCCGCGTCCACGGCCGCCGATTGCGCACGGCGGGGGCGTGGTCGTCGAGTCGCTCCTGGGCGGAGAACTCCTGCAGCCGGGCAGCGCGGACGAACGACTCGTCGAAGACGACGGATCCGTATTCGTCCTCTCCACCTCCCGGAACGCCCTCGGGTGTCCCCTCAGGTGGCTCTCCAGGCCCGGCCATACCTTCAGAGTAGGTCGGAAGGCATGCCGGTAAACGCCAGTCCGTACGGCAACTTCTGACGGAGGCTCAGCCGTCCGTCACTGGGCACGCGGGACGGCCGACGCGGTCGGTGCGGCGGATTCCGCTTCCGTCTCGGGGAGTGCGCCGGGCTGCCCGGTGAGCTGCCCCGTCTGCGGACCGTCCACCCCGCTGGTGGCGGGAGGGGGCGCCGGCTCCTGCCTGCTGCCCGCGGTTCCACGGTAAACGGCGGCGAAGGCGAGCGCGACCATGCCTATGCCCATCAGGACGGCCAGCACCCAGGCCACGGGGCGGTGCCAGCGGGCATGGCTGCGGTACGGGCCGAGGGAGCCGCCGTAGCGGCCGTACGGGCCGTAGCCTTCGGGGTCCTGGTCGAAGGCGTCGGCGTCGAGCCGGTCGAACTCCGCGTCGGGGTCGTCGGGGTCGTACCCGTCGTCGTAGAACTCCTCGTCCGCGGCGCCCGTGCCCGGGCGGGTCCGCGTGGCCTCCGCCTCCGCGCGGGCCTGGGCAGCAGCCAGCATGCGCTCGACGGCGGTGGGCTCATGGATGCGTGCCGACCGGACGAAGTCCTCGTCGAACACCACGGACGCGAACTCTTCGTCCGCTGCCCCGTGGCTGTGGCTGTCGGGCTCGTCGCCGTCCGGGAACGGCCTGCCCCCCACGTCGTCCGGCACCCGTCCAGAGTACGGCCGCGAGGACCGTTTGGGCAGGCCGAGACCGAAATCCGGGGGGAACGCCCAGGTCACCGGGTGTGACCGTCCCCCGTCACCACGTATTTGGTCGAGGTCAGCTCCGGCAGGCCCATCGGGCCCCGGGCGTGCAGCTTCTGCGTCGAGATGCCGATCTCGGCGCCGAAGCCGAACTGACCGCCGTCGGTGAAACGCGTGGAGGCGTTCACGGCGACCGTCGTGGAATCGACCAATTGGGTGAATCGGCGGGCCGCGGACTGGGAGGTGGTGACGATCGCCTCGGTGTGGCCCGAGCTCCAGAGCCGGATGTGCGCGACGGCCGCGTCCAGGTCGTCCACGACGGCCGCTGCGATGTCGTACGAGAGGTACTCGGTCTCCCAGTCCTCCATGACCGCCGGGACCACAGTGGCCTGCGCTCCGGACTTCTCAGCGGCCTCCAGCACGCGCTCGTCACCGTGCACGGTCACCCCCGCGCGGGCCAGAGCGTCCAGCGCCCGCGGCAGGAACTCCGCGGCGATGTCCTGGTGGACGAGGAGGGTCTCGGCGGCATTGCAGACGCTGGGGCGCTGCGCCTTGGAGTTGATGAGGATGTCCACGGCCACGGACAGGTCGGCCTGCGCGTCGACGTAGACGTGGCAGTTGCCGGTGCCGGTCTCGATGACCGGGACGGTGGACTCCTCGACCACGGTCTGGATGAGGGCCGCCCCGCCGCGCGGGATCAGTACGTCGACCATGCCGCGGGCACGCATCAGCTCGCGTACGGAGTCGCGGCTCTCGCCGGGCACGAGCTGGACGGCGTCCGCGGGCAGCCCTGCGCCGCCCACCGCGTCGCGCAGGACGGTGACCAGGGCCTTGTTGGAGGCGTAGGCCGAGGAGGAACCGCGGAGCAGTACCGCGTTGCCCGACTTCAGGCACAGCGCGGCGGCGTCGACGGTGACGTTGGGCCGGGCCTCGTAGATGATCCCCACGACGCCCAGCGGGACGCGGACCTGACGCAGGTCGATGCCGTTGGGGAGGGTGGAGCCGCGGACGACCTCGCCGACCGGGTCGGGAAGGGCCACCACGTCCCGCACGTCCGAGGCGATGGCCCGCACGCGCTCCGGGGTCAGGGTCAGCCGGTCGACGATCGACTCGCTGGTGCCGGCGGCACGTGCACGCTCGACGTCCTCGGCGTTGGCCTCGACGATCTCCTTCGTCCGCACCTCGAGGGCGTCGGCCATCGCCAGCAGTGCGTCGTCCTTGACCGCCCGCGGAAGGGTCGCCAGCGTCTGCGCCGCGGCACGGGCCCGGTAGGCGGCGTGGATGACGGGAGACTTCGGCGTGGGGTCGGCCAGGGGCGAAGGGAAGTCGCTGCTGCTCATGCCTAGCAGCGTACTGAGCCGGACGGCGGAAGCCGCCGGATGTCCCGCACTGCGAGACGGGATACGGCCCGCTGCGGTAGGGGCACGGCCTGCTGAACGGGGGGCGTCCGCCGCGGTGGCCGGTGAGCGGACGGCCGGTGAAGTGAGGGACGTCAGTACGGATGGACGCCCACCTGCGCGGCCGGAGGCGGTCCGTAGCCCTCCGCCAGGCGCTGGTGGTACGTGTCTCGGTCGATGACCTCGAGACCGACGATCTCCCAGGGCGGAAGACCCGCCGTGGAACGGTGCTCGCCCCAGAGACGGAGCGCGACGGCCGCCGCGTCGTGCAGGTCGCGCGCCTCCTCCCAGTAGCGGATCTCGGCATGGTCGCCCGCGTAGCGGCTGGTCAGCAGAAAGGGGTGGTCGTGGGCGAGCTGCTCCAGGGACCGCCTGACCTCCCTCAGGGGTGCTTCCTCCCCCGAGACGCTGAGGGTCACGTGCCACAGCCGGGAGGCCTCGCGCCCCTGTGCCTCCGGCTCCCGCTCCGGTGCCGCTCTGCCCGCCCCACCCGGCCGCTCGGCGCGCTCCTCCGCGCCGACGCTGGTGAGTGCCCGCCCCTCCCCCGCAGCCCTGCGGGCATGGGTACGGGCGCCCCGGCTCGCGGCCGCGGGAACGCCCCCGGCTCGGGGCAACGCTTCTGGGCGCCCTCGTCTCACGGGCCGCCTCCTGCCTTGCTCGGCGCTCCGCTCGTCAGCGGGCGAAGCCAGTCTGATGCCGTCGTCCGCGGGCGAACGCGGCGCGATGCACTGTCCGTGCATCAAAGTTGACCAGCCCTGTGCGGGGCTTCGGGCCGTTTTCCGGAAGGTCACCGTGGAATGGCCGGACTTTTCACCGAACCTCCGTCGATGGTGTTCGTCAGTGTCCCAGGACGACCAGATCGTCACGGTGCACGACCTCGCGTTCGTACGCCGGGCCCAGCTCACGGGCGAGATCGCGGGTCGACCTGCCGAGGAGGAGGGGGATCTCTTTTGCGTCGAAATTGACGAGTCCGCGGGCGACCGCGCGTCCTCCGGCGTCGCGCAGCTCGACGGGGTCGCCGGCGGTGAAGTCCCCCTCCACGGCGGCGATTCCGGCCGGAAGCAGTGAGGTGCGCCGCTCGGTGACGGCGCGGACGGCGCCGTCGTCCAGGGTCAGCGAGCCGCGCGGCGTCGAGGCGTGGGCGAGCCACAGCAGCCGGTCTGCGGAGCGCCGCCCGGTGGGGTGGAAGTACGTGCCGGTCGTACGTCCCGCGAGCGCGTCGGCCGCGTGCGTGGCGGAGGTCAGGACCACGGGGATCCCGGCCGCAGCGGCGATACGGGCGGCCTCGACCTTGGTGACCATGCCGCCGGTGCCCACGCCGGCCCTGCCCGCGCTGCCGATCGAGACCCCTTCGAGGTCCTGGGGGCCGGCGACCTCGGGGATGCGGGTGGTGCCCGGGCTCGTCGGGTCGCAGTCGTAGAGGCCGTCGATGTCGGACAGAAGTACGAGCAGGTCGGCCCGGACGAGGTGGGCCACGAGCGCGGCCAGGCGGTCGTTGTCGCCGAACCGGATCTCGTCGGTGGCGACGGTGTCGTTCTCGTTGACGACGGGCACGGCACCCATCGCGAGGAGCTTGTCCAGCGTGCGGTAGGCGTTGCGGTAGTGGGCCCGGCGGCTGGTGTCGTCTGTGGTCAGCAGGACCTGTCCGACGCGTACGCCGTAGCGGGCGAAGGAGGCGGTGTAGCGGGCCACCAGCAGGCCCTGGCCGACGCTCGCCGCGGCCTGCTGCCGGGCCAGGTCGCGAGGCCGGCGGCGCAGACCGAGGGGAGCGAGCCCGGCGGCGATCGCGCCGGAGGAGACGAGGACGATCTCCCGCTCGCCTCCGCTGCGGGCGGCCGACAGGACGTCGACGAGCGCGTCCACCCGGTCTGCGTCGAGGCCGCCCGCCGCGGTGGTCAGGGACGACGAGCCGACCTTGACCACGACCCTGCGCGCGCCCGCGACCCCGTCCCGCGCCCCTGCTGACCCTGCTGCCCCTGACACCTTGCGTCCCCACTGATCGGTCCTGCTCTCCGCCTCGCAATCTACGTCAGCGGGCGACGACGACGACGGCCCGTCCCGATCGGCGGACGCCGGGTGCCGCGACGCCCGGCGACGGGGGCGCGGACGGACGTCGGGGGGAGGTCGACCGGGCGCGGACGGACGCCGGGCCGCGGCGGTCGACCGGGGCGCGGACTACACGACGGACGTGGTCCGGCGCACATCAACGCGCCGGTACCGACGTGGCGGAGACCACAATCGGCCATTTGGTTCAGTGGCTTTGGTCCCATTCACGGTGGATGCGGTCACGGCAGATTGTCATGCGGGACGCGTACGCAATACGGTCAGGGGTCATTCTCGCCGCCGTCGCCCTCGCGCGGCACCGGCGTGAGGCGGCCGCCTGCCGGTCCTCCCCATCCGATCGCCTCCACCAGGAGCCCAGCCCGTGCCATCTGCCGGACTCGCCCCCCGCCGCATCGTGCAGCTCGTCGCGCTGTTCACGATGTTCGCGGCCTTCACGGCCCAACTCGCGGGGGCCCTGCTGCCCAACGTGCCGACCTTCGTCGCCGCCTCCGCGGTCGGTCTCGGCCTCGACCTCTATCTGCAGCACAAGCAGCCGGGCCTGCTGTCGCTGCTGGGCAGAATCCGGTTCGACGTCACCGTACGGCAGCTCCTGCGCGACATGCTGATCCTCGTGGGGCTGCTGCGGATCGACGGCATCGACCCGCTGCACGAGCAGTCGCCGCTCACCATCGCGCTTCTGGCCTTCTACCTGGTGCACTTCGCCTGCCAGGCGGTCGCCGTGCTGGTCCGCCGCAGCCGTACGATGCCGATCGTCACCCGGAACATCGACGCCTCCGCCCTGCACCTGACCACCGCCCCGCCGCGCATCCTGGCGCGCCGCCCCGGGCACCGGCTGCTGAGCTACTCCGTCCCGGCAACGGCGGGCCTGCTGGTGACGGCCGTCACCAAGGACGCGCGCCACGGGGCCATCGGGCTCGGCCTGGCCCTGGCTCTGGGCTTCTTCGGCACCGTGTACCTGGCCACCTGGCTGCTGCCGCGCAAGCGGCCCGCGAGCGAGCGGGCAGCTCTGGAGTGGCTGGACGCATGGCTCGCCGAGTACCGGCCGACCGTCGGCATGTACTTCTCGGGCGGCACCACGTCCGCGTATCAGGCCAATATGTGGCTCTCGACGCTCTCCTCGCTGGAGGGCCGGCCGCTCATCGTGCTGCGCGAGCGCTTCATGGTGCAGAAGATCGACGCGACCGACGTGCCGATCGTCTGCATCCCGAAGGTCGCGCACCTGATGAACCTGGAGCACTCGACGCTCAAATTGCTGCTGCACCCGGCGAATTCCGGCAAGACCTCGCAAGTGCTGCGCATCCCCTCGATCAAGCACGCCTTCATCAACCACGGCGAGAGCGACAAGCTCTCCAGCTGCAACCCGTACGCGAAGGCGTACGACGAGGTGTGGGTCGCCGGTCCCGCGGCGCGCGAGCGCTACCAGCTCGCCGACATCGGCGTCGAGGACAAGGACGTCGTGGAGGTCGGCCGGCCGCAGCTCGCGCCGATCCGGCCGTACGCGGGCCCGCCGGCCTCCCCGTACACCACCGTCCTCTACGCCCCCACCTGGGAGGGCTGGACCAACGACCCGGGCAACACCTCGGTCATCCTGGCCGGCGAGAACATCGTCCGCAAGCTGCTCGCCGACCCCAAGGTGCGTCTGCTCTACAAGCCGCACCCGATGACCGGCTCCGTCGACCCGCGCGCGGGCCGCGCCAACGAGCGCATCCAGACGATGATCACCGAGGCGAACGAGCGCCGCTCCGGGAAGCGTCCCGGCCCCGAGGCCGCGGTCGAACTGGCCCGCCGCACCGCTGAGTTGGACCATCTGACCAGCACCGACTTCCGGTCCAGCGCGGACGAGATCGAGCGGATGAAGCTCCAGGGCTCCCCCGACACCGGCCGCGCGGCCGCCGTCGCCCAGGCCACCGCGGCGTGGGAGACCGCCTACTGGGCATCCTTCCCCGAGTGGGAGCACCAGATCATCACCGAGGCCCGCCCCGCGATCTACACCTGCTTCAACCAGGCGGATCTGCTGATCAGCGATGTCTCCAGCGTGGTCTCCGACTACCTGACCAGCGAGAAGCCGTACGCGGTGGCGAACACCAGCGGCCTCCGCGAGGAGGACTTCAAGGCCGGGTTCCCGACCGTAAGGGCCGCCACGATCCTGGAGCCGAAGGCGAAGGGCATCCCGGCACTGCTGGAAGCCGTGCGCAACCCGGAGAAGGACACCCTCCTGGCCGCCCGCGCCGAGCTGAAGGAACACCTGCTCGGCCCCTCCGACCCGCCGTCCCTGGTCCGCTTCGACGGCGCCGCCCGGGACCTTGCGATCAAAGCGGACGAGCGGCGGGCGCGTATGGCGGCGCGGCTCGCGACCGAGCTGCCGGCGCAGCGTGAGGTCGAGGGCGTCGAGGAGGACGCGGAGGTCGAGGCGACCGGTGCGGAGGACTCCGTCACCGCATAGCGCCTCCGGGCCGAGCGCGCTCAACGAGGCGGCCGCGTACGGGCGTTGCCGGGGTGGGGGAAGAACGCCGAAGGCCCGGGAACGACAGGTATCGTTCCCGGGCCTTCATGCTGCGCGGGGCCGGTGCCACTGCTTGGTCCGACCCGTGAAGCTGCGGGGCCGGGCCCCTGGCGCTCACCAGCCGCCAGGCGGCCCGGCTCCGCTACGCGAAGGGGTCGAAGCCCTCGTACTCCTCCTGCGCCTCGTCACGCGCCGCCTGACGGTCGCGGCGGCGCTGCGCGGCCGGCCGCGAGGACTCCATGCGGTGGTCCTCGCCTCGACGGCCGAGCATCGCCGCACCGGTCGCCATGGTCGGCTCCCAGTCGAAGACGACCGCGTCGTCCCCGCCGCCGATGACGATCTCGTCGCCAGGACGGGCGCCGGCCCTCATCAACTCCTCCTCGACACCGAGGCGGTTGAGCCGGTCGGCAAGGTAGCCGACGGCCTCGTCGTTGGCGAAGTCCGTCTGGCGCACCCAGCGTTCGGGCTTCTCGCCGAGCACTCGGTAGAAGCCGTTCTCCTCGGTAACCGTGAAGCCCGCGTCGTCCACGGCCTTCGGCCGGATGACGATCCGCGTCGCCTCCTCCACCGGTTTGGCCGCCCGCGCCTCGGCGATGATCCTGGCCAGGGCGAAGGACAGCTCCTTCAGGCCGGCGTGGGAGACCGCGGACACATCGAAGACCTGGAAGCCGCGGGCCTCGAGATCGGGGCGGATGATGTCGGCGAGGTCCTTGCCGTCGGGGATGTCGGTCTTGTTGAGGGCGACGATGCGCGGCCGGTCGTCCAGGCCGCCGTACTCCGCGAGCTCGGCCTCGATCACGTCCAGATCGGTGACCGGGTCGCGCTCGGACTCCAGGGCCGCGCAGTCCAGCACGTGGACGAGCACCGAGCAGCGCTCGACATGGCGCAGGAACTCCAGGCCCAGGCCCTTGCCCCGGCTGGCGCCCGGGATCAGGCCGGGTACGTCCGCGATGGTGTAGACGGTCGAACCGGCCGTCACCACACCGAGGTTGGGGACGAGCGTGGTGAAGGGGTAGTCGGCGATCTTCGGCTTGGCGGCCGAGAGCACCGAGATCAGCGAGGACTTACCCGCGCTCGGGTAGCCGACGAGCGCCACATCGGCGACCGTCTTCAGCTCCAGGACGATGTCACCGCTCTGGCCGGGCTCGCCCAGCAGCGCGAAGCCGGGGGCCTTGCGGCGGGCGGAGGCCAGCGCCGCGTTGCCGAGCCCGCCGCGGCCGCCCTGGGCGGCGACGAAGCGCGTGCCCTGCCCCACCAGGTCGGCGAGGACGTTGCCCTGCTTGTCGAGGACGACGGTGCCGTCCGGGACGGGCAGGACGAGGTCCGTGCCGTCCTTGCCGGAGCGGTTTCCGCCCTCGCCGGGCTTGCCGTTGGTGGCCTTGCGGTGCGGGCTGTGGTGGTAGTCGAGCAGCGTGGTGACGGACTGGTCGACGACCAGGATCACATCGCCGCCGCGGCCGCCGTTGCCGCCGTCCGGGCCGCCCAGCGGCTTGAACTTCTCACGGTGCACGGAGGCGCAGCCGTGGCCCCCGTTACCCGCGGCGACATGCAGCTCGACGCGGTCCACGAAGGTGGTCATGCGGTGTGCCTCCAGTGACGTCGTACGTACGGGTGGGACGTACGGGATGTGGCGTACGCCGGTCCTGCCGGACGGGGCCGGGCGTACGGGATGTCGTGGTGCTGCCTGCGGCCGGCACCGTGGTCAACGCGCCGAGGGCGGACCCGCTTCCCCGCTCGGGGGAAGGGCGGTCCGCCCTCGGAGAGGTGTTCTGTGTCGTGCCGGGGCCGATTACTCGGCGACCGGGACGATGTTCACGACCCTGCGGCCACGGCTGGTGCCGAACTCGACCGCACCGGCGGCGAGAGCGAACAGCGTGTCGTCGCCACCACGGCCCACGCCCTTGCCCGGGTGGAAGTGGGTGCCTCGCTGGCGGACCAGGATCTCACCGGCGTTGACGACCTGGCCGCCGAAGCGCTTCACGCCGAGCCGCTGCGCGTTGGAGTCGCGACCGTTCCGAGTGGACGATGCGCCCTTCTTGTGTGCCATCTCTTCTCAGTCCCTTACTTCGCAGCCGCGGGGATGCCGGTGATCTTCAGAGCCGTGTACTGCTGACGGTGGCCCTGGCGCCGACGGTAACCGGTCTTGTTCTTGTAACGCAGGATGTCGATCTTGGCACCCTTGTGGTGATCCACGACCTCGGCCTGCACCTTGATCCCGGCCAGCACCCACGGGTCGCTGGTCACGGACTCGCCGTCGACAACGAGCAGGGTCGAGAGCTCGACCGTGTCGCCCACGTTGCTCGTGGGAATCCTGTCAACCTCGACGATGTCGCCGACGGCCACCTTGTGCTGGCGGCCACCGCTGCGCACGATCGCGTACACGCGGAACTCACTCTCTGCTCGCTAACGGGAACCCATGACGCCAGCCGCTCACACGGACTCGGGGAGCCCGTGACATCCGGAAGGACGAGCGGCCTCTCCCGGCGCCCCGGGAGGAAGTTGCTCAGGGGTTGGCGTACAAACGCCGACGGTCAAGGTTACGGGGCCATGACCAGGCGGTCAAACCGGCCCCGGGCCGCTCCGCGCGGGAGCGGCCCGGGGGTTGTCCTTACTCGTCGGCCGGGGCGGAGACGGCAGGCGCGGACCGGTCCGCCGCGACCGACTTCTTCGCGGCCTTCTTGGACGTGGCCGTCTTCGCCGCCGCCTTCTTGGCCGTGGTCTTCTTCGCCGCGGTCTTCTTGGTGGCCGCCTTCTTGGCCTGTGCCTTCTTGGCCTGTGCCTTCTTGGCGGCCGACTTGCGGGCCGACTTCTTGGCCGGTGCCTCGGAGCCGGTCTCCGTCACCTCGGCCGCGGCCTCGGACGCCTCGGCCGGAGCGGCAGAGTCCGGCTCACCGTCGGACATCCCGGCCGTGGCCCGGTCCTCGGAGGCCTTCGGCGGGCCGGCCGGGGACGTGGCCTTGCGCGTCACCCGGCGACGAGTCCGCGGAGGCGCCGGCTCGGCCGTCTCCGCAGTCTCGGCCGCCTCAGCCGGGGGCTCGGGCGACGGTGCCTCGTCCTCGCCTGCCTCGCGGTGCGGCGAAGTCGGCGTGACCACCACCGCGGCATCTTCGGCTGCCTTCGGAGGCCCGGCCGGCGCGGACACCTTGCGGGTCGCCCGGCGGCGCCGACGACCACCGCGGCTCGCCGCGGCCTCCGCCTCCTCGGCGCTGCTGAACAGCTCTTCGTCCGGCTCGAAGGCAGGCTCCGGAAGCGCCTTCGGCTCGGGGACCTCCGGGCGGACGTCCGCGACCACCTCGGGCGCCGTCTCCGCCTCGGCCTCGATGACCTCAGGCTCGTGCACATGCGCGTGGACGGGCGTCGGCTCGGGCTGCCCACCGCCCTTGCCCTTCCGCTTGCGCTTGCCGCCGCCCCCGCCTCCGGCCGACGTCGGCTGGTCGACGTGGACGATCACACCGCGCCCGTTGCAGTGGACGCAGGTCTCGGAGAACGACTCCAGCAGCCCCTGACCGACGCGCTTACGGGTCATCTGGACCAGGCCGAGCGAGGTGACCTCGGCGACCTGGTGCTTCGTACGGTCCCGGCCCAGGCATTCCAGCAGACGGCGCAGCACCAGGTCCCGGTTGGACTCCAGGACCATGTCGATGAAGTCGATGACGATGATGCCGCCGAGGTCGCGCAGCCGGAGCTGGCGCACGATCTCCTCGGCCGCCTCCAGGTTGTTCCTGGTGACCGTCTCCTCGAGGTTGCCGCCCTGACCGGTGAACTTGCCGGTGTTGACGTCGATGACGATCATCGCCTCGGTCCGGTCGATCACCAGCGAACCGCCGCTCGGCAGCCAGACCTTGCGGTCCAGCGCCTTCATGAGCTGCTCGTCGACGCGGTACGAGGCGAAGACGTCGACCTCCGACGTCCACTTCTGGAGGCGCTCGGTGAGGTCGGGCGCGACGTGCGAGACATATCCGTGGATGGTCTCCCAGGCCTCGTCGCCGCTGATGATGACCTTGGAGAAGTCCTCGTTGAAGATGTCGCGGACCACGCGCACGGTCATGTCCGGTTCGCCGTAGAGGAGCGTCGGCGCGTTGCCGTTCTTCGCCTTCTTCCGGATCTCCTCCCACTGGGCCTGCAGACGCTCCACGTCGCGCCGCAGCTCGTCCTCGCTCGCGCCCTCCGCGGCGGTGCGGACGATGACGCCCGCGTCCTCGGGGACGATCTTCTTGAGGATCTGCTTCAGGCGCGCGCGCTCGGTGTCGGGGAGCTTGCGGCTGATGCCGGTCATCGAGCCCTCGGGCACGTAGACCAGATAGCGGCCGGGCAGGGACACCTGGCTGGTGAGCCGGGCGCCCTTGTGACCGATCGGGTCCTTGGTGACCTGTACGAGGACGGACTGGCCGGACTTCAGTGCGGTCTCGATCCGGCGCGGACCGTTGGCCATGCCCAGCGCCTCGAAGTTGACCTCACCGGCGTACAGGACGGCATTCCGCCCCTTGCCGATGTCGACGAACGCGGCCTCCATCGACGGCAGGACGTTCTGGACCTTGCCGAGATAGACGTTGCCGACGTAGCTGGTGGCCTGTTCCTTGTTGACGAAGTGCTCGACGAGGACGTTGTCCTCCAGGACACCGATCTGGGTGCGGTCGCCCTGCTGGCGCACCACCATGACGCGCTCGACGGCCTCCCGGCGGGCCAGGAACTCGGCCTCGGTGATGATCGGCACACGGCGGCGGCCCTGCTCGCGGCCCTCGCGGCGGCGCTGCTTCTTAGCCTCCAGCCGGGTCGAGCCCTTGATGGACTGCACCTCGTCCGTCACTTCGGCCTTCGGGCGCGGCTCACGGATCTTGACGACCGTACGCTCCGGGTCGTCCCCGACCGCCTCAGCCGTGTCGGCGGTCTCCCCGCTGCGGCGGCGACGACGACGGCGGCGACGGCTGCTGCTGCTCGTTCCGGAGGTGGCGGGGGCATCGGACTCCTCGGTCTCCCCCTCCTCCTCGGCCTCGCCGCCCTCGTCCTCGGCGGAATCCGCGGACTCGGCGCCCTCGGCCGCCTCGCCACGGCGGCGGCGACGGCCACCGCGACGGCGGCGACGGGTCGGGCGCTCACCGGACTCCTCGGCGGACTCGGCACCCTCGTCCTCGGCGCCGTCCGCCTCGGCATCCTCGCCGGAGGGCTCTTCGGCGGACTCCGCGGACTCGGCGGACTCGGCGGACTCGGCGGACTCGGCGGACTCGGCGGACTCCGCGGACTCGGCGGACTCGGCGGCGGGCTGCTCCGCGGCGGCAGCGCCACGGCGGCGACGCCGGCGGGAACCGGTGGTGGCCGCGGGCTTCGACTCCTCCACCGCCTCGCCCTCGTCCGGTTCTTCGGAGGCCGCCTCCGCGGCGGCGGCCGCGGCACGCTCCGGGGTCTGGAACATCGGCTCGGTGAAGACGGGCGCCTGGAAGACCGCGGTCGGCGCGCGGCGGGCGCGCCGCTGCTTCGGCTCCTCCGCGGCAGCGGGTTCCTCGGCGGCAGCGGGCTCCCCCGCTTCCGCGCTCTTGCCCGGTTCCGCCGCAGCCTCGGCAGCCGCCTTGCGGGACCTGCGGCGTGTACGGCCGCGAGGCGCCTCGTCCTCCTCGACAGGAGCGGCTTCCGCGTCCTGGGCCGCAACGGGCGACTCTGCCGTACCGGTATCGGCCGTACCGGTATCGGCGGCGGGAGCCCCCTGCTCCGCGGGCGCGGCGGTCTTGCGGGTCGCACGACGGCGGGTCCGCGTGGGCTTCGTCTCCTCGGCGGGCGCGGCGGACTCAGCGGATTCGGCCGACTGGGCCGACTCGGGCGATCCAGCGGATTCCGCGGGAGCCGCGCTCTCGCCGGTCGCCGGGGCGTCGGCCGTCGGCTCGGCGCCGGACAGGGTTCCGGCGGCGTCCGCCGGGGCCTCATGGGCCTGCGGCGGTCCTGCAGGAGCCGTCGCCTTGCGGGTCGCGCGACGGCGCGTACGGGTCGGCTCAGCCTCCGCGGCCTCCTCGCCACCGGACGCACCGCCGGCGGTCTCGGCCACGGGCTTGACGGGCGCGGGCTCCACGGCCGCGGGCTCCACGGCCGCGGGCTCCACGGCCGCGGGACCGGAGGTCACGGATTCGGCGGTCGCGGCAGCGTCGGTCCCGGCCCCGGTGATCGCGTCGGCCTCCTGCTGCTGCGGCGGACCGGCCGCGGACGTCGCCTTACGCGTCACGCGACGGCGCGAGCGGGCGGCCTTTCCGGCGGCAACGGCACCGGCATCGGCGGCCACGGGCCGCACCACCGTCTCCGCCTCCTCGGCGGCTTCTTCCTCGTCCTCGGCGAGCGGATCCGTCGCACCGGCCGCCGCGGCGCTCTCCTCGGCCGCCGGTACGGGCGGCGCCTGTGCAGGCGCGTCACCGGACGAACCGGTCACGGCGGCGGACACTGCCGTCTCCTCCGTAGCCTCGGCGGTGACATCCGTGGCCGGTATGGCCGACGCCGTGTCATCCGCCGCCGGTGCGGCCGGCGGGCCCGCCGGCCTGGACGCGGCGCGACGCCTGCGACGCGGCGGCAGGTGATCGCTGGGGCTGTTGTTCTCTGAGCTGTCCCCGGTGGCGCTGCTCAGCGCCTCCGTGGGCTCCATCGGCTCGAGCATGCGGGCGGTTCTCCCGTCACGCTCCCGGGCGCCGCACCGGGTTCCGTCCACGGCCGCGCAATGAACGCGTGCCGCGGCCCGGGGCGCGGGCGCCACACGGGAGCTATGTCTCACTCGCCGGAGCCGTGTGGCCGGCCCCGGCGAAAGTCTGCTGTCTCGGTGCGCCGGCCGGACCCGGGTGGCTCCCTGGTGCATCGGCGGCGCATCGACGGGTCCTACGCGGAACCTTCCGGCGCTCCCTCGCTAAAGGGCGGTGCCCCCGTCGCGGCGGTCAGCCCGGCGGCCGTGGGTGGGGCGGCCATGGCTGCCTCGCGGTCGGGTGCGAGCGGGTCGGTCACCGTGCCGGACTCCGCATCGAGCGGCCCCTGCGCCAGCCTGGTCACCGCAGCGGGGACCGGCGGCGCCAGGTCGGCCGTGGCTCGGAGGCCGGACAGGACGTCGTCGGGTCGTACGGCTGGTGTCGAATGCCGGACGACCAGCCGCAGTATCGCACAGGCCCCCTCCTCGGGCCTATCAGCCGCCCCTTCGACCGCCTCGAGATCGACGACCGCAGCACGGGCGTCGAAGGTGCGCATCCCGTTTTTCGTCCGCCGCTCGACCTCGACGGCCTCCGCGGCGAGGAAGCTCGCCACGGCCCGCTGGGCCTCCGGGGTCCCGACCCCGTCGAGCCGCAGCTCCCAGACCGACGCCTCCAGACGGTCGGGCAGGCCGGGCGTCCGCGCCTCGACGGCCTCGATGACGTCGAGACCGGCGGGCAGCGACTCTTCCAGCAGCACGCGCAACGTCTCGGGGTCTCGCGGCTCGGTGAGGGCGATCTCCAGGTACTCCCCCTCGCTGCCCGTGCCGGTGGGTGCGGCATTGGCGTAGGACACCTTGGGGTGCGGGGTGAAGCCCGCCGAATAGGCCATCGGCACCTCGGCGCGGCGCAGGGCCCGCTCGAAAGCGCGCTGGAAGTCGCGGTGACTGGTGAACCGGAGGCGGCCGCGCTTGGTGTAGCGCAATCGGATGCGCTGCACCGCGGGTGCGGGCGGAGGGCCTTCGGGCTGTCGCTTGCCCAGTGTCGTTCAGTCCTTCGTCGGAGCGGTCTTACTGCTGCCTAGAGTACGTGCCCCGGCGCCCAGGGGTTCCCGGCGGGGCTTGCCGAACAGCAGCCGCCCGGCCTCCGCACGCGTCTGCCGGACCGTCAGCCACGCGGCCGCCACCGCCTGGCGCACACTCCGGCGCGCCTCACGCACGGCACGGCGCGCCGGGCGCCACAGCTGGTCGCGCACGACATGCCCGACCGGCGTCAGCACCGCGCGGTACACCCGGCGGGCGAGCTCGGCGAAGATCCGGACGAAGATCCACCGGAAGAGCGTCGCGAGAAACCGCCACACGGCACGTGAGATGTACGCCGCCACCCTCCAGGCATGGCGCAGGGACTCGCCGATCTCCCGCCCGACGATGGCGATGCCGTGCCCGAGAGGCCTCAGCACCCAGCGCCGGACCGCCACGAGCGGAACGACGATCAGGGTCCGGCCCAGCCACACCAGCGCATGACCCAGCGGTGTCAGCACATACCGGTGGAGTGCGACGGCGGGCACCACGATCGCGTAGCGGCCGAGCGCGGCCAGGGCGATGCCGGCACCGCACACGACTGCTGCCGCACCCGAGCGCAGCGTGCGGCCGAGCCGCACGAGGGCGTGGCCGAGGGGTGTGAGCACATGGGCGTACAGCGCGGAGGCGGGGATCGCGACGAGGTGGCGGCCCAGCCACACGAGGGCGGTGCCGATGGCGCGGCCGACGGGAGCGAGGACGTACCGGTGGAGGGCGACCCACGGCAGGACGAAGAGGGCCCTCGCCAGCCGGGCCAGGCCGGCCCCCAGGCCGCGGCCCGCCGGGACCATCAGCCGGTGCCAGAACCAGGCGAGCGGCGCCGCGACCAGGGTCCGGCCGGCCCAGGCCAGGGCCCGGCCGACCGCACCGCACGGAAGGACGATCAGCGTGGTCCACACCCGGGCGAGCGCCCGGCCGACCGCGCCGAACGGGACGAGGATCAGCGTGCGCCCCAGCCACCCCAGCCCGCGGGCGAGGCGTCGCAGCACCGTACGCTCCAGCGCCTTGCCGCACGCGGCGAGCGCATCCCACACCAGACGTACGGGCACCACGACGACCAGGGCGAAGATCCGTACGGGCATGCGGATGGCCACGGTCAGACAGCCTTCGGCGGGCGCGGAACGGTCGGGCAGTTGCTCGGCCGGCCGCTCGGCCCCGGTGCTCCCACCGTGCCCGACCAGTGACACCGGCCCGTCGTCCATGCCGCTCCCAGGCTCCCCGTGGTGTTCCGTCACCTACGCACACGCACGGGTGACGCCGCTCGGTTGCACGACGGCCCGGTCGCCTCCCTGCCCGGGTGGGCGGACGGGCCGTCGGAGCTTCTCGGACCTATTTCACGACCGTCAGCGGCAGGAGCTTCTTGCCGGTCGGGCCGATCTGGATGTCGAGGTCGAGCTGCGGACACACCCCGCAGTCGAAGCACGGCGTCCAGCGGCAGTCCTCGACCTCGGTCTCGTCGAGCGCGTCCTGCCAGTCCTCCCAGAGCCAGTCCTTGTCCAGGCCCGAATCCAGGTGGTCCCAGGGCAGGACCTCCTCGTAGGCACGCTCGCGGGTCGTGTACCAGTCGACGTCCACGCCGTACTCCGGCAGCGTCTTCCCGGCGCACTCCATCCAGCGGTCGTAGGAGAAGTGCTCGCGCCAGCCGTCGAAACGGCCGCCGTCCTCGTACACCGCCCGGATGACCGCGCCGACGCGCCGGTCGCCGCGGGAGAGCAGACCCTCGACGATGCCGGGCTTTCCGTCGTGGTAGCGGAAGCCGATGGAGCGGCCGTACTTCTTGTCGCCGCGGATCTTGTCGCGGAGCTTCTCCAGACGCGCGTCGGTGCCCTCGGCGGAGAGCTGCGGCGCCCACTGGAACGGCGTGTGCGGCTTGGGCACGAAGCCGCCGATGGACACCGTGCAGCGGATGTCGTTCTTGCCGGAGACCTCGCGGCCCTTGGCGATGACCTTGATTGCCATGTCGGCGATCTGCAGGACGTCCTCGTCGGTTTCGGTCGGCAGACCGCACATGAAGTACAGCTTCACCTGGCGCCAGCCGTTGCCGTACGCCGTGGCAACGGTCCTGATCAGGTCCTCCTCCGAGACCATCTTGTTGATGACCTTGCGAATGCGCTCGGAACCGCCCTCGGGGGCGAAGGTGAGGCCGGACCTGCGGCCGTTGCGGGTCAACTCGTTGGCCAGGTCGATGTTGAAGGCGTCCACCCGGGTCGACGGGAGGGACAGGCCGATCTTGTCCTCCTCGTAACGATCGGCCAGGCCCTTGGCGATGTCGCCGATCTCGCTGTGGTCCGCGGAGGAGAGCGAGAGGAGGCCGACCTCCTCGAAGCCGGTGTTCCTCAGGCCCTTGTCGACCATCTCTCCGATGCCGGTGATGCTGCGCTCCCGCACCGGGCGGGTGATCATGCCCGCCTGGCAGAAGCGGCAGCCGCGGGTGCAGCCGCGGAAGATCTCCACGGACATCCGCTCGTGCACGGTCTCTGCGAGGGGGACCAGCGGCTGCTTGGGGTAGGGCCACTCGTCGAGGTCCATGACGGTGTGCTTGGAGACGCGCCACGGCACACCGGAACGGTTCGGTACGACACGGGAGATCCGGCCGTCGGCCAGGTACTCCACGTCGTAGAACTTCGGCACGTAGACGCTGCCGGTCCTCGCGAGACGGAACAGCAGCTCGTCCCGGCCGCCGGGGCGGCCCTCGCTCTTCCAGGCGCGGATGATCTCGGTGATCTCGAGGACGGCCTGCTCGCCGTCGCCGATGACGGCGCAGTCGATGAAGTCCGCGATCGGCTCGGGGTTGAAGGCGGCGTGGCCGCCGGCCATCACGACCGGGTGGTCATCGGTACGGTCCCTGGCCTCCATGGGGATGCCGGAGAGCTCGAGGGCGGTCAGCAGGTTGGTGTAGCCGAGCTCGGTCGCGAAGGAGACGCCGAGGACGTCGAAGGCGCTGACGGGGCGGTGGGAGTCCACGGTGAACTGCGGGACCCCGTGCTCGCGCATGAGTTCCTCGAGGTCCGGCCAGACGCTGTACGTCCGCTCGGCGAGGACGTCCTCGCGCTCGTTGAGCACCTCGTAGAGGATCATGACGCCCTGGTTGGGCAGCCCGACCTCGTACGCGTCGGGGTACATGAGCGCCCAGCGCACATCGCAGGCGTCCCAGTCCTTGACGGTGGAGTTGAGCTCTCCTCCGACGTACTGGATGGGCTTCTGGACGTGCGGGAGAAGCGCTTCCAGGCGTGGGAAGACCGACTCGACAGGCATCACTGTGTCTCTCGTGAGCGGGCGGGGGTGACCATCCAGCGTACCGTGTGCGGCTGGAGCGCCCGGAGGCCGCATGATCGGCTCCGAAGCCGCGATCGGCGGCACTGCCGCGTCGGCTTCGGCGGCGCGAGCGGGGCCCGGGCGAGCGGACCGGCGCCACCCGCGCCAAGGGGGCACTAGCTCCGCAGCGCCGAGAGCAGCTTCTTGCGGGACGCCTCGCCCCAGGCCCGGGGCATCTCGGCCTCGCGTGCGGCTGCCTGCGCCTCCTCGTGCCCGTACAGCAGCCCGAAGGTGAATGAACTCTCATGGGCGTTCCGGGCCTCGTCCGCAAGCTCGAGTAGGGCCGTGCGGGCGACCACACTGTCCTGGTGATCGCCGAGGGCGTCCTGGAGTGCCTTCATCTGCTGCACGAGGCGATTCGCCGGCTCGCCCAGGGCGGGCCGGGCGGCTTCGGCGGCGTACCGCGCGCGCTTGGCCGCCTTGCGGGCCTCGTGCACGGCGACGTCCCGGTCGCGGCCGTGCGGCGTGGCGAAGGCGACGTCCACACGGCGCGCGAGGCGGGCGAAGTCGCGCAGCACGGCGCGGGGCAGTACGGCGCGTGCGGGGCGCCGGGCGGCGCTGTGCAGCGGGGGGTCGACGAGCAGCGCGTGAAGGGCCTCGAGGAGGTCGAGGTAGCGCGCGCTGTCGAGGGTTTCGATGACATGGTGCCGGGATCCGCGGCGGCGGGCGTCGGACCAGGTGCGGAGTCGGCCGCGGACGGGACCGATGATCAGGTGGCCCGGGAGTTCGGCCAGCCGCTGGTGGAGGCGTGCGGTGAGGACCTCGCGGTCCCGGTCGACCCCCAGCTCGGCGGCGAGCCATTTCAGCTCGTCACTGATCGGGTCGGTCACCTCGCGGTCGACGATCTTGCCGAACGACTTGAAGGCGCTGCGCAGGCGGCGGGAGGCGACGCGCATGCGATGGACGGAGTCGGGCTGGTCGCGGCGTACCGCGGGGTCGAGCTCGACGATGGCGTCGACCTGGGCGCGGAGGTATTGGAGGACGTGGTCCCCGGCCGTGGTCCCGGCGACGGGTGCCACTCCCCCGGCGGCATCGGCGGTCGCGGCCGGGGTTTCCGCGCTGCCCTCGCCCGCATTGCCTTTCCCTTTGCCTTTGCCTTTGCCTTTGCCCTTGCCTTTGCCTTTCCCTCTGCCTTTGCCTTTGCCCGCCTTGGCCTCGCCGTCGCCCCTCTTGCCTTTGCCCCCGCCCGCCTCACCGGTCTTGCCGGGCGTCTCCGCCTCGCCGCCCTCCTCTGCCCCTGCCGCGCCCTCTGCGCCCTCCGTGCCCTGCTCGCGCGTCTCCGCCAACGCGCGGGCCAGTTTCGAGGGCGCCTGTGCGCGCCGTACCCCGGCCTTTACGAGGGCCCGTTCGACGGCGTCGAGAAGCTTCCGGTCGGCGCCCTCCGACAGCTCCACCTCGACCTCGGTCCACGCGACGGTCCGCGGCGCCCTCCCCTCGCGGCCGTTCAGCCGCTCCGCGGTGACCTCGTCGATGCTCGCCTCCGCCACCAGCCGCCCCTCGGCGTCGACGAGATGGCGTACGTCTCGCTCTGACCGCAGCCGGACGACCGGCACGACCGGGGAGTTCCTGACCCGGGACCGTACGAGTCCCGCCAGTTCGTCCGGCAGACGGGCGGAGAGCGGTGCGCGGATCTCCTCGCGCACATCCGTGGCGACCGGCAGTTTGAGATGCCAGCCCTCGTCACTGCCGCCGGTTCGGCGGCGCAGGGTGATGCCGGCCGCCGCGAGCCGCTCGTCCTCGGTGTCGTAGTAGATCGCGTCGAGGCCGGTCACGCCCTTGTCGACGACGGCCGCCACCCCGGGGACAGCGGTCAGGTCGGGCAGTCCGCTCTCGGGGGCGTCGTATTTGCGCTCGATCTCGCGTGACTGATCCGCCATGAACTGAATCTACCGGCCCTGTCCGGCTCACGACATCCCCGCATGACGTGGCCTAGGCGGAGACCGGCCGCTGCATCTTGATCGACTGCAGCAGCCCGATGGCGATCCAGACGGCGAACATCGAGGTACCGCCGTACGAGACGAAGGGCAGCGGAAGCCCCGCGACCGGCATGATGCCCAGCGTCATCCCGATGTTCTCGAAGGCCTGGAAGGCGAACCAGGCGATGATCCCGGCGGCCACCACCGTGCCGTACAGCTCGGTGGTGTCCCGGGCGATGCGGCAGGCACGCCAGAGGACGATTCCCAGCAGCAGAATGATCAGTCCCGCACCGAGGAAGCCGAGCTCCTCCCCCGCGACGGTGAAGATGAAGTCGGTCTGCTGCTCGGGCACGAACTGGCCCGTGGTCTGGTGGCCGTTGAAGAGACCGGTCCCGGTCAGGCCGCCCGAACCGATGGCGATCCGCGCCTGGTTGGTGTTGTAGCCGACGCCTGCGGGGTCGAGTTCGGGGTTGGCGAAGGCGGCGAAGCGGTTGAGCTGGTAGTCGTCGAGCAGTCCGAACTGCCAGACCGCTACGGCGCCGGTGGCTCCGATCGCCACGAGTCCGATGACCCAGCGGTTGGAGGCGCCCGAGGCCAGCAGGATGCCGAGCACCATCACCACGATGACCATCACCGAGCCCAGGTCCGGCATCAGCATGATGATCCCGATGGGCAGCGCGGCCAGGGCGAGCGCCTGGACGACCGTACGGTGATCGGGGTGGACGCGGTCTCCCGCGTCCACCCGGGCCGCCAGCAGCATCGCCATCCCGAGGATGATCGTGATCTTGGCGAATTCGGAGGGCTGGAGGGAGAAGCCGCCGCCGATCTGGATCCAGGCGTGGGAGCCGTTGATGGTCGAACCGAGCGGGGTGAGGACGGCGGTGGTCAGCAGGACGGAGATGCCGTACAGGACGGGCACGGCGCCGCGCAGCGTCCGGTGCCCGAGCCAGATCGTGCCGATCATGAGGGCGATCCCGATGCCGGTGTTCAGCACGTGGCGGAACAGGAAGTAGTACGGGTCGCCCTGGTTGAGCTCGGTGCGGTTGCGCGTCGCCGACCAGATCAGCAAGGAGCCGAGACCGGAGAGCATCAGCGCGGAGCCGAGCATCATCCAGTCCATGCGCCGGACCATGGAGTCGCGCGCGGTGAGCTTGCCCCACAGGCCGAGTTCGGGCCGGTAGCGGCTGATGGAGAAGCTGCTGCTACCGGCCACTAGCCCCTCCGCCTGGTGAGTGCGGCTGCCAGCTCGACGGGGGTCGCCGACTCCGAGGGCTTGGCGGGCGCGTAGGGCTCGGCGGGCTTGGCCTCGATCGTGCCGTCCTTCTCGATCTTCGGCAGACTCGCCTGGGGCTTGGACAGCAGGGCGCGCTTCTTGTCGATACCGCCCTTCTCGTCGACCCCGTAGAGGGCGTTGTAGATGTTGCGCACCGCGGGACCGGAGGCGCCGGAGCCGGTGCCGCCCTGGGAGATCGTCATCACGATCGCGTAGTCCTTGGTGTAGGTGGCGAACCAGGACGTGGTCTGCTTGCCGTAGACCTCGGCCGTACCGGTCTTGGCGTGCATCTCGATCTTGTCCTGGGGCCAGCCGCCGAACCGCCAGGCCGCGGTACCGCGGGTGGCGACGCCGGCGAGCGCGTTGTCCATCAGCGCCAGGTTCTTCTTCGAAACCGGCAGTTTGCCGTGCGACTTGGGCTTGATGTCCTGCACGTGCTTGCCGTCGGGGCTGATGACGGCCTTGCCGACGGTCGGGTTGTAGAGCGTGCCGCCGTTGGCGATGGCCGAGTAAATGGTCGCCATCTGGATCGGGGTGACGAGGGTGTCGCCCTGGCCGATGGAGTAGTTGATCGAGTCGTACGCGTGGAGCTTGAAGCCCTCGAGGCAGCTCTCCCGCGCGAAGACGGTGTCGAAGTCCTTCTTGTCCTTGGCCTTCTTGGCCTGTGCGCACCAGCCGTCCTTGTTGGCCTTCCAGAAGTCCTTCTTCCACTGGCGGTCCGGGACGCGGCCCTTGACCTCGTTGGGGAGGTCGATGCCGGTCTCGGCGCCCAGGCCGAACTGGTGGGCGGTCTTGTAGAACCAGTCCTTGGCGCTCTTCTTCGGCTTGAGGCCGCCGTCCTTCCTCCACTGCTCGTGCGCCAGCCGGTAGAAGACGGTGTCGCAGGAGACCTCGAGCGCCCGGCCGAGGCTGATCGCGCCGTGGCTCTGCGACTCGAAGTTCTTGAAGACCTGGCCGCCGATGCTGTACGCGCTCGTGCAGGGGTAGCCGCCGTTGAACTCGTAACCGGCGTTGAGCGAGGCCGCGGTGGAGATGACCTTGAAGATCGAGCCCGGGGCTGCCTGGCCCTGGATGGCCCGGTTGAGCAGCGGGTAGTTGGAGGACTTGCTGGTGAGCCGCTTGTAGTCCTTGGCGTCGATACCGCCGACCCAGGCGTTGGGGTCGTAGTCCGGGTTGGAGGCCATCGCCACCACACGTCCGGTCTTCGCCTCCATGACGACCATGGCACCCGCATCCGCCTCGTACGGGCGGCCGGTGTTGCGGTCGACCTGCTTGCGCGCCTCCTTCATAGCGTTGTCCAGTTCCTTCTCCGCCAGCGACTGGACGCGGGCATCGATGCTGGTGACGACGGACGAACCGGCCTTGCCCTTGTCGCTCTTGGTCTGGCCGATGACGCGACCGAGGTTGTCCACCTCGTAGCGGGTGACACCGGCGTTGCCCCGGAGGTACTTGTCGTAGGCGCGCTCGAGTCCGGAGCGGCCGATCTGGTCGGAGCGCAGGAACGGGGAGTCGGTGTCCTTGGCCTCCTCGATCTCCTCGTCGGTGACGGGCGAGAGGTAGCCCAGGACCTGGGCGGTGTTGGCCTTCACCGGCGACGGGTAGCGGCGTACGGCGGTGGGTTCGGCGGTGATGCCGGGGAAGTCCTCCGCGCGCTCCCGGATCTGGAGGGCCTGCTGGGTGGTGGTCTCGTCGGTGATGGGGATGGGCTGGTATGGGGAGCCGTTCCAACAGGGCTGCGGGGTCTTGGAATCGCAGAGCCTGACCTTCTGGGCGACGTCCTTGGGCGACATGTCGAGGACGTCGGCGAGCTTGGCGAGTACGGCCTTGCCGTCGTCCTTCATCTTCAGCAGGTCTGTGCGGTTCGCGGAGACGACCAGGCGGGTCTCGTTGTCGGCGAGCGGTACGCCGCGGGCGTCGAGGATGGAGCCGCGGACCGCGGGCTGGACGACCTGCTGGACGTGGTTGCTCTTGGCCTCCTGCGCGTACTCGTCGCCGTTGCGGATCTGGAGGTACCAGAGGCGGCCGCCGAGGGTGAACAGCAGGGAGAACACCAGGATCTGGATGGCGATCAGCCGGATCGTGACCCGCGAGGTACGACCGGTCTCCGGGATGTTGCTCACCTTGCCCCCTCCGGTTTCTCCGTCCTGGGTCCGGCCGGCCGCGTCGCCGCCGCCCGGCCCCGTGTCCCTCCGGTGACTTCGGAATTCACAGCCGCTTGGCCCCCTTGATGCGCGCCGGCTTGATGCGTGCCGGCTTGATGCGCCCGCTCCGCTGGCGTGACCGGTAGGGCTTGCCGAGCAGGCCACCGCGGCCCGAACGTGTACCCAGCAGGCTGTCGGCGGTTGCGAAGCCCCGCAGGGCGTGGTCGCTTCCTCCGGCGGGGCCGCTCGTGGTCTCGGCCATGGGGTCGTTCTCGGCTCTCCTCGCGAGCCACATGACGCCGGGCACGACGAAGGGGGCGAGCAGCAGGTCGTAGAGCGAGGCGGTGAGGATCAGGTTCGTGACGCCGACCTGCCGGGCGGCGGTGTCGCCGACGAGCGCGCCCACGCCCGCGTACATCAGCGTGGTGCCGATGGCGGCGCCGACGACGACCAGCAGAGGGCCGGTGGCCGAACGGACGCGTCCCGTATCGGGCTTGGCGAGACCGGCGAGATAGCCGGTCACGCAGAGCACGAGGGCGTACCGGCCCACGGCGTGGTCGGCCGGTGGTGCGAGGTCGGAGAGCAGACCGGCGCCGAAGCCGATGACGCAGCCGGCGGTGTGGCCGTAGACCAGGGCCAGGGCCAGGACGATGAGCAGCATCAGATCGGGGACAGCGCCCGGCAGATGGAGCCGGGCGAGCACCGACACCTGGACGACGAGCGCGACGACCACGAGCGAGGTGGAGAGCAGGATCCTGTTGAGGCGCATGATCAGCTCCTGGTCGGGCTCGGCTCGGGCGTGGCTCCGCCGCCCGCGGGCGTGGCCGCGTCGTCATCCGACGGAGGGCTCGCCGCGCCGGAGGGGTCGGCGGAGCCCCCGGCCGACGGGCTGACGGTGACGGTCACCGTGGGCGTCGGCTTCGTCTTGGGCGGCGGGGGCAGGACGGCGTCACGCGGATCCTTGCGCGGCGGCTGGACGACGATGCCGACGATGTCGAGCTTGGTGAAGCCGACGAAGGGGCGGACCTGCAGGGTGCGGGTGAGGTCGCCGTTGGACGGGTCGACGCGGACGACCTCGCCCACGGGGACGCCGGGCACGAACGGTCTGTCGGCGCGCGACCCGAAGGTGACCATGCGGTCGCCCTTCTTCACCTTGGCCTTGCCGTTGAGGAGTTGGACGCGCAGCGGCCGGTCGCCCTGGCCGGTGGCGAAGCCCAGTTCTGCGGACTTCTCCATGCGCGTACCGACGGTGAAGTCGGGGTCGTTGGCGAGCAGAACGGTCGCGGTGGACACGGACACGGTGGTGACGCGGCCGACCAGGCCGTCACCGTTGAGCACGGTCATGTCGCGCTCGATGCCGTCGTCGGAGCCCGCGTCGATGGTGACGGTCCAGGAGAAACCCTGCGCGGCTCCTATGGCGATGACCTCCGCGCCCTTGATGCCGTACCGGCCGGCGCCGGCGGTCTTCAGCATCTTGTCCAGCTCGGCGGCGCGGCCCCTGGTCCGGTCGTCGCTGCCCAGCTTCGCCTTCAGGGCGGCGTTCTCACGCTCCAGTTCGGCGAGCCGGCCGTGCCGCTCGCCGGAGTCGCGCACCGCCCCGATGGCGTTGCCGATCGGGTTGATCGCCGAGGCGACACCGTTCTCCACCGGCCCGAAGGCCGAGGCCGCGGCACGCCGCGCGCTGTCGAGCGGGGAGTTCTCGCCACCGCGGATGTCCACCGTGATCAGGGCGAACGCGATGGCGATCAGCAGCACCAGGAGCAACCGGCTCTCTCGTGTGTCCCTCACGTGCGGCGGCCGTGCCTTCCTCGTCGGATGCGGGTGTTGCGGGTGTCCTGCATTGTCCGGGAATCGTCAGCACATGTCTGCCATACGGACGCTGCTGTTCTTCTGCTCGGTGAACGGTGGACCGCGCGGAAGGCGTCACCCGCGCGTGGAGCTTCCTCACTCGAAGGTGGGAAGGGGGTTCGGTCGCTCCGTCATCTGCGGGGCTGGGCGTCCAGCACCTGCTGGAGCGCCTCGAACTCCTCCACGCACTTACCGGAGCCGAGGGCCACGGAGTCCAGCGGGTCCTCGGCGATATGGATGGGCATGCCGGTCTCGCGGCGCAGCCGCTCGTCCAGGCCGCGCAGCAGTGCACCGCCGCCGGTGAGCACGATGCCGCGGTCCATCACGTCGCCGGAGAGTTCCGGCGGGCACTTGTCGAGCGTGGTCTTCACCGCGTCGACGATGGCGTTGAGCGGCTCCTCCATGGCCTTGCGGATCTCGGCACTGGAGATGACCACGGTCTTCGGCAGGCCGCTGACCAGGTCGCGGCCGCGGATCTCGGTGTGCTCGTCCTCTTCGCTGTCGAAGGCCGAGCCAATCGTGATCTTGATGCTCTCCGCGGTCCGCTCACCGAGCAGGAGGCTGTACTCCTTCTTGATGTGCTGGATGATCGCGTTGTCCAGCTCGTCGCCCGCCACGCGGATCGACTGCGCGGTGACGATGCCGCCGAGCGAGATCACGGCGACCTCGGTGGTGCCGCCGCCGATGTCCACCACCATGTTGCCGGTGGCCTCGTGCACCGGAAGTCCGGAGCCGATCGCGGCGGCCATGGGCTCCTCGATGATGTGCACCTGGCGCGCGCCGGCCTGCGTGGAGGCCTCGATGACCGCGCGGCGCTCGACTCCGGTGATCCCGGAAGGAACACACACGACGACCCGAGGACGGGCGAGATAACGGCGTTTATGGATCTTCAGAATGAAATACCGGAGCATCCGCTCGGTGATCTCGAAGTCGGCGATGACGCCGTCTTTGAGAGGGCGGACCGCGACGATGTTGCCGGGGGTGCGGCCGATCATCTTCTTCGCTTCCGCGCCGACCGCCAGGATGCCGCCGGTGTTCGTGTTGATGGCGACGACGGATGGCTCGTTGAGGACGATCCCGCGACCCCTGACGTACACCAGCGTGTTGGCGGTGCCGAGGTCGACAGCCATGTCACGGCCGATGAACGACATATTGTTCCCCATGAGGATACGTCTGGCCTTCCCAGCTGGAGCGAGTGTGTGTAGGTCGGCGAGGTGAACGCTTGAAGTGGCGTGGGTCCATCGTAGTCACGCCGGGATCGAGCGCGCTGCGAGGGCTACTCCGCCATTGTCGGCGGAACACGCGCCTACCCCCGTATTGGTGACGTCGTGTCGGAGTGACAGGTTCCCCGATATGCCCAGCATATGCCAAGGGGCGACCGCGGAAATTCGGTCGCCCCAGGTCACAAGGCGGAAACGACTGACGTGCCGTCAGGGGAAAATCGGGAAAATACTGCCTTCACCCAACCGTGGGAAAAAACAGCTTCAGCTCACGCTCGGCGGACTCGGCCGAGTCGGACGCATGGATGAGGTTCTCCCGCACGATGGTGCCGAAATCGCCGCGAATGCTGCCGGGAGCTGCCGCGATCGGGTCGGTCGGGCCGGCCAGAGCCCGCAAACCCTCGACGACCCGCTCACCCTCGACGACCAGCGCGACGACCGGGCCGGAGGACATGAACTCCACCAACGGCTCATAAAACGGCTTGCCGACGTGTTCGGCGTAATGCTGCTCCAGCAGGCCACGGTCCAGTCGGCGCATCTCCAGGGCACTGATCCGCCAGTCGGCCTTCTTCTCGATACGGCCGATGATCTCACCGATCAGACCGCGTCGTACGGCGTCGGGCTTGAGCAGGACGAGCGTGCGCTGGCTCACGGGGCGAGCTCCTTCGGGGTACGCCGATGAGTTACGGCAATGTGCGGGTGCGAAGAGGCTACATGGGTGAACCGACGCTCCGTCACGCAGTGTCCGCTCGCGGCCCCGCCGCGCCTTCCGCCTGGGCCGCGAACCGGGCCCTCGCCTCGTCGACCTTCCGGCCGAAATGGACCGAGGCCCACCACAGGGCACCGAACAGCACGCCGAGGAAGAACATCAGCGGTACGACGAATCCGGCCGCGATCAGCCCGATCTGCAGCACCCACCCGATCGGCACGGCGCCGGGGCGGGACAGCATGCCGCACAGCAGCAGGCAGATCAGCATTGCGGTGCCGCTGACGCCCCAGACCGCCGCCGGCGACAGCTCGGTGGTCTGCATGGCCACCAGGCCCGCGAAGCCGATGACGAAGAATTCACCGATCAGCGTGGACGCGCACAGGGTTCGCATCTCAGCCCCTCCCGAGCAGCAGGCGGGCCTCGCCGACCGTGATCACCGAACCGGTCACCAGGACACCGCCACCGGAGTACTCGCCCTCCTCCTCGGCGAGCGTGACCGCCGCCTCCAGGGCGTCGTCCAGCCGCGGCTCGACCTGGACCCGCTCGTCGCCGTAGACCTCGACCGCGAGCGCGGCCAGCTCGTCCACGTCCATCGCCCGGTGACTGGAGTTGCTGGTCACCACGATCTCGGCGAACAGCGGTTCGAAAGCCTCCAGGAAGCCCTTCACGTCCTTGTCGCCGCTCATGCCGACCACTCCGACGAGCCGGCTGAAGCTGAAGGCCTCGCCGATCGCCGCCACCACCGCCTGCGCCCCGCCCGGGTTGTGCGCGGCGTCGAGGAGGACCGTCGGGCTCTTCCGTACGACCTCGAGGCGGCCCGGCGAGGCGACGGACGCGAAGGCCGTACGGACCGTGTCGATGTCGAGCGTACGGGCGTGGTCCGCGCCGATGCCGAAGAAAGCCTCGACCGCGGCCAGCGCCACCGCCGCGTTGTGCGCCATGTGCGCGCCGTGCAGCGGCAGGAAGATGTCCGGGTACTCGCCGCCCAGTCCGCGCAGGGTCAGCAACTGCCCGCCGACCGCGACCTCGCGTGAGGTGACGCCGAACTCCATGCCCTCTCGGGCGACCGTGGCGTCCTTCTCGACCGCGCGCTTGAGCATGACCTGCGCCGCGTCGACCGGCTGCTGGGCGAGCACCACGGTGGAACCGTCCTTGATGATGCCCGCCTTCTCCCCGGCGATGTGGCCGGGCGTCTCACCCAACCGGTCGGTGTGGTCCAGCGAGATCGGGGTCACCACGGCCACCTGGGCGTCGATGACGTTGGTGGCGTCCCAGGTGCCGCCCATGCCGACCTCGACGACCGCCACATCGACGGGCGCGTCGGCGAAGGCCGCGTACGCCATACCGGTCAGCACCTCGAAGAAGGAGAGCCGGTAGTCCTGGGAGGAGTCGACCATCTCCACGTACGGCTGGATGTCGCGGTACGTCTCGATGAACCGCTTCGCGGAGACCGGCGCACCGTCCAGGCTGATCCGCTCGGTGACGGCCTGGACGTGCGGGCTGGTGTAGCGGCCGGTGCGGAGCTCGAAGGTGGCCAGCAGGGCCTCGATCATGCGGGCCGTGCTGGTCTTGCCGTTGGTGCCGGTGATGTGGATGGACGGGTAGGCACGCTGCGGCTCCCCGAGGACGTCCATCAGCGCCTCGATCCGCGTCACCGACGGTTCGAGCTTGGTCTCCCCCCAGCGGCCCGCGAGCTCCGCCTCGACCTCGCGCAGCGCCTTGTCCACCTCGGGGTCGGCGGGACGGGCGGGGACGGCGTCGCCCTGCGGCGGCCCGGCCTGCGTCCGCAGGGTCCGGCTGCCGGCTTCGATCACCGCGAGGTCGGGGTCGCGGCTGGTCTCCTCCCCCACGATCTCGTCGAACCGGTCGAGGGGGTCCGGGGTGCCGTCTGTGCCGTCGGGGTCGTCGTGCGGAGGGAAGTCACTCACCCGCCCAGTCTACGGAGCGGGGCGGGGGGCTCCGGGCGGCAGGGGGCCGCCCCGTGGTGGGGCTCGCGGGCCCCACCACGCCTGTCGCCGTCCGCACCACGCCCGTCCCCGTCCGCCTCTCAGGAGGGCGGGCGGGGAAGCGAAGCCCGGATCAGGCCTGCGGCAGGCCCGCGAGCTGCGCGGAGATCCGCTCGATGTCGGCCTTGGCGGTCGCCTGCCGTCCGCGGATCTTCTCCACGACGTTGTCCGGGGCCTTCGCCAGGAACGCCTCGTTGCCGAGCTTCGCCGTGGTCTGGGCGAGCTCCTTCTCCGCCGCCGCGAGGTCCTTGGCGAGCCGCTTCCGCTCCGCCTCGACGTCGATGGCACCCGACAGGTCGAGGGCGACGGTGGCACCGGCCACCGGAAGCGTTGCCGTGGGCGTGAAGCCCTCGCCCTCAGGCTGGAGGCGCAGAAGCTGCCGGATGGCGTCCTCATGGGCGGCGAGCGCCGGGCTCGCGGTCAGGTCCAGACGGGCCGGGACTTTCTGGCCGGGCTGGAGACCTTGGTCGGCGCGGAACCGGCGGACCTCGGTGACGACCTGCTGGACCGTCTCGATCTCCTGCTCGGCCGCCCGGTCGCGGAACCCGCTGTCCCTCGGCCAGTCGGCGATGACGACCGACTCCTGGCCCGTGAGCGTGGTCCACAGCGCCTCGGTGACGAACGGCACCACCGGGTGCAGCAGCCGCAGCGTGACGTCCAGGACCTCGCCCAGGACGCGCCGGGAGGCGTCGGCCGCCGGGCCGCCCTTGGCGAACGTGGTCTTGGACAGCTCGACGTACCAGTCGAAGACCTCGTCCCAGGCGAAGTGGAAGAGCGCCTCGCTGAGCTTGGAGAACTGGTAGTCGTCGTAGTACGCATCGACTTCGGTGATGACGCTGTTCAGGCGGGAGAGGATCCAGCGGTCCTCGGCGCGCAGCTCCCCGGGGTCGGGGAGGTCTCCGGAAATCGTCGCGCCGTTCATGAGCGCGAAGCGGGTCGCGTTCCAGATCTTGTTGGCGAAGTTGCGGGACGCCTGGACCCAGTCCTCGCCGATCGGCACGTCGACACCCGGGTTGGCGCCGCGGGCGAGGGTGAAACGGACCGCGTCCGAGCCGTACTTGTCCATCCAGTCCAGCGGATTGACCGCGTTCCCAAAGGACTTGGACATTTTCTTGCCGAACTGGTCGCGGACCATGCCGTGCAGGGCGATGGTGCGGAAAGGCGGGGTGCCGTCCATCGCGTACAGCCCGAACATCATCATGCGGGCGACCCAGAAGAAAAGGATGTCGTAGCCGGTCACCAGAACCGAGTTCGGATAGAACTTCTCCAGGCTCTCCGTCCGCGCCGGCCAGCCCAGCGTGGAGAAGGGCCACAGGCCGGAGGAGAACCAGGTGTCCAGGACGTCGCTGTCCTGGCGCCAGCCCTCGCCGCTCGGGGGCTCCTCGTCGGGGCCGACGCAGACGACCTCGCCCTCCGGCCCGTACCAGACCGGGATGCGGTGGCCCCACCAGAGCTGGCGCGAGATGCACCAGTCGTGGAGGTTGTCGACCCAGCCGAAGTAGCGGGACTCCATCTCCTTGGGGTGGATGGTTACACGGCCGTCGCGGACGGCGTCACCCGCGGCCTTCGCGAGCGGGCCGACCCTGACCCACCACTGCATCGACAGCCGCGGCTCGATGGTGGTCTTGCAGCGCGAGCAGTGCCCGACGGAGTGCGTGTACGGGCGCTTCTCCGCGACGATCCGGCCCTCGGCACGCAGCGCGGCCACGATGGTGGACCGGGCCTCCAGCCGGTCGAGCCCCTGGAACGGGCCGTGGGCGGTGATGACCGCGTGCTCGTCCATGACCGCCAGGTTCGGCAGATCGTGGCGGCGGCCGATCTCGAAGTCGTTCGGGTCGTGGGCGGGCGTCACCTTGACGGCGCCGGTGCCGAACTCCGGGTCGACGTGCTCATCCGCCACGACAGGGATACGGCGTCCGGTGAGCGGCAGTTCGATCTCGGTGCCGACGAGGTGGCCGTAGCGCTCGTCGTCGGGGTGGACCGCGACGGCGGTGTCGCCGAGCATCGTCTCGGCGCGGGTCGTGGCGACGACGATCGAGGAGTCCCCCTCGCCGTAGCGGATCGAGACCAGCTCGCCCTCGTCGTCCTGGTACTCCACCTCGATGTCGGAGATGGCGGTCAGGCAGCGCGGGCACCAGTTGATGATGCGCTCGGCGCGGTAGATCAACTCGTCGTCGTAGAGCCGCTTGAAGATGGTCTGGACGGCTCGCGAGAGGCCTTCGTCCATGGTGAAGCGCTCGCGGGACCAGGCGACGCCGTCGCCGAGGCGCTTCATCTGGCCGGAGATCTGGCCGCCGGACTCGGCCTTCCACTTCCACACGCGCTCGACGAACGCCTCACGGCCCAGGTCGTGCCGGGACTTGCCCTCCTTGGCGAGCTCGCGCTCCACGACGTTCTGCGTCGCGATGCCGGCGTGGTCCATGCCGGGCTGCCACAGAGTCTCGTGGCCCTGCATCCGCTTGCGGCGGGTGAGGCCGTCGATCAGCGTGTGCTCGAAGGCGTGGCCGAGATGGAGCGAACCGGTGACATTGGGAGGCGGAATGACGACCGTGTACGGCTCTTTGTCGCTCCCCGCGTCCGCCTCGAAATAGCCGCGTTCCACCCAGCGGTCGTACAGCTGCCCCTCTACCTCGGCCGGTGCGTACTGAGTCGGCAGATCTGCTGGGCGCGCGCTGTTGGCCCCGGCCTCGGGGCGCTGGGTGTTGTCGGTCACGACGGCCAGTGTAAGGGCCGCGTCGGGGCGGTTACGAACCGATTCCAGGGGCCCGCCCGTACCGCTCCTGGGTCCGGGATCACCCGACATGAACCCATCGATTCCCACCTGTCCGCAACAGTTTTGAACCTGATGCACGCCCCGAGGTAAAGCCCGCATAAGGCATCCGGGAGGATGTGGCCCAACTGTCTTGTCAACGAGGGGATGCAATGAGTCACCAGCCGCCACCACGGCCAGGGCCCCATGGGGGCGGCACCCCCCATCCCTACGCTCAAGGCGGTACGGCAGGGCAGCCCGGCTACGGATACCCGTCCCAGCCGGGACCGGGACAGGCCCCTCCCCAGCAGGTCCACGGCTATCCCGGACAGGCCCTGCCGGGTCCGTACGGAGGCGGGCCGCAGCAGCCCGCCCCGTACGGCGGGCAGCCGGGACCCTACGGACAGCAGCCGTACGGCATGATGCCGCCCCCGCCTCCGCAGGGCGGCGGCAACGGCAAGAAGGCCGGAATCATCATCGGGGCGGCCGTGGCCGTCGCCGCGGTGGGCCTCGGGATCTTCTTCCTCGCGGAAGGAGGCAGCGGAACGGGCGGGGACGACGGGCCGCACAAACTGACCACGCCGGCCACGGTGGCGACGGAGTACGAACGCAAGGGCGACGGCCTGCACGGCCCCGGCATCGGCCCCCGCAGCGGGGAGGATCTCGCGGAGCTCCCAGGCATCTCCGATGCGCACCCCGTCCAGGCCGAATACGTCACGGACTCGAAGAAGCAGATGCTGCTGACCGGGGTCTGGGGCGAGATCGACGACCCGGAGCAGGTCGTCGACGCGATGTTCGTCGTACTGACGAAGTCCGCGGAGGACGGGGGCGAGGCCGAGCCCGTGGGCAGCCCGGAAGAAGTGGAGCCGGAGGGCCTCGGCGGCGCCGTGATGAAGTGCCAGAGGTTCAGGCTCACCAGCGACGACCCCAGCGCCGTCGTGAAGTCGGCCACCATCCCGATGTGCATCTGGGGCGACTCCAGCACCGTCGCCGGAGTCGTCCTCATGGACCCGCTGGCCGCGATCGCCGGCAAGGCCGACCTCGACGAGGCCGCGGACACCACCGCGAAGGTCCGTGGCAACGCCCGCGTCCCGCTCAAGAACTAGCGACACACACGCACCGAGAGGAACCCCATGAGTCACAACCAGCCGGGCCCGTACGGCGGTCAGCCGCAGCAGCCCGGTCCGTACGGTGGCCAGCCGCCGCAGCAGCCCGGCCCCTACGGCCAGCCGCCGCAGCAGCCGCAGGGCCAGCCGGGGTACGGCTACCCGCAGCAGGGGCAGCAGGGCGGCCCCGTGCCTCCGCAGCAGGGCGGTTACGGCTACCCGCAGGGTCAGCCGCAGCAGCCCGGCCCGTACGGGCAGCAGCCGCAGGCGGGTTGGGGCACTCCCCCGCCCCCGCCGCCGGGCAGTAACAAGGGCAAGATCCTCGGCATCGTCGCCGGTGCGGTCGCCGTCGTGGTCATAGTCGTCGCCGCCGTCGCGCTGCTGGGCGGCGGTGGCGGCGACTACAAACTGGACACGCCGGACACGGTGCTGGGCGGTGAGTACAAGAAGGACGAGAAGCTGACGCAGCGGCAGGGGGCCAAGCCCCAGTCCGGCAGCGGCAGCGGCATCGAGGACGGCAAGACCGCCAGCGCCGTCTACTCCGGTGACAGCAACGTGATTTCGTTCGGTGGCGGATACGGCAATGTCACCGACCCCGAGGAGGCCGTGGACGCGATCCTCAAGGGCGCCTCCTCCGGGGCCTCACCGAAGGAGCAGAAGCCCTCCGGTTTCGACGGTGACGTCATGAAGTGCGCCGAGGTCAACGCCGGCTTCGTCAAGCTGCCCGCTTGTGCCTGGGGCGACGACAGCACCGCCGCGGTCGTCATCTGGGGCCCGAAGCAGGGTGCCACCGACCCGAGTGATCTGAAGGCGCCCTCGGTCGAGGAGTGGGCGGAGACCACCGCGAAGTTCCGCGAGGACGTACGCGTCGAGAAGTAGCGCACGGAGTCTGCGACCGTCAGGGGCGCCCGGGTCTTCCGGGCGCCCCTTCGCTTGTCCGCGGTCCCACAGAGAGCCCCTCGTTCGCGGGCACGTGGCAGATGAGCGACATGGGCCTGCGGCTTGGCCGACGACAGGCCTGACGTCCCGCCCGGCCCCCCTTGCCGGGTCGGATCGCGAACGGGTGGAGGGGCGCCCGCAGTTGCCGGGCGCCCCTCCATCCGTTCGCGTGCGCGCTAAGCGCTCTTCTCGTGGCGCTCGCCCTTGCCGATCGCGCGCGGCTCGCGCGGTACGAGGGTCGGGTTGACGTTGGAGTGGACGACGTCCTCGGTGATGACAACACGGGCGACGTCCTTGCGGGACGGCACCTCGTACATCACGGACATGAGGACTTCTTCCATGATGGCGCGCAGGCCCCGCGCACCGGTGCCGCGCAGGATCGCCTGGTCGGCGATGGCCTCCAGAGCCGGGCGGTCGAAGTCCAGCTCCACGCCGTCGAGTTCGAAGAGGCGCTGGTACTGCTTGACGAGCGCGTTGCGCGGCTCCACCAGGATCTGGAGGAGCGCCTCGCGGTCGAGGTTGTGGACGGAGGTGATGACGGGGAGGCGGCCGATGAACTCCGGGATCATCCCGAACTTCACCAGGTCCTCCGGCATGACCTCGCGGAAGTGGTCCGAGGAGTCGACATCGCGCTTGGAGCGGATGGTTGCGCCGAAGCCGATGCCCTTGGCACCGGCCCGCGACTCGATGATCTTCTCCAGACCGGCGAAGGCGCCGCCCACGATGAACAGCACGTTCGTCGTGTCGATCTGGATGAACTCCTGGTGCGGATGCTTGCGTCCGCCCTGCGGGGGGACCGAAGCCGTCGTGCCCTCAAGGATCTTGAGGAGGGCCTGCTGGACACCCTCTCCGGAGACATCGCGCGTGATCGACGGATTCTCACTCTTCCGGGCGACCTTGTCGATCTCGTCGATGTAGATGATGCCCGTTTCAGCCTTTTTGACGTCATAGTCAGCGGCTTGAATGAGTTTGAGAAGGATGTTCTCAACATCCTCACCGACGTAGCCCGCTTCGGTCAGGGCTGTCGCATCGGCAATGGCAAAGGGGACGTTGAGCATCCGGGCAAGCGTCTGGGCGAGCAGGGTCTTGCCCGAGCCGGTGGGGCCGAGCAGCAGGATGTTGGACTTGGCCAGCTCGATGCCGTCGTCGCGCCCGTTCTGCCCGTTCTCACCCGCTTGTACGCGCTTGTAGTGGTTGTAGACAGCCACCGACAGCGCTTTCTTGGCCGCCTCCTGGCCGACGACGTAGCCCTCGAGGAACTCGTAGATCTCGCGGGGCTTGGGGAGTTCCTCCCACCGCACCTCTGACGTCTCGGCGAGCTCTTCCTCGATGATCTCGTTGCAGAGGTCGATGCACTCGTCGCAGATGTACACACCGGGGCCTGCGATGAGCTTCTTCACCTGCTTCTGGCTCTTCCCGCAGAACGAGCACTTGAGCAGGTCGCCGCCATCACCGATGCGTGCCACGAGGTGCTTCCCCTTCGCCTGGGATCTGCATCACGTACGCAGACCCGGGTGCTTGCCTACCGACGGTACCTTGCCGGACCCCCCGTGCGGGCCCCCCTTGGGCCGGTTCACTTGACCGTGACCGACCCAAGGGGATTTGTCGACAGTGCGGCGTCAGCCGCCGAGTCCGACCGAGCTCTTGCGGGTGGAGACGATCTGGTCGACCAGGCCGTACGCGAGCGACTCCTCGGCCGTGAGGATCTTGTCGCGCTCGATGTCGTCACGGATCTTCTCGATCGGCGTGGTCGAGTGCTTCGCCAGCATCTCCTCCAGCTGCGAGCGCATCCGCAGGATCTCGTTGGCCGCGATCTCCAGGTCGGACACCTGGCCGCGGCCGGTCTCGCTGTACGGCTGGTGGATCAGGATGCGGGCGTTGGGCAGCGCCATCCGCTTGCCGGGCGTGCCGGCGGCGAGCAGCACGGCCGCGGCGGACGCCGCCTGTCCCATGCAGACCGTCTGGATGTCGGGCTTCACGAACTGCATCGTGTCGTAGATGGCCGTGAGCGCGGTGAAGGAGCCGCCGGGCGAGTTGATGTAGACGGAGATGTCCCGGTCGGGGTCCATCGACTCCAGGCACAGGAGCTGCGCCATGACGTCGTTGGCGGAGGCGTCGTCGATCTGGACACCCAGGAAGATCACGCGCTCCTCGAAGAGCTTCGCGTACGGGTCGTACTCGCGCACGCCCTGGGAGGTGCGCTCGATGAAGCGCGGAACGACATAGCGGGACTCGGCGACCGGGCCTTGGTACAGGCCGCTACCGGGGAAGTTGTTCATCTGGGTGTTCACATCCTGGAGGCGATCAGTGGGCTGGGGTCGGCTGCGGGTCACGGGGCGGGCGCTCATGCGCCGGTGCCGCCTCCGCCCGGAATGCCGGTCGCCGTGGCCATGACCTCGTCGACCAGGCCGTACTCCTTGGCCTCCTCCGCGGAGAACCAGCGGTCGCGGTCGGAGTCGTGGGTGATCTGCTCGATGCTCTGGCCGGTGTGCAGCGAGGTGAGCTCCGCCATCTTCTTCTTGGTGCGCAGGAGCTGCTCGGCATGGATCTTGATGTCCGACGCGGAGCCGGCCAGGCCCGCCGACGGCTGGTGAATGAGGATCTCGGCGTTCGGCAGCGCAAAGCGCTTGCCGCGCGTGCCCGCGCTCAGCAGGAACTGCCCCATCGAGGCGGCGAGGCCCATGGCGATGGTGACGACATCGTTCTTGATGTACTGCATCGTGTCGTAGATCGCCATGCCGGCCGTGATCGAGCCGCCCGGGGAGTTGATGTAGAGGTAAATGTCCTTGTCCGGATCCGCCGCAAGGAGGAGAAGCTGCGCCGTGATCTTGTTGGCGATCTCGTCGTCCACGGGCTGGCCGAGGAAGATGATCCGCTCGTTGAGCAGTCGGTTGTAGACCTGGTCGCCGAGGCCACCGAAGGTCGGCTCGCCGGCGGCGGCGGAAGGCATCAGATTCGTCACGTATCCACCTGCTCGATTGGTTGACGGCAGCGCGCCGTCAGCGTCTTCTTCTGGGCGCGGGGACTCCCCTGCCCTCATATCTACGGACCCTAACGCGCTGGTCGGCGGCGGCCATCCCGCATGGGGAACTGTTCGCTGTGAGCGCAGGCCCCCCGTACGGGCGGTTCCGGTGGGCGCCGCGCGGCCCGGCGGCGAGGCGGGACAGGCCCGGCACGCGGCGTACGCGTCCGGGCCCGTCGACGGGTGGTCGGCCGAGACTCAGGCCTCGGACTTGCCCTCCGCGGTCTCGGCGGCCTCAGCGGCTTCGGCGGGCGCGGCGGCCTCCTCGGAGGCGCCACTGTCGCCCTCGGCGCCGGCCTCGACCGTCTCGCCGGTCTCGTCCTCGTCGTCCAGGTCCACGATCTCGCCGTTGGTGTCCTTGACCGTGGCGGCCTCGACGACCACCGCGAGGGCCTTGCCGCGGGCGACCTCACCGACGAGCATCGGCACCTGGCCGCCCTCGACCACGGCCTGTGCGAACTGGTCGGGGCTCATGCCGGAGGACTGGGCACGGCGCATGAGGTGCTCGGTGAGTTCCTCCTGGCCGACGTTGAGCTGCTCCTTGCTCACCAGCTCGTCGAGGACGAACTGGGTCTTGATGCCCTTCTCCGCCTGCTCCTTCAGCTCGGCGTCGAACTCCTCGGCGGTCTTCTCCTGGATCTTGAGGTACGCCTCCAGGTCCAGGCCCATCTGACCGAGCTGGTGGTGCTCCAGGTTGTGCTTACGGGTGCGGATCTCCTCCTCGAGGAGCTTCTCGGGGATCGGCACCTCGACGAGCTGGATGAGGGCGTCCAGGACCTTCTCCTGGGCCTGGGTGGCCTGGTCGTACTTCTTCATCTGCTCGAGGCGCATGCGGCTGTCCGCCTTCAGCTCCTCCAAGGTGTCGAACTCGCTCGCCATCTGGGCGAACTCGTCGTTCAGCTCGGGCAGCTCGCGGGCCGAGACGGTGGCGAGGTCGACCTTGACCTCGGCCTCCTTGCCCGCGGCGGAGCCGCCCTTGAGCTCGGAGGTGAAGGTGGCGGAGCCGCCGGCCTCGACGCCGGTGAGGGCCTCGTCGATGCCGTCGAGGAGCTCGCCGGAACCGATGGTGTAGGTGACGCCCTTGGCGACACCGTCCTCCAGGACCTCGCCGTCGACCTTGGCCTCGAGGTCGATCGTCACGACGTCGCCGTCGGCGGCGGCACGCTCGACCGGAGTGGTGGAGGCGAAGCGCTCTCGGAGCTGCTCGACGGACTTCTCCACGTCCTCGTCGGAGACCTCGACGGCGTCGACCTCGACCTCGATGCCGGAGTAGTCCGGGATCTCGATGGCCGGGCGGACATCGACCTCGGCGGTGAAGGCGAGGAGCTCATTGTCCTTGAGCTCGGTGATGTCGACCTCGGGCTGGCCCAGCGGGTTCAGCTCACCCTCGTTGACCGCCTCGGTGTAGAACTTCGGGAGCGCGTCGTTGACGGCCTCCTCGAGCACCGCACCACGCCCGAAACGCTGGTCGATGACGCGCGCGGGCACCTTGCCCTTGCGGAAACCGGGCACCGTGACCTGCTGGTTGATCTTCTTGTACGCCGCGTCGAGGCTGGGCTTGAGCTCCTCGAAGGGCACCTCGACAGTGAGCCGAACCCGGGTCGGGTTCAGGGTCTCCACGGCGCTCTTCACGGTTGGGTCTCCTTGGGGGCTGAATTTCGGGTTTCTGCCGTCTCAGCACGGCCGAGTTCGGCGGATCGCGCCCGGAGAGAGACACACGGGCACGTAGCTTGCATAGTAACCGCAAGCGGGACGGGCCCCACAAGGTGATCTTGATGGTCGGGGTGGCCGGATTCGAACCGACGACCTTCCGCTCCCAAAGCGGACGCGCTACCAAGCTGCGCCACACCCCGCTGGTGCGACACGTAGGGTACATGCCCAGCCAAGGTGCGGCCGCCGCATTTCGAGGGGCCGGGATCGAGTGTGCGCGGGACCCCCGGGAACCGCTAACATGCAGTCCGTGCGGCCGACTCCATGTGACCGTCCGGCGCACGCGGGCGTAGCTCAATGGTAGAGCCCCAGTCTTCCAAACTGGCTACGCGGGTTCGATTCCCGTCGCCCGCTCAGCGACCTCCGGCCCGATCCGGCGCGCTCCCGTGGGGAGGCGCGCCGGATCGGGCCGGAGGTCTTTCGGCGTACGGCGCGTACGTCATGGAGGGCGTCCCGTGTCCGTCTCACGCACGTGGTCATGTACGTGTCCTTGGCCGCTGGTTACGTGCCCCGGTCCCGCGCGCCCACATGCCCGGTGCCCGCACACCCCCGCGCACACGACCCCGCTCCACAGGGAGGTGGATTCCGCAGTGCGCGGCGGCGCACGCTCGGAGCGTTCGGAATCAGAACGATTCGGAACGTTTCAGAGATTGATCTGGCTGATGGTCTCCGATATGGAGTTCAGAAAGCGATTGATCGAGGGGGCCATGTCGGTCGAGGCCACGAAGAATCCGAACAGTGCCGCCACGATGGCAGGCCCAGTCTTGATCGAACCTGAGCGGATCATGACCACCAGGACGATCGCCAACAGCACCACCACGGACAGCGAAATGGCCACAACGGATCACACCTTCGGTCGGAACGCCACACCGGCTCGGCCGGATCGTCATACCGGCCCGGGGAGCATGCCCGGCCACCCCCCACTTTCACCATCGTGCCACCAACACGGCCAGTAATGCTCCCCGGTGACACTTCGTCGGCCAACTGTTCCAGCCCCGTGACGCCGTCCACCAGTCGATGGATTTGACCGTTTTAAGTAGGACTAGCCGTGATAGAACGGACGCTTGACGGGCATAGCCGGGAAGGTTTTACGGATTCAGCACCCGGCGCTATCGTGCCTCAGATGTTCCACGCTGCTCTGACCCCCGCATGTGCAGTGAGGTCGCGAATCGTCTCCCCCAGCTCTTGGTGGGAGGGCCTGTGACCAACTCACTGAGCCCGCACGGCTATCGGCGGACGCCCCTTCCCCCGGCCCGGGAACCGTCGGACATCAAGCAGGAAACCGCCTCATCCCCGCCCGTACGCGACAAACCGGACACTTCACAGCAGCCCGGTACCGCGAAGCAGCGCGACGCGTTCTTCGACAACGCGAAATACCTGGCCATCGTTCTGGTGGCCTGCGGCCACTCCTGGGAGCCGCTCACCGACGGCAGCCGCGCAGCCGAGGCGCTCTACATGGTCGTCTACGGGTTCCACATGCCGGCGTTCATCATCATCTCCGGCTATTTCTCCCGCAGCTTCGACATGCGGCCGGACCGGCTCAAGCGGCTGGTGTCCGGGATCGCCGTGCCGTACATCCTCTTCGAGGTCGCCTACACCTTCTTCAAGCGCTGGGCGGACGACGATCCGACGCAACCGATCAGCCTGCTGGACCCCTGGTATCTGACCTGGTTCCTGGCTGCCCTGTTCGTGTGGCGGCTGACCACTCCGCTGTGGAAGATGGTGCGCTGGCCGGTGGCGCTCGCGCTGGCCATCGCCGGTCTCGCCTCGGTCTCGCCGGACATCGGTGACGACCTCGATCTCCAGCGGGTGCTGCAGTTCCTGCCGTTCTTCGTGATCGGCCTCGTCATGAAGCCCGAGCACTTCCAGATGATGCGGCGGCGCGAGGTCAGGATCCTGTCCGTGCCGATCATGGCCGCCGCGACCGTCGTGGCCTACTGGGCGGCCCCGCGCATGTCCTCGGCCTGGTTCTACCACCGCGACAGCGCCCAGGAGCTGACCGCGCCGTGGTGGAGCGGCCTGGTGATGACGCTCGCACTCTTCGGCTGCTCGATGGTCCTCGTCGCCTGCTTCTTCGCCTGGGTGCCGCGGCGGAAGATGTGGTTCACGGCGCTGGGCGCCGGGACGCTGTACGGCTACCTGCTGCACGGCTTCCTCGCCAAGGGCTCGCGCTTCTGGGGCTGGTTCGACACGTACGAGTGGCTGCGGACGCCGCTCGGCGCCATCGCGGTCACCATCATCGCCGCGGCCGTGGTCACGGTGCTCTGCACCCGGCCGGTGCAGCGGATGTTCCGCTTCGCGATGGAACCCCGGATGGAGTGGGCCTTCAAGAAGGACGCCGCCGAGCTGGCGCGCGACCGTACGAAGACGGCCAAGGCCGCCTGAGGCGGCGATCCGCCGCACACCGCCCTTGCGACACACCGCCCGTGCGAACGGCCCCGGAGCCCGCTCCGGGGCCGTTCTGTGGCGCAGCCCCTTCGCTTCCCCAGGGGTCACTGCTGGCCCGGGGGCGGATCGCCGCTGCCCCCCGGGACGGCGGATCCCGACAGCGAGCACGTGGCTGCGGTACACGGGGAGGCCAGGGCCGCGCAACGCATTCCCCGGCCGCCCAGGGCGCAACTCCCCCGGCCGCGCGGCCCCTTGAGCCTGGCACGGGCCCTGTCACGGAACGTGGCAGACGGAACCTGGCGGACGGGACCTGTCAGATGGGCCCCGGCAGACGGGCCCCAGCGACTCGGCGCCGGCAGAGCGACGTCTGCCGCTGGACCTACGCCGCGTACGAGCCCCGTTCGCGGCACAGCAGCAACAGCGCGCGGTCGTCGTTGACGTCTCTCGCCACCGCCTCTATCAGGTGCCACGCCGCACCCTGGAACCCCGCGGTGATGTAGCGGTCCGCGGCGCCCGTCAGGCGGTCGATGCCCTCCGTCAGATCGCGGTCCGCGGACTCGACGAGACCGTCGGTGAAGAGCATCAGCACATCACCAGGGCGCAGCGTCCCCTTCACCGGGTCGAACTGCGCACCGTCGTACACCCCGAGCAGCGGCCCCTCGCCGGCCTTCTGCTCCCAGGTGCCCGTACCGGCGCTGCGCTGGAGAGCGGGCAGGTGGCCGGCGGAGAGGAGTTCGTAGTCGCCGCTGTCCAGGTCCAGGACGAGGTGGATGGAGGTGGCGAAGCCCTCCTGCCAGTCCTGGCGCAGCAGATAGCCGTTGGCCGCCCGCAGGAACTGGTGCGGCGGCAGCGAGCCGAGCAGCCCGCCGAAGGCCCCGGAGAGCAGCAGGGCGCGCGAGGCCGCGTCCATGCCCTTGCCGGAGACGTCGGTGAGGACGACCTCGAGGGTACGGCCGCCGTTCGTACGGGCCGCGACGACGAAGTCGCCGGAGAAGGACTGTCCACCTGCGGGCCGGAGGGCCATTTCGCGATGCCAGCCGGCGGGGAGCTTCGGGAGCTTGCTCTGCACCCGGATGCGCTCGCGCAGGTCGAAGAGCATCGTGCCGCCGCGCCGCCACGGAACGCCGACCCGGCTGCGGAACTGGGCGATGATCAGTCCCACGAAGCCGACCGCCCCGACCAGCAGGATGGTGCCCGGGGTGACGCGCGAGGGGCCTTGGCTGTACGGGCCGAGGATCGCCGCCTCGAGGATCAGCCCCACCGCGGAGCCGCCGTACAGCAGCAGCAGGCTCGCCGGCCGCAGCAGCAGTCCGCCGAGGACGACGGGGAGGACGAGGGTCGCGGGCGGGCACCAGTCGGGTACGGCGATGGTTCCCGCCACGATCCCCGGGATGGTGAGCGCGAGCGCGGCGAGGGCGATCCAGTCGGATCCGTCGCCGCGGAAGTAGTCGACGCCCGCGCGGCGCACACCGACCCGGACCCGGTGCCACCTCATGCGCATCCGGGCCGTCAGGGTCTCTGCTCCCACGACGCGTGCCATTGCACCGGGACCCTATCCACCTGGGCCACCGCTGTGCACCGTCGGCCGCAGGGTGAGGCACATTCGTACGGAAAATGCGCTCGCACGTCCAGGAATGCGCTGATAGGGATGGCTTATGACGACAGAAGTGGCGGCTGAGCTGCGCGTGCTGCGATCCGCCGAGTGGGACGAGTGGTACGACTCGCTCACCCGTGCCTTCGGCTGGGTCGCCGAGTCCTCCGAGGAGCGCTCCCTGTGGCGCGAGCTGACCGAGTCGGAGCGCTCCATCGGCGCCTGGGACGACGGGGCGTGCGTGGGCACGGCCGGGGCGTTCAGCTTCCGTCTGACGGTGCCGGGCGGAGGACTGGTCCCGGCGGCCGGCGTCACGATGGTCGGTGTTGCCCCGACGCACCGGCGCCGCGGGGTGCTGCGGTCCATGATGCGGCGGCAGTTGGACGACGTACGGGCCTGGGGAGAGCCGCTCGCCGTGCTGACCGCCTCTGAGCCGGAGATCTACGGCCGCTTCGGCTACGGGATCGCCACGCGGCAGATGACGGCGGAAGTGGACACCCACCGGATCCGGCTGGCGGTCCCGCCGGAAACGGACGAACTGCGGCTGCGCCTGGCGGATCCCGCCGCGGTGGATGACGCGTGCGAGGCGGTGTACGCGGCCTCGGTCCCGCTGCGCCCCGGCATGCTGGCGCGGCTTCCGGGCTGGGAGCGGCTGCCGCTGCTGGATCCCGAGTCGGAGCGTGCGGGCGCTTCGCCCCTGCAGTGCGTTGTGGCGGAGGACGACGGCGAGATCGTGGGCTATGCGCGATACGCGATCAAGCCGGAGTGGGACGCGGCCGGCGCGAAGGGCGTCGTCGTGCTGCGCGACATCTGCGCTCCGGACCCGGCTGCGTACGCGGCGCTGTGGCAGTTCCTGTTCGGGATCGATCTGACGTCGACGGTGACGTTCCGGAACCGTCCGGTGGATGACCCCTTGCTGCATCTGGCATCCGACATCCGCCGCTGCAGGATAGGGATCCGCGATTCGCTGCACGTGCGCCTCGTGGAGGTCGGCGCGGCGCTGGAGTCGCGGGCGTACACGACGCGGGCCGATGTCGTGCTGGAGGTCACCGACTCCTTCTGCCCCTGGAACGAAGGGCGTTGGCGGCTGACGGCCGACGCGAAGGACGGCGCCGTCTGCCGGCGGACCGGGGAGCCGGCCGATCTGGCCCTGTCCGTACAGGAGTTGGGGGCCGCCTATCTCGGCGGGATCACGCTCTCCGAGCTGGCGGCGGCCGGGCGGGTGCGGGAACTGCGGCAGGGCGCGCTGCGGGAGGCGTCGGTGGCGTTCGCGTGCGACGTCCAGCCCTGGCTGCCGCACGGATTCTGAACCCGGGCCCGGCACGGGCGTGTTGCGCGCCTCCGGCGCCGCGTGCAGGTCCCGGGGGCTGGGGTGCGGTCTACACCCGCGGCGGCTGACAGGCCGGGCACCAGAAGAGATTGCGGGCGGCGAGGTCGGCGGTGCGGACCTCGCCGCCACAGATGTGGCAGGGCTGCCTGGCGCGGCGGTAGACGTACACCTCGCCACCGTGGTCGTCGACGCGCGGCGGGCGGCCCATCGCCTCGGGCGTGTGCTCGGGCCGGACGGTGTCGATCCGGTTGTCCCGTACGCCGTCCTGCATGAGCGTCACCAAGTCCGCCCAGATCGCGTCCCATTCCGACTCGGACACTTCTCGTCCTGCCCGGTACGGATCGATTCCATGCCGGAACAGGACCTCGGCGCGATAGACATTGCCGACACCCGCGACGACCTTCTGGTCCATGAGCAGCGCGGCAATCGGCGTACGGCTGCGCGCGATGCGGGCCCAGGCGCGCGCCCCGTCGTCCCCCGTGCGCAACGGGTCGTCGCCGAGCCGGTCGTGGACCCCCTCCTTCTCGCCGTCCGTGATCAACTCGCAGGCGGTCGGGCCGCGCAGGTCCGCGTAGGCCTCGGGGGTGGCGAGCCGCAGCCGTACCGCGCCGACGGGGGCGGGAGCGGGCCCGTCGCCGAAGCGGAACGTGCCGTACAGGCCGAGGTGGACGTGGATCCAGCCGACCGCCCCGAAGCCCAGGAAAAGGTGCTTCCCGTGGGCGTCGGTCTCCGCCAGTTCCATGCCGTCGACGAGTGCGGCACCGTCCGCGAACTTGCCCTGCGGACTGGTGGCCCGCACGGACCGGCCGCCGAACCTCTCGCAGTGGTCGGCGGCCAGCCGGTGGATGGTGTGCCCCTCCGGCATCCGGCGCTCAGCCCTCCTGCGGGTGGTGAGCGGGGACGGGAGGCAGCTGGCCGGTGTTCTCGTACTCCGTGAGCATGGCGATGCGGCGCGTGTGGCGCTCCTCGCCGGAGTAAGGGGTGTTCAGGAAGATCTCGACGAACTTGGTCGCCTCGTCCCGGGTGTGCATGCGCCCACCGACGCTGATCACATTGGCGTTGTTGTGCTCACGGCCGAGCGCCGCGGTCTGCTCGCTCCAGGCCAGCACGGCACGTACGCCCTTGACCTTGTTGGCGGCGATCTGCTCGCCGTTCCCGGAGCCGCCGATCACGATGCCGAGGCTGCCGGGGTCCCCGGCGGTCCGCGTGGCCGCGCGGAGACAGAACGGCGGGTAGTCGTCCTGGGCGTCGTAGATGTGCGGGCCGCAGTCGACGGGGTCGTGGCCGTGGGCCTTCAGCCACTCGACGAGGTGGTTCTTCAGTTCGTAACCGGCATGATCGGAGCCGAGGTAGACGCGCATGATCCGAGTGTGGCACGAGGAGAACTGGGCAGGCGCGCTCGGGTCCCGCGGGACGTTTCTGCCACATCTCAAGGGAATCTCAAAGATAACGTTCTGGATTCAAAGGTTTTCCGCTGGCTTCCCCTACGTTTCACTGGCGGAGCTCGTAACCCCAGAGCCAAAGGATCGTTGCACATGAGCGCGCAACCCACGGCCACGAAGACGTCGGCCGCCCCGGGTACCCCCGAGGGCGGCACCTCCCCCGACGGTCTGAAGGCCGGTCTCAAGAACCGACACCTCTCCATGATCGCCATCGGCGGCGTCATCGGCGCCGGCCTGTTCGTCGGCTCGGCTTCCGGCATCGCCGCCGCGGGCCCCGGCATCCTCCTGTCGTACGCCCTGGTCGGCGTGATGGTCGTCTTCGTCATGCGCATGCTGGGCGAGATGGCCGCGGCCAACCCCACCTCGGGATCCTTCTCCGAGTACGCCGACCGCGGGCTCGGCCGCTGGGCCGGTTTCTCGATCGGCTGGCTCTACTGGTTCTTCTGGGTCGTGGTGCTGGCGGTCGAGGCGACCGCCGGTGCAGTGATCCTGGAGGGCTGGGTTCCGGCCGTACCGCAGTGGGCCTGGGCGCTCATCGTGATGGTGGTGCTCACCGCCACGAACCTGGCCTCGGTCAGCTCGTACGGTGAGTTCGAGTTCTGGTTCGCGGGGATCAAGGTCGTCGCGATCGCCGCGTTCATCCTCATCGGCGGCCTCGCCGTCTTCGGCGTGCTGCCCGGCTCGGACAACGAGTCGGCCGGTCTCGCCAACCTGACCTCGCACGGCGGATTCCTGCCGAACGGCCCCGGCGCGGTCCTCACCGGTGTGCTGCTGGTCGTCTTCTCCTTCATGGGCAGCGAGATCGTCACCCTCGCCGCCGGGGAGTCGGAGAACCCGCGGCGTGCGGTCACCAAGGCCACCAACAGCGTGATCTGGCGGATCGCCGTCTTCTACCTCGGCTCGATCTTCGTCGTGGTCACGCTGCTGCCCTGGGACTCCAAGGCGATCGCCGAGCACGGCAGTTACGTCGCCGCGCTCGACTCGATCGGCATCCCGCACGCCGGCCAGGTCATGAACGTCATCGTGCTGACCGCCGTGCTGTCCTGCCTCAACTCCGGTCTCTACACCGCCTCCCGTATGGCGTTCTCGCTCGGGCAGCGCGGTGACGCGCCGAAGGCCTTCGCGCGGACGAACGCCAAGGGCGTTCCGCAGGCGGCCATCGTCGGCTCGGTGATCTTCGGCTTCGTCGCGGTCTTCTTCAACTACAGGTGGCCGGACACTGTCTTCGAGTTCCTGCTCAACTCATCCGGTGCGGTGGCCCTCTTCGTCTGGCTGGTCATCTGCATCACCCAGCTGCGGATGCGCGGGATCATCCTGCGCGAATCGCCGGAGAAGCTGACCGTACGGATGTGGCTCTTCCCGTACCTGACCTGGGCGACGATCGCGATGATCTCGTTCGTGCTGGTCTACATGCTCACGGACGACGCCGGGCGCAAGCAGGTTCTGCTGTCCCTGCTCGTCGCGGCGATCGTCGTGGGCATCTCCCTGGTGCGCGAGCGCGTCGGCTCGGGCTCCGGCGGAACGAAGGACAACGACGCGGAGGCACTCACCCGCTCGTAGGACCCCGACCGCAGTGCCGCGCCTCCCCGCCCCGCGCGGGAGGCGACGCGGCGGACGGCACAACGGGCCGTGGCCCGCACCCGATCGCACGGCCGATCGCAACGGGTGCGGGCCACGGCCCGTTCTCGGGCGTGGTCTCCCGGATCATTCGCGCCCGGCGAGCTTCCAGGCGGCGGGCAGCGCGCCCATCGCCAGCGCGGCCTTGACCGCGTCACCGATGAGGAAGGGGACGAGGCCCGCGGCGACCGCCTCGCCGAGCGAGAGGTGCGCAGCGACCGCCAGATACGGCACTCCCACCGCGTAGACGATCGCCGAGCCGAGCACCATCGTCCCCGCGGTGCGCAGCAGGCCGCGGTCGCCCCCGCGCCGGGCGAGCGCCCCCACGACGGTGGCGGCCAGCAGCATCCCCAGGACGTACCCGAAGGAGGCCGAGCCCGCCCCGCCCGCGAACCACGGCATTCCGGCCATTCCCGCCAGGGTGTAGAGGGCGAGAGAGAGGAAGCCGCGCCCCGCGCCGAGCGAGGCGCCCACCAGCAGTGCGGCGAAAGTCTGGCCGGTGACGGGCACCGGGGATCCGGGCACGGGCACGGATATCCGGGCCGCGAGGCCGGTGAGCGCGGCACCGCCGCAGACCAGCGCGGCGTCGCGGACGCGGGCGCGGCCGGCGGTGGTGGCCGGCAGCAGGTCCGCGAGGACCGTACCGGGACGGCTGGTGGCGGCGGCAGTGCTCATCTCGTGGGCTCCGCGGGTGAGAAGGGACGGGACGGTTGACACACCGTGACGTTAACCCAGCTGCAATGGCCCGATCACCGTGGGCAGTCGACAAACGCACCCTCAAGTCCTTGGCGGTTCCGGAGCACGGCAGGGAACCGAACGACCGCTTGGATACGGGCCGTTGAGGCAGGTCAAGTGATACCGCTCAGGTGCGTCCGGCGCCGGACGGGCGTCCGTGCGGCATCGACTCGGCGCGGGAGACGGCCTGTGCTCCGCTGTTGTGTTCCACCAAAGCCCGTCGCCCACTGGGTCGTTGCACGGTTTCGCGTACCGCCGTGGCGCAACCGCGCCTGGTCACCGAGGTGTCCGGATAGCGGTCGTATCCGGAGATCGTTTTGTCACTGAGCGGTGCAGACCACCAGACTGTTGCGGTTCTCTGTCGCCTCAACCAATGGACGGCACGCCAATGGACCGGACCCCCACGTCCGTCGGGCCCACACCCCCACAGGGCACGACCGATGAGTCCCCACAGAGCGGCACCCCGCTCTCGCACGGCCTCAAGCAGCGCCACCTGTCCATGATCGCCCTCGGCGGAGTCATCGGCGCGGGCCTCTTCATCGGCTCGGGCGCCGGCATCGCCGCCGCCGGCCCCGCCATTGTGCTCGCCTATGCCGCATCCGGGCTGCTCGTACTGCTCGTGATGCGCATGCTCGGTGAGATGTCGGCGGCCAACCCGGCCTCCGGCTCCTTCTCGGTCCACGCCGAGCGCGCGATCGGACCGTGGGCGGGCTTCACCGCAGGCTGGATGTTCTGGGTCCTGCTGTGCGTGGGCATCGCGGCCGAGGCGATCGGCGCCGCGCAGATCATGACGGGCTGGCTGCCCGGCACCGAGTCATGGATGTGGGTCGCCCTCTTCATGGCCCTGTTCTGCGGTACGAACCTGGCCGCGGTGAGCAACTTCGGCGAGTTCGAATTCTGGTTCGCCGCCTTGAAGATCACGGCGATCGCCGCCTTCCTCGTACTCGGCGCGCTGGCCATCCTCGGGATCCTGCCCGGCACCGACGCGCCCGGGACCTCCAATCTCACCGGTGACGGCGGCTTCCTGCCCAACGGCGTCAACGGCCTGGTCATCGGCCTCCTAGCCTCCGTCTTCGCCTACGGCGGCCTGGAGACCGTCACCATCGCCGCCGCCGAGTCCGAGCGCCCGCGCGAGGGCGTGGCCAAGGCCGTGCGCACGGCGATGTGGCGGATCGCCCTCTTCTACGTGGGCTCGATGCTGGTGATCGTCACGCTGATCCCCTGGGACGACAAGTCCGTGGTGGGCGACGGCCCGTACGTCGCCGTCCTGGAGTTCCTGGACATTCCGGCCGCCGGGCAGATCATGAACGTGGTCGTCCTCGTCGCCCTGCTGTCCGCGATGAACGCCAACATCTACGGCGCCTCCCGCATGGCGTACTCCCTCGTCGCCCGCGGCGAGGGCCCCCGCGCCCTCGGCAAGGTCAGCGGCGGCGTCCCGCGCCGCGCGGTGCTCGCGTCCTCCACTTTCGGCTTCTTCGCCGTGCTGCTGAGCTACTGGTGGCCGGACACCGTCTTCAAGTGGCTGCTGAACATGGTCGGTGCCGCGGTATTGGTGGTCTGGGGGTTCATCGCGGTCGCGCAGCTCCGCATGCGCCGCCGCCTGGAGCGCGAGGCCCCGGAGAAGCTGACGGTCCGCATGTGGGCCTACCCGTATCTGACCTGGCTGGCGCTGGCGGGGGTGGTGGCCATCCTGCTGCTGATGCTGCGCGAGGGAGACACCCGTACCCAGCTCTACTTCACCGGCGGCCTGGCGGTGGTGCTGGCCCTCATCGGCTCCGTACGCCGGCGGGCGTCGGCGGAACGGCGATCCTGACCGTCCGCACCTCAGGCCCACCAGGTCCCCGCACGCCCCGCGTGCGGGGACCTTTCGTGTCCGCTCCTGCCGCAGTTCCGTGCTTGCTGTTGGTATCGTGCAGTTGCAACTTCATTGCAATAAGTGTTTCGAAGGGCGTTGGCATGGCCACCTACACACTTCCTGAGCTGCCGTACGACTACTCGGCGCTGGCGCCCGTCATCAGCGGCGAGATCATCGAGCTGCACCACGACAAGCACCACGCCGCCTATGTCAAGGGCGCCAACGACACGCTGGAGCAACTCGAAGAGGCCCGCACGAAGGACGAGTGGGGGTCGGTGAACGGACTCCAGAAGAACCTGGCGTTCCACCTGTCCGGCCACATCCTGCACAGCATCTACTGGCAGAACATGAGCGGTGACGGTGGCGGCGAGCCGCTGGACAAGGACGGCGTGGGCGAGCTCGCCGAGGGCATCGCCGAGAACTTCGGCTCCTTCGACCGCTTCAAGGCCCAGCTCTCCAAGGCGTCCGCCACCACGCAGGGTTCTGGGTGGGGCGTCCTGGCCTACGAGCCGCTGAGCGGCCGCCTCATCGTGGAGCAGGTCTACGACCACCAGGGCAACGTCGGCCAGGGCAGCATCCCGATCCTGGTCTTCGACGCCTGGGAGCACGCCTTCTACCTGCAGTACCGGAACCAGAAGGTGGACTTCATCGAGGCCATGTGGAAGGTCGTCAACTGGCAGGATGTGGCGGCCCGTTACGCGGCGGCGAAGGAGCGGGCGACCGGGCTGCTGGTCGCGCCGTAGACCCCCGGCCATCCGCCCTCCCCGAGGTACCGGGGCCGCCGGTCCGCGGACCCGCCGAGGCCTCCTGCAGGCGTGATCGTCTTCTCACCGTTCACCTTGCGGGCGGAGAAAAGAGGAAGAGCCCTCCGCGCGGACGTGACGCGCGGGGGCTCTCCCGCATCGGAGTTCCACCGCTCGGGCGGCCTCCGGAGGGTGCTCAGTCGAAGGATGGGCCGACCGTCCTGGTCCGCTTGATCTCGAAGAATCCGGGGGTGGAGGCGACCATCAGGGTGCCGTCCCAGAGCTTTGCCGCCGCCTCACCCTTCGGCGCCGGGGTCACCACGGGCCCGAAGAACGCGATGCGGTCGCCATCGGCGCCGGGGAGCGCGATCACCGGCGTGCCGACGTCCTCGCCGACCAGCCCGATGCCCTCGCGGTGAGAGGCGCGCAGCTCGGTGTCGTACTCGTCCGAGTCCGCGAAGTCGGCCAGATCGGCCGGGAGGCCCGCGTCCTCCAGGGCTCCGGCGATCGCCTCCGGGGTGGGGCCCTCGCCCCGGTTGTGGAAGCGGGTGCCGAGCGCGGTGTAGAGCGGGCCGAGCACCCCGTTGCCGTACTTCTGCTCGGCCGCGATCGCGACGCGGACCGGGGCCCACGCGCGGGTGGCCATCATCTCGCGGTAGGCCTCGGGCAGCTCCTCGGTCCTGTTCTCGTTGAGGACGGCCAGGCTCATCACATGCCAGCGCACCTCGACCGGCCGCACCTTCTCGACCTCGAGCATCCAGCGTGAGGTCAGCCACGCCCACGGACAGAGAGGATCGAACCAGAAGTCGACCGGGGTTGCCCCTGAAGAGGTCGACGGGAGGGTTTTGCCGGAATCTGTCACAAATGCTCCTCGTGATCACTACCCGAACGGTCGCACAGGTCGCTCAAGTCAACGGTGCACGGTGGCCCTGGCATTCCCGCCGGGCCTCGTACCCGTGGCCCGCAGCCGCGTGACACGATGACGGGCGTTCGGAATGTGAGACTGGCTGAGGAGCCGCCGTGCCCGGTGAGAACCTGACCCGTGACGAGGCCCGCGAGCGGGCCCGGCTGCTGTCCGTCGAGGGGTACGAGGTCGCACTGGACGTGCGGTCGGCCATCGGCGCCGGCTCCGCGTCCGCCCCCGGTCCCGGCGAGGGCCGGCGCACCTTCCGGTCGGTGACGACGATCCGCTTCCGCTGCGCGGAGCCCGGCGCGTCCACCTTCGCCGATCTGGTCGCACCATCGGTGACCTCGGTGGTTCTCAACGGACAGGAGCTGGACCCCGCCGCTGTCTTCGACGGAGCACGGATCGCCCTCGAGGGGCTCCGCGCCGAGAACGTCCTGACCGTCGACGCCCAGTGCGCGTACAGCAGGACGGGTGAGGGGATGCACCGGTTCGCGGATCCGGAGGACGGTGAGGTCTACCTCTACACGCAGTACGAGCCGGCGGACGCCCGGCGCGTCTTCGCGGGCTTCGAGCAGCCGGACCTCAAGGCACCCTTCGCCTTCTCCGTCACCGCCCCCGCGGACTGGACGGTGCTGAGCAACGGGGCGGCGGACGGCGATCCGGAACCGGTCGGGGAGTCCTCCGCAACCTGGCGTTTCATGACAACCCAGCCCATTTCCACGTACATCACGGCCGTCGTCGCCGGTCCCTACCACATCGAGCACGACCACTACCGGCGCGAGCTGCCGGACGGCTCGGCCCTGGAGATCCCGCTCGGCGCGCTCTGCAGGCGCTCACTGGCCAAGCACTTCGACGCGGACGACATCTTCACCGTCACCAAGCAGGGCCTGGACTTCTTCCACGACCACTTCGACTACCCGTATCCGTTCGGGAAGTACGACCAGGCGTTCGTGCCGGAGTACAACATCGGCGCGATGGAGAACCCGGGCTGTGTGACCTTCCGCGAGGAGTTCGTCTTCCGCGGCAAGGTCACCCAGGCCTCGTACGAACACCGGGCCAACGTCGTCCTGCACGAGATGGCGCACATGTGGTTCGGCGATCTCGTCACCATGGAGTGGTGGGACGACCTGTGGCTGAAGGAGTCCTTCGCGGACTTCATGGGCGCCTTCTCACTGGTCGAGGCGACCCGATTCACCGACGGCTGGATCACGTTCGCCAACCGCCGCAAGTCCTGGGCCTACCGCGCCGATCAGCTCCCCTCCACCCACCCGGTCACGGCCGACATCGGTGATCTGGAGGACGCCAAGCTCAACTTCGACGGAATCACCTACGCCAAGGGCGCCTCGGTACTCAAGCAGCTCGTCGCCTACGTCGGGCGGGACGCCTTTCTGGAGGGCGCCCGGCGCTACTTCCGGCGGCACGCGTACGGCAATACCCGGCTCGAGCATCTGCTGGAGGTGCTCGCGGAGACCTCGGGGCGCGACATGTCCGCCTGGTCGCGGGCCTGGTTGCAGACCGCGGGCGTCAACACGCTCACCCCGCAGGCGACCTACGACGCCGAGGGCCGCATCACCGAACTGGCCGTCCTCCAAGAGGCTCCTCAGGCGCACCCCACGCTCCGGCCGCACCGTGTCGCCGTGGGGCTCTACCGGCGTGAGGCCTCCGACGTCGGGGCGCTGGTCCGGTACGCCCGCGCGGAGGCTGACGTCGCCGGGCCGCGTACGGTCGTGGCCGAGTTGGCCGGGGCCCAGCGGCCGGATCTGATCCTGGTCAACGACGAGGACCTGACGTACTGCAAGATCCGCTTCGACGAGGACTCGCTCGCCACGCTGCGGGCGCACCTGGGGGACCTCGGCGACCCGCTGGCCCGCGCCCTGTGCTGGTCCGCGCTGTGGAATCTCGCCCGGGACGGGCTGATGCCCGCCCGCGATTTCGTGGACCTGGTGCTGCGCTTCGCCGGACGGGAGAGCGACATCGGCGTACTGCAGATGCTGCACGCCTGGGCCCAGTCGGCGCTGACCCACTACGCGGCACCCGGGTGGCGCGAGGAGGGCGGCCGGGCGCTCGCCGAGGGCGCGCTGCGCGAACTGCGCCTGGCCGCCCCGGGGAGCGGGCACCAGCTCGCGTGGGCGCGCTTCTTCGCGCACGTCGCGTCCTCGGACGCGGACCGGCAGTTGCTGAACGGCCTGCTGGCGGGCACCGCCAGGATCGACGGGCTGGACGTGGACCAGGAGCTGCGCTGGACCTTTCTGGAGCCGCTGGCCGCGCAGGGCGATGCCGACGCGTCCGTGATCGACGCCGAACTCGCGCGGGACGACACGGCGTCCGGCAAACGGCACCAGGTGCGCTGTCGGGCCGCACGCCCCTCCGCCGAGGTGAAGGCGCGGGCGTGGGCGGACGTGGTGGAATCCGACGAACTGTCCAACGCGCTGGTTGAGGCGACGATCTCGGGCCTCTGCCAGGCGGGGCAGCGGGAGCTGCTGGCGCCGTACGCGCCGCGGTACTTCGCCGCGATCGAACGGGTCTGGGAGGAGCGGTCGATCGAGATCGCGATGGCGATCGTCCGCGGGCTCTACCCGTCGCTCCAGGACGACCGCGGGACACTGGAGATGTCCCAAGTGTGGCTGGACGAGCACCCGGACGCGCCGTCCGCGCTCCGGCGCCTGGTGCTCGAGGCGCACGACGACCTGGCACGGGCCGTGCGCGCGCAGGACTGCGACGCGAAGGTTGCCGCGGCCGGGACATGAGACGTTTGTCGCACGACAGGTGAGACGTCTGTCCGTAGGACGGCCGTGCCGGGCCGTCGCACGGACGCGGCAGGCCCCGCCGCCCTTCAACGCCCTGGAGAGCGGCTGGCGTTGGGCTCCTGTTGAGGCGGGTGGCTATCGGCCGGTGTCCGCGGTCACCGGCCGTTCACCGCCGGAAACACCCGGGTACGCAGTGATTCGAGAACCGAGGTCGACCAACTCCCTTACGGGCGCTTGACGTTGAGGAAGCCAACGCGGGCGCGCGGAGCCGATGGGGTGCGCTCCGCGAACCCCTCACGCCGGGGCGCACGCCGAAGAACGCGGGCATGTCCGCGACCGAAGGCGCCCCGGCGCGACCGACAACCTTGCACACAACCCCTCCCGCCAGGGACGGAGCGGTGACCGGCCGTCCGGAACCCCCGTTCGGCGGAACCGCTCTCGGCAATCGAACGCCCGTACTTTAGGGCGGTACTGTCCGGGTTTATCGACGAGCGTGTAACAGCGGTTAGCGGGCGGCAGGCCGACGGGAATCGGCGGGTCATGAACTCCAACACCCCTCTCTCCCCCCGCCCCCTGCGCCACCTCTCCGACGCCCAGCGCCGCGTTCTGTCGCTTCGTCAGCTTCGCGAGCACGGCATCTCCTCGGCCGACGCCGCCGAGCGAACCCGCCCCGGCGGCTGCTGGCAGCGCCTACTGCCCGGCGTCTACCTGCTCCACCCCGGACCGCCCACGAGCGAGGAGCGGTTGCACGCCGCCCTGCTGTACGCCGACCGCCCTCCCGCGACCGGTCTGCGCCCGGGTGCGCCTCCATCCGCCGAAGGCTCCGGGGAGACGGCGATGATCAGCGGTCTCGCCGCACTCACCCTGCACGGCTTCTCCTCCACACCCCCGCTGCGCGCCCTGGAACGCATCGACGTGCTCGTACCGCGGACCCGCCGGGTCCGCTCCGCGGGACTGGCCCGCATCCTGCGCTCCGGCGAGCTGCCCGAGCCGGAGGAGATCACCGGACTGCCCGTCGTCCCGGTGCCGCGGGCTCTGGCCGACGCCGTCGCACAGCTCTCCAGCGCCACCGCCGTGCGCCGCCTGCTGACCGAGGCCGTACGGGGAGGGCACTGCGAACCCGGCGCCGTCGTCAGTGAGTTGAGCCGCGCACGGCTGCTCTCGCGCCCGCATGTCATCGACGCCGTCGACACTCTCCTCGCCGAGGGCAGGGCTCTGGCCGAGGGCCGGCTCTACGAGCTGGTCCGGTCGTCGGGTCTCCCCGAGCCGTTGTGGAACGTCGAGTTGCGCCTGCCCGGCGGCCCGCACCTGGGCAGCGTGGACGCGTACTGGCCGGACTGCTCGGTGGCCCTGGCGATCGACGCCCGCTCCCCCCGCCAGGACGAGAACACCGCATGGGCGGAGGGCGCGCGCAAGCGTGAGCGCCTGGAGCGGCTGGGCATCACCGTCGTGCACACCACCCCGAAGAAGCTGCGGGAGGCGATGGACCAGCAGGCAGCCGTCGTCCGCACGGCGCTGATGTCGGCGGGGGACCGGGAGCCAGCGGAGTATGTGATCGTGCTCCCCAGGTGAAGAGGGCGCCCCGGCGACCACGCGTCCCCGGTGAGGAGGCGGGCTCAGGGCTTCTTCAGCAGCAGCTCGGTGTTCCGGTCGGCCGGGTCGCCCGCCAGGGTGGACCGTGTCCCGGGCGCGTTGAAGGACAGTTCGCGGTACAGCGCCGCCAGACCCGTCTGGGAGAGGTCGGTGAAGTCCGTACGGTACGGGGCGGACGACTCGATGAGGGTGGTGAACAGCGACAGGGTGCCGTCTCCGTTGTCCACCAGCTCGACAATCCGGGCGAGTTGGGGGAAGTCGATGTGCGAGGCCGTGGAGATCTCCCAGAAGGTGCCGTGCGGAGTGATCCGGTTCATGTGGCTGTGGCCGTTGATCCAGGCCACGGCGTTGCGGTGGCGCTTCAGTACGGAGACCAGCTCGTCGCCGCCGTGCCGCTTCTCCCCGGGCCGTTCCGGGTCGGGGCGGAGATTGCGCATCGAGGCGCTGGTGTGGTGGCTGAAGATGAGGGCGCAGTCGCCCCGGTGCTGCTCCAACGTGCGCTCCAGCCAGCGGAGTTGGGCCGTACCGAGGGAGCCTTCGTAGTGTCCGCCGGGGTCGGTGGAGTCCAGAGAGATACCGATGACGTCGTCGGAGATGCGGAAGGTGTAGTACAGGCGGCCGGCGTCGAGATCGGCCGCTGTGTAGCCGTGACCGACGGGACCCGCGCCCTTGTACCGCGGGTCGAGGTGGGCCTGGAGATATTCGCGCGGGGTGAAGGGGGCCCGGCCCGGGTCGGGCGTCACGCTGCGCATCTTCGGGGCGTACTTCTTCAGGAGCTCCTGGAAGTTCTCGCCCGCGGGGTCGAGCCCCTTCTTCACCGCCTTCCACAAGGCTGCGCCCTCGGCCTCCGGCAGCGTCTCCAGTTTGCGGCCGCCCACCGCGAAGTCGGCGAAGAAGCCGCGGCCGGGCGCATAGCAACCGCCGGGCAGGCTGTCGTGGTTGCCGACGGTGGAGTACCAGGGCATGCGCAGGCCGGGGCTGTTGACCGCGCGGATCGCGGCGTCGAGGAAGCCCTCGATGCGCGGGAAGCCGAGCCGCTTGTCGCTGTCGCGCACGGCGGAGTCCGGCTGCCAGTACAGCCTCAGACCGCTGTCCTGCACGCCCTCGTAGACCTTCGGGTCACCGGAGTTGGGGACGATGCGGCCCCCGCTCATCGTGGTGAGGAACCAGTCCAGCTCGGTGCGGGAGTTGTTGTCGGTGTTGTCGCCCGTGGTGATGACGAAGGACAGCGGGGCACCGGTGACGGGGCCGCCGCGCAGGGAGTTCACCCGCTCGACGAGCGAGACCGCGCCTGCGACGGACAGGGCCTCCTGGGGCCGCCAGGCGCTGGCCGTCCGGGAGCGCAGGTACTCGTAGCGCAGCGGGTGCTGGACGTCGACGACGTGGAGGTCGGTGAACTGGACGAAGGAGGCCAGGGCCGTACGGCGGTCCTCTCGGCCGGACCCCGCGGCGGCCGTCTCCGTGCGCACGACCCGGACCCAGGCGGGTCCACCGGTCAGCCGCCGGTAGCCGCCGGTGCCGCGCGGGGCGGAGACCGTACGGAGTGTGGTGCCGGCGGTCGACGGCGCGGCCGGGCGGCCGGGCGCGCCGGGTGCGGCCCGAACGGCGCGCTGCCCCGCGCCGCCGGCCCGCGGGGGCGGTGACGCCTCGGCTTCACCGCCGGCCGGACCGAACGCGAGGCCCAGCCCCGCGGAGACGCCGACCGCGCCGGCGGCCGCGAGCAGCGAGCGGCGGTCGAGGGCGGAGGCGGCGGACGTGGTCCTGGACATGCGCTTTCTCCCCGAGTGCGGTGGGTCGCGGGCGGGGTTCCCCGCCTCTGGGATGTTTGGCACTCGGGGTGGCTTGAGCTTGAACGGAGCAGAAACGAGCGACGCCGATCACGGCACATGGATCACGTTCGCCACGGACCGCCATCCGCTCCTCGCACGCCGGAGATCCGGTGCTCACCGGGTGTTCACTCCGCCGGGTACGCGCTTGCTCCACCGGATCCCCGCGGAGCACCGCCACTTCCCTTGCGGAACGCCGCCGCTGCCCGCGCGGAGCGCCGCCACAGCTCGCGCGGAGCGCCGGAGGCCCGCACCGGAAGCACCGGGTGAGGGTCGGGCGCGCCCCCTGTCGGCCACGGCGCCGGTACGGATGACGACCACGGGTGACCATATGCGGGTCGACTTGCCCGCATTGGCTGCACTTTGGGGTCGGTGGCGGCTGGCGGAAATGTGCCACGGGGTCATTGCGTGTGGGGCAACTCTCCCCAAACACCGGTCCCTTACATAAAAGTTCGGTCATCCGGTTCCGAAATCCGGACCCCCTTTTCCATTTGAGAAGCAGGGATGACCATGCCTTCACCTTCGATACCCGAGTCGCCCGCACCCGGGCCGAGACGCACGGTACGGATCGCGATCGCCGCGGGACTGGTGGCCGCCCTCGCCGCCGCGCCGATCACGGCACTGGCCGCGGACAGCGACCCCGCCCCGGCCGCCCCGGCGCCCGCCCCGGTCAAGTCGGCGGACGACAAGCTCGGTTCGGCCGACGCCGACCTCCTCGCCGAGGCCAAGGCCGACGGCGACAAGAACGTCACCCTGATGATCGCCACGGCACCCGGCCGGACCGAACAGGTCGCGGACCGGCTCGACGCGGTCAAGGGCGGTTCGGTCGGCCGGACCGACGACAAGCTGGGGTACGTGCGCGCCACCGTGCCCACCGGCAAGGCCGACGCGGCGATCGCCGGGGCGAAGAAGCTCTCCAGCGTCCACGCCATCGACCTCCGGCAGGAGATCGAGCTGGACGACCCGACGCCCAAGGCCGACCGGGCCAAGGGCGCGGCGGTGAAGGCGAAGGGCACCCATCCCGCGCCGGACGAGAACACCCCGGCCAAGAACCCGTACCAGCCGGCCTTCGAGACCGGAGCCGTCGACTTCGTGAAGCAGAACCCGAAGGCGGACGGCCGGGGCGTGACCATCGGCATCCTCGACTCCGGCGTGGACCTCGGTCATCCCGCGCTGCAGAAGACCACCACCGGCGAGCGCAAGATCGTCGACTGGGTGACGGCCACCGACCCGATCGTGGACGCCGACGCCACCTGGCGGCGGATGACCAACCCGGTCGAAGGGCCCACGTTCACCTTCAACGGGCGTACGTGGACGGCTCCCGCCGGCTCGTACCAGGTCAACGTCTTCCGCGAGTCGGCCAGCACCGGCGGCGACGCCAAGGGCGACCTCAACCGGGACGGCGACACCACCGACCTGTGGGGTGTGCTCTACGACCCGGCCGCGGGAACCGTACGCGTCGACCTCGACGACAACGGCGACTTCACCGACGACGAGGTGATGAAGCCGTACAAGGATGGCCACCAGGTCGCGTACTTCGGCAAGGACGACCCGTCGACCGATGTCGCCGAGCGCGTTCCGTTCGTCGTGGAGATCCGCAAGGACGTCCCCACGGACCCGTACGGCGGCGACTGGGTCGGCAGACACGCCGACTTCGTCAACATCGGCATCATCGAGTCCGAGCACGGCACGCACGTCGCCGGCATCACCGCCGCCCACAGCCTCTTCGGCGGGAAGATGAACGGCGCGGCGCCCGGCGCCAAGCTCGTCTCCTCGCGCGCCTGCACCTGGACCGGCGGCTGCACCAACGTCGCACTCACCGAGGGCATGATCGACCTCGTCACCGAACGCGGCGTCGACATCGTCAACATGTCCATCGGCGGCCTGCCCGCGCTCAACGACGGCAACAACGCGCGCGCCGAGCTCTACACGCGTCTGATCGACGACTACGGCGTCCAACTCGTCATATCCGCCGGCAACAGCGGCCCCGGCGCCAACACCATCGGCGACCCGGGCCTGGCCGACAAGGTGATCTCCGTCGGCGCCACCGTCTCCAAGGAGACCTGGGCCGCCAACTACGGCTCACAGGTGGAGAAGAGCTACAGCATGATGCCCTTCTCCTCGCGCGGCCCGCGCGAGGACGGCGGCTTCACACCGGTCATCTCCGCCCCCGGCGCCTCCATCAACACCATCCAGACCTGGATGCCGGGCGCCCCGGTCGCCGAGGCGGGCTACACCCTCCCGGCCGGCTACGGCATGCTCCAGGGCACCTCGATGGCCTCCCCGCAGGCCGCCGGCGCCTCCGCGCTGCTGCTCTCCGCCGCGAAGCAGAAGGACATCGAGCTGCCGCCGACGAAGCTGCGCACCGCGCTGACCAGCACGGCCAAGCACATCAAGGGAGTTCAGGCGTACGAGGAGGGCTCCGGCCTGATCGACATCCTCGGCGCCTGGAAGTCCATCCGGAACAACGCCTCGGCCCATGACTACACGGTCAAGGCCCCGGTCGACACCGCCATCGACTTCGCGCTCAAGGAGCCGGGCTTCGGCACCGGTCTCTACGACCGCGAGGGCGGCCTCAAGGCGAACCAGAAGAAGACGTACGACATCACCGTCACCCGCACCTCCGGCCCGGACCGCGCGGTGCGCCACAAGATCGGTCTGGCCAACAACGACGGCACCTTCCGCCTCGCGAGCTACGACGAGGCCGACCTGCCGCTGAACAAGCCGGTGACCGTCCGGGTCGAGGCCAAGGCCGCCACCGCCGGACTGCACAGCGCGATCCTCACCGTGGACGACGAGCGCACCGAGGGCGTGGACCGGCAGATCATGACCACCGTGGTGGTGGCCACGCCGCTCGCCAAGCCCGGGTACACCGTCCCGACCTCCGGCACTGTGCAGCGCAACAGCTCCAAGTCGTACTTCGTGACGGTGCCCGAGGGCGCCAAGACCCTCGAAGTCACGATCGGCGGACTGAAGAAGACCAGCCAGACCCGCTTCATCGCCGTCCACCCCTACGGCGTCCCGGTCGATCCGACCTCCACACCGAACTGCTACAACAACTACGACAACCCCGCCAACACCTGCCGTCCGGACCTGCGCAGCTACGCCGACCCGCAGCCGGGCGTCTGGGAGATCGAGGTCGAGGCGCGCCGCACCTCACCGCTGCTCGACAACCCGTACAAGCTCGACGTCACCGCGCTCGGGGCGTCCTTCGACCCCGAGGTGAAGACGCTCCCCGAAGCCAAGGTCGGCACGCCGGCCCCGGTCGAGTGGAAGGTCACCAACGGCTTCGCGGCGATCGACGGCAAGCTCAAGGGCGGCTCGCTCGGTTCGTCCAAGTCCGCGCGTCCGTCGATCAAGGAGGGCGAGACGCAGACCACCGAGCTTGCGGTCGGCGAGGGCGTCGAACGGCTCGACGTGGCCATCGGCGGCGTCTCCGACAACGCGGCCGACCTGGACCTGAACGTCTACCGCGACGGCGAGCTGGTCGGCTCGTCGGCGGACGGCGACTCGGAGGAGACGGTCAGCCTCGACAAGCCGGCCGCCGGCACCTACACCTTCGAGGTCATCGGCTACGCGGTCCCGGCCGGCACCACCGAGTACGACTACCGGGACGTGTACTTCGCGCCCTCGCTCGGCGAGGTCAAGGTCGACGAGTCGAAGGCCGTGGCGCTCGCCAACGGCGCCTCGGCGCAGGTCGCCGCCCAGGTTGTGGTGGGGAGCCCGGCGCCCGAGGGACGGCAGTTCTTCGGTGAGGTCCAGCTCGTCAACGGCCGCGGGACCGCGGCGGGCGTCGGCAGCGTCCGGATCGAGAAGGTCACGCCGTAGCTTCCGGCAGGAGCTGCGGCGGCCCGTGAGCGGGCCATTTCAGAGGCGGGGCGGGTGGCCGGGGCGGGCACCCGCCCCGCCGGGGACACGCGACGGGGATTCGGACGTGACACCAAGGCAAAACCCAGACGGAGATA